>DASRJA010000336.1:0-16005 GCA_035649695.1 Mycobacterium sp. | reverse complement strand
ATCGACTGCCGTGCACCTGCCTTGGTGCGCCCGAAGCGCTAGGACGAGAATGTCCCCGAGTTCACAAGTAGACGCACCGAGGAGGGCCGAATCCAATGGCGGATTCATCGTTCGATGTCGTAAGCAAGGTTGACCGCCAGGAGGTGGACAACGCGCTGAACCAGGCCGCCAAGGAGCTGGCCACCCGCTTCGACTTCCGCGGCACCGACACGTCGATCGCGTGGCAGGGCGAGGAGACCGTCGTGATCACCTCGTCCACCGAGGAGCGCATCAAGGCGGCCATCGACGTGTTCAAGGAAAAGCTCATCCGCCGCGACATCTCCATGAAGGCCTTCGACGTCGGCGATCCCCAGGCCAGCGGCAAGACCTTTAAGGTCAGCGGCGCCATCAAGCAGGGCATCAGCAGCGAGGACGCCAAGAAGATCACCAAGCTGATTCGCGATGACGGCCCCAAGGGCGTCAAGACTCAGATCCAGGGCGACGAGGTCCGCGTCAGCTCCAAGAAGCGCGACGACCTTCAGGCCGTCATCGCCATGCTCAAGAAGGCCGACCTCGACGTGGCGCTGCAGTTCGTCAACTACCGGTGAGCTGCGCCGTGATCTCGACCCCGACGGTCTTGCCGTCGGCGCGGTGGTCCGTGATGTTGCCGCACTGCCCGCACAGCTGGACGGACCCCCGCATGTCGGCCGCTGATGCCCTGGCGATGATCGCCATGACCGTCTCTGTGTGAATGACCACACCGATCGGACACTTCCCCGGCGGAGGTCCGTCGATCCACCCCTGCGTCAGCATCACCGCTGCAATCTGCTGAAAGTACGCATCGGGCTCGGCGCCGGCGGGCATCGCGAAGCTCATCTCTACGCGCCCGCGATACGGCGGGTCACCCTGGTCGTTGCACGACTCGAATAAGAAGCCCCCGCTCACGTCCTGCAGGCCCGCAAGCCGGATGATCTGCCTGGCCGGCTCGACCACTTGCGCCATTGCCTCTTCGTCAGACAGCCGAGGCAGTGCGTCCTCAGTCACGTTGACTCCAATCCGCGAACGGCTTCCGGGTCGATCGAGGCGGGCGTGCCCGGTATGCGAGTGTCAATGTGTGGCAAGCTGATTCGGCCCAGCCCGGGAATATTGATCTCGCGAGGCGTGGTCGCATGCGGCTGCCGCCTTCCCTCCGCCACCAAGTCGTCCCGTGCCAGCGCACCGCCATTGCCGGTGACGATGTGGACGATGCTGCGCAGCGCTTCGCCGCCGACGTCGTAGTAATGCGAATGGTCACCCATGTCCAGCCTGTCGCGCCCCATCACCTCCGCCTCGAAGCGAACAGAGCCAAAACCATCACCGGCCGGGTCGGCGCCCAGCCCAACGTCGGGGCCGAATGGATGGCCAAACACGTCGTTCAGTATGTCCGGCACGCTTCCCGATACTCCGATCCAGCTGACGGGGTCCGTCGACGCGGCGCCGACATACACCTCGCCGGAGTCGACGTGGAAGTCTGCGGCACTCTTGGCTAGGTCTGTCCCCGGGCTGCCCAGCAGGATCGCATCGTTCGCACGCATGCCGCTGCCGGCGAAGGCATCCGCGACCGTCGTCGCCCCATAGGAATGCCCGAGCACGCTCACGTGGGGTGGGTTCGATTCCGCGTGCGTCACCCACAGGCCGTTGACGTCCTGGGCCAACAGCTCACCCCCGGCTCGGGCCAACAACGGCGCCGCGATTCCCAGATCGCTGAAATTGTCTGGCGCGTCGTAACCCATCCACGCGATCACCGACATGTCTTCGTCTGGATACGCGGCAATCGACCGGTCATAGACGTTGATGGCAGCGTTGTGCCCTCCGGACAACCATCCGCCCGCGACGCTGCTACCCGCTCCCGGCACGATGACCGCGATGTCGCCCGCTTCGTCCGGGTCACCGATCGCGATCGCTGCACTGCCCTGCCCGTGAAATGCCGACGGGTGATAAGCCCACAGCATCACCGGTCGCGGGTTGCCCGGGTCGGATCCCCGGTCGTGGTCGAGGCCCCGCCTGGTTTGGACGGCGTTCCGATACCGCACGGCGTCATCGTTCGAAAGGCCATAGCGCGCAGGACTTGCCAACACATCGTCGACCGATACGGCGTGCCCGGCGGCCGCGTCCGCGATGCGGGATAGGTCGTCGTTCATCACCGCGTTATTGATCTGGTCTCGGATGCCGGCCGGGATGCCATTGAGATTCCCCAGCCCCGACGGGTGCTCGGCGAGCAGTCGGTCTCGGTCCGCCTGGCCGAGCGAACCCCACCACGCATTGACCTCTTCGGCGCTGCCACCGGTTGGGGTCACGGCGGCCGCCGGCTTTTGAGGATCGACGCGAGTCGGGTCTGACATGGGTACGCCTATGCGCGCTGCGGACGCTTTGAACGTACCCGTCCACCACGGCAGCAGCGCACAAGTCAGTCGGATTCGCACTGCTAAACCGCCCCGGCCTGCCAGCCGACAGACCTACGCTGATCGGCATGGCACCTGCGCAACGCGAACCCAATGTCGTCGTCCTCGGCGGAGGATCCTGGGGCACCACTGTGGCGTCCATCTGCGCCAGGCGCGGGCCAACGTTGCAGTGGGTGCGCTCGGAGGAGACCGCCGAGGACATCAACAAGAATCACCGCAACACGAAGTATCTCGGCGATGACGTCGAGCTGTCGCCAACGCTGCAAGCCACCAACGACTTCTCCGAAGCGGCCAATGCCGCCGACGTCGTCGTGATGGGCGTGCCGTCGCACGGCTTCCGTGGCGTGCTCGAACAGCTGGCCAAGGAGCTGCGGCCGTGGGTGCCGGTGGTGTCCCTGGTCAAAGGCCTTGAGCAGGGCACGAACTACCGGATGAGCCAGATCGTCGATGAGGTGCTGCCCGGCCATCCGGCGGGCATACTGGCCGGGCCGAACATCGCGCGCGAGGTCGGAGAGGGATACGCCGCTGCCGCGGTGCTGGCGATGCCGGATCAGCACCTGGCCGCCAAATTGGCGGAACTGTTCCGCACCAAGCGATTCCGCACCTATACGACCGACGACGTCGTCGGTGTTGAGATGGCAGGCGCGCTGAAGAACGTCTACGCGATCGCGGTCGGCATGGGCTACTCGCTGGGCATCGGCGAAAACACGCGCGCGATGGTGATCACGCGCGCGGTGCGCGAAATGTCGAAGCTAGGCGAGGCGGTCGGTGGGCACCGCGACACGTTCGCAGGCCTGGCCGGGACCGGCGATCTGATCGTGACGTGCACCAGCCAGCGCAGCCGCAACCGTCACGTCGGCGAACAGCTGGGCGCCGGTAAGCCGATCGACGAGATCATCGCGTCGATGAATCAGGTCGCCGAGGGCGTCAAGGCCTCCAGCGTCATCATGGAATTCGCCGACAAATACGGCATCAACATGCCGATCGCCCGCGAGGTCGACGGCGTCATCAACCACGGCAGCACGGTCGAAGACGCGTACCGCGGGCTCGTCGCGGAGAAGCCGGGCCACGAGGTGCACGGCTCGGGGTTCTGAGGAGCACTAGCCGGTTGGCGGCCGTCAACAAATGATGGCGGCCCGCAGACCGAACTAGCTGGACTTCTTCCCGCTCTTTTTGCCGCCCTTCTTTGAAGCTCCAGGCGTATTGGCGATCTTCGCGGCCCGCGCCTTGCTCATGCCCTTCTTGCGCAGGCCCTCGTACTGCTTGTCGTTCTTGACGCTTGGGCCATGATCCTTCGCCATTCGTGCCTCCCCGGTCTCGTTCCCTTCGAGTACCCGGTTTCGCGGCACGAAAGCTCAGTTAGCGAACGGACCCCTGTTATCGGGTCGGTACAGCAGCGGAGGTGTCTCGTTGAGAATGAAGCTGCCCGCCGGGCTGATCACAAATCCCGACTGGCTGCGACCGTCGACGCACGTCGTTGTCGCGCCGTCGTTGCCGCAACTGACGGTCTGATAGCTGATCCGCGAACCAGCCGGCAGCGGTTTGACCGCACCGGCCGCGGCGAACACGTCGCCGGGTGAGATCGCGAAGCCCGGCACCCCGCCATAGGAGCCGCTGACGAGGTTCGCCCCCTCGGGGGCGCCGGGAATTGGACCACTGCACCCATAGCTGCCCGCGCGCTGCAGCACGCAGGTGACTCCGCCCGACGTGAACGCGTACCAGGTGTCGTTCATGGTCGCGTAATCGGACAGCTTCACCGGCGCCAAGGCGTTGACGTTGGGTGGTGGAGGCGGCTGTGGCGGTGGATCTGGCGGCGGCTCAGCCCCCGCAATGCCAGGCACGCCGAGGACGGCCACTGCTCCCAAAACGCCTGCCAGAACTCTGCTCAGCACTGCCATAGCCTATGTGTCGCAGAAATGACCAGCAGTGTTTCTAGCCGAACGTGTAGCTGCCGTCGGGGCTGAGCACAAAACCCGACTGGTCGATGCTGTTCAGGCACGTCGTGACGAACCCGTCCGTCCCACAGCTGACCGTGCGGAAGCTGAGCCGCGTATTCGGCGGCAGCGCCTTCGCATCCTCGACCACGCCGTACACGGGGCGGTCAGCGTTGGCGAATCCAGGCTTACCCGACGCACGTGCACTGACCAGATTCGCGCCGCCCGGCGCAGCGGGAATCGGCCCGCTGCAGCCATAACTGCCCGACTGCTTGTCCAGGACGCACGTAACGCCGTCGAGCACGCCGAAGGCGTACCGGGCGCCGTCGTTCACCGAGTACTCCGACGGCTTCGCCGACGGAAACGCATTGATGTTCGGCAGCGGTGGCGGGTCAGCCGCCGCGATGCCCGGCACGCCAACCAGGGCCGCCCCCGCGATCCCCGCAACGCCGATCAGAATTCTGCGCAGCACGGACCACACCCTAGGGGGCGCGGCCAAAGGGCGCACGCCGACCTCAGTACAACCCAGGTCCGCGGCCTGCCATCGCTTCCAGCCTGCGGATCCGGTCCTCCATCGGCGGGTGCGTCGAGAACAGCTTGCCGATGCGCTCACCGGAGCGGAACGGGTTGGCGATCATCAGGTGCGCCTGATCTGCCAGCTGGGGCTCCGGCGGCAGAGGCGCCTGCTGCACACCTGCGCTGATCTTCCGCAATGCTGAAGCCAACGCCAGCGGATCGCCCGTCAGCTCCGCGCCCGATTGGTCAGCCTGGTACTCACGCGACCGCGACACCGCCAGCCGGATCACCGTTGCGGCGATCGGACCCAACAGCGCAATCAGCAACAGCGCGAAGGGATTCGAGCCACCGTCGCGGCTCCCGCCGAACATTCCCGCGAAGTGCGCGACGAAGGCCAGCGCCGTGATCACTGAAGCCATCGCACCGGCCACACACGAGATGAGAATGTCGCGGTTGTACACGTGGGAAAGCTCATGGCCCAGCACCGCACGAAGCTCGCGCTCGTTGAGGATCTGCAGGATTCCTGTCGTGCAGCACACCGCCGCATTGCGCGGGTTCCGGCCCGTGGCGAACGCGTTCGGTGCCGCGGTATCGCTGATGTACAGCCGCGGCATTGGCTGTCGTGCCGTCGTCGCCAGCTCCCGCACGATGCGGTACATCACCGGCGCCTGCATCTCGTTCACCGGCTGGGCATGCATCGCCCGCAGCGCCAGCTTGTCGCTGTTGAAGTAGACATAGACGTTCATGCCGACGGCGAACAGCACCGCCAGGCCCAGAATCGCCCTGCTATTGAACAGCGCGCCGATGAACATGATCAGCGCCGACATACCCACCAGCAACAGGAACGTCTTGGCCCTGTTGGCGTGCGGATGCCAGGTCATCAGCTACCTCCTACGAAGTCTTCGCTGAGTCAACGCTTAGCCAGCCTCCGCGGGTTCCTGTCGCGTCAGCCGTGCCTGTTCACCGTGTAGTCCACCAGCGTGGCCAGCGCTTGGCGACCCGGGCCTTCAGGAAGGTTGGCCAGCTCGTCGCGGGCTTGTTTGGCGTACCGCGCCACGGTGTCCTTGGCCTGCGCCATTCCCGGCGACTTGCGGAGCAGCCGCAGCGCCTCGGCCAGGTCGTCATCGTTTTCGACCGGACCTTTGAGCAGCTGCCGAAGCCGGTCCCCGTCCGGGCCCGTCTCACGCAGCGCGTACAGCACCGGCAGTGTGTGCACGCCCTCGCGCAGGTCGGTGCCCGGCACCTTGCCCGATTCGTCGGGGTCGCTGTCGATGTCGATGATGTCGTCGGAGATCTGGAACGCCGTGCCGACGATGCCGCCGAGCCGGCTCAGCCGCTCGATCTGCTCCTCGCCGGCTCCGGAGAACGTCGCGCCGAACCGGCCCGACGCCGCGATCAGGCACGCCGTCTTTTCGTACACCACCTTCAGGTAGTGCTCGACCTCGTCGACACCCTCGGCCACGCCGCGGGTCTCACGCATCTGCCCCGTCACCAGTTGCGCGAAGGTATCGGCGATGACGCGCACGGCCTCCGGACCCAGTCGGGAGACGAGGCGGGAGGCCGTCGCGAACAAATAGTCGCCGGCCAGGATCGCAATGTTGTTGCTCCAGCGGGCGTTGGCGCTGGGGGCGCCGCGGCGCACCTGCGCCTCGTCCATTACGTCGTCGTGGTAGAGCGTTGCCAAGTGCACCAGCTCGATGACGGCCCCCGCGACGGAGACCTGCCATGCATCGGGTTCTGGCCCCAGCCGCGCCGAAAGGACGGTGAACAGCGGGCGGAACCGTTTTCCGCCTGCCTGGAACAGGTGCTGGACGGCCTCGGACATCAGCTCGTCGGCTTTGCCCAGCTCAGTGGCCATCAGGTCCTCGATGCGCGCCACACCATCGCGGACCTCCTGCGCGAAGACGGGGTCGGCGAAATCCACCCCCGCCACCACACTCGCTGGTGTCCTCACCCTGCCAACATACTGGGAGGCGTGGATACACGAGCCGACGTGGTCGTCGTCGGGGCCGGGCCGGCAGGCTCGGCCGCGGCCGCGTGGGCCTGCCGGGGCGGGCGCGACGTGCTGGTCATCGACTCCGCGCAGTTCCCGCGCGACAAGGCCTGCGGCGACGGCCTGACCCCGCGCGCCGTCTTGGAGTTGCAGCGGCTGGGGCTCGGGCCGTGGCTCGAGGGCCGGGTACAGCACCGCGGCTTGCGGCTTGTCGGGTTCGGCGGTGACGTAGAGGTCGACTGGCCGGGCCCGTCGTTCCCGGCGGTCAGCAGCGCGGTGCCACGTACAGAGCTCGACGACCGCATCCGGATGGTCGCCGTCGACGACGGCGCCAAGATGCTGCTGGGCGTGAAAGCCGTTGATGTGCGCCATGATTCGAGCGGACGCGTGTCGTCGCTGTTGTTGGACTCCGGCGCGGAGATCGGGTGCAGGTCGCTGATCGTCGCCGACGGGGCACGCTCGCCGTTGGGCCGGGTGTTGGGCCGGCAGTGGCATCAGCAGACGGTGTACGGCGTGGCGGTCCGCGGGTACATCGCGACGCCTCGCGCCGACGAGCCGTGGATTACGTCGCACTTGGAACTGCGCTCACCCGAGGGGCGGGTGCTGCCCGGATATGGGTGGATCTTCCCGCTCGGCAATGGCGAGGTGAATATCGGCGTCGGCGCGCTGGCGACGTCGAAACGCCCCGCCGATGCCGCTTTGCGGCCGCTGATGTCGTACTACACGTCACTGAGGCGTAAGGAATGGGGCTTCGAGGGCGAGCCGCGGTTGGCGTTGTCAGCGTTGTTGCCGATGGGCGGCGCGGTCTCCGGCGTGGCCGGGCCGAACTGGATGCTGATCGGCGATGCCGCGGCCTGCGTCAACCCGCTGAACGGCGAGGGCATCGACTACGGGCTGGAGACCGGCCGGCTGGCGGCCGAGATGCTGGGCGTCGGCGACGTGTCGTCGGCATGGCCTGAGGTGCTGTCGTCGCATTACGCGCGGGCGTTCTCAGTCGCGCGCCGGCTGGGGCTGCTGCTGACGATTCCGCGGTTCCTGCCGGCGACGGGTCCTGTTGCGATGCGATCGGCGTTCCTGATGAACATCGCGGTGCGGGTGATGGGGAATTTGGTGACCGACGAGGACGTCGACTGGATCGCGCGGGTGTGGCGGTCGGCGGGTTTGGCGTCGCGCCGGATCGACAGGCGGCCACCCTTCAGCTGATCTGGACTTGCAAGTCGATTCCGAATTCTCAACGATCTGACGGTGATCACACGACGCGACTTCGCGCGCACCGTCGGATTCGCGGTCGCCGCTACCTCAGTGGCCAGTTCTGCAATCGCTTCGGCTTCACCGGCGCAGTCGCACACGTCGTTCGCGTCGCTCAAACAGGTTGACGCCGCAGTGCTCAACGTCGGCTATGCCGAGGACGGCCCAGCTGACGGCCCACCCGTCATCCTGTTGCACGGTTGGCCGTACGACATCTACAGCTACGTCGACGTCGCGCCGATTCTCGCCGCCCGCGGATACCGGGTGCTCATTCCCTTTTTGCGCGGCTACGGGAGCACTCGATTCCTCTCGTCGGACACCGTTCGTAATGGACAGCAGGCGGCACTAGCGCAGGACGTCGTCGCGCTCATGGATGCGCTGAACATCGACCGGGCGGTGCTCGGTGGATTCGACTGGGGCGCACGGACCGCCGACATTGTCGCCGCGATCTGGCCGGAGAGAGTCAAGGCGCTGGTGTCGGTGAGTGGCTACCTGATCGTGAATCTCGTTGCCAATCAACAGCCTTTGTCGCCGCAGGCCGAACACGGCTGGTGGTACCAGTACTATTTCGCGACCGATCGTGGAGTTCGCGGGTACCGCCAGAACACACACGACTTCAACAAACTCATCTGGCAGGAGGCGTCGCCGACGTGGAAGTTCGACGACGCCACCTACGACCGCAGCGCCGCGGCGTTCACCAACCCGGATCATGTCGCCATCGTCATCGACAACTACCGCTGGCGACTCGGGTTGTCGGCCGGCGAAACGCAGTACGACGACATTGACGGCAAGCTGGCCGATAGCCCACCGATCGCCGTGCCGACCGTCACGATCGGCAGCGACTTCGATGGCGCCAACAAGGACGGTGCCGCCTACCGCAAGATGTTCACGGGCCCCTATTCACACCGCATCCTCCACGGCATCGGACACAACGTGCCGCAGGAGGCGCCGCAGGCTTTCGCCGATGCCATCATCGCGGCGGACAAGATGTAGCGACGGCTAGTCGCTCGACGACGACGATCCGGAATCACTGGATGAAGATCCGGAATCACCCGAGGAGTAATCACTCGAGGACGAGGAGTAGTCGCTCGGCGACGAGCCAGAGTCAGTCGAGAAGCTGAAGGCCGTCGACGAAAACGGGTCGTAGGTGCTCGACGAGCTCGATTGATCGCTGCTGCTGGATTGTCGGCGCTTGGCCACGGCCAACGCGATGCGGGCATCGGCAGGCGCCCTTTTCGGGTCGCTGGCGTTGGTGAGGCCCAACGCGATGAGCACGTCGGCCGCGGTGATGAACAGTCCGGCCCAATACGCCCATTTCATGGCCGGATCCGGTTGCGTAGCAAAGTAAATGCCCAAGAAGATCGGCCCGACGCACCCGAAAACGAACACCACCAGCTGGATGCGGACGTAGCGCCAAAATGTGGCCACGGGCCGCAGCATATCGCGGGCAATATCTCGAGTAGTCGAGTACCCACGACGCTGTCGCGGATTCGCGTCAGGATGACACCGCGGAAGTCATTCCACTACGAGGGGGTCATCGATGAACCGCAAGGAATTCAGCGTTGCGACGTTCAACCTGTTCAACCTGCAAGAGCCTGGCAAGCCGATGAACAGGGGGCAAACACCTTGGACGCCAGAACAATTCAGGATGAAGATTCAGTGGATCGTCTGGCAGTTGACGATCCTCGCCCCCGACATCGTCGGGCTGCAGGAGCTGTGGAGCAAGGAGGCACTAGACGCTGTCCTCGACTTCAACTACGGCACCCCGGGAGATCCGCCAAAGCGACTGAAGGACGAGTACCAACAGCTTGCCACGCCTGCGACTGGCGACAAGATCGTCTGTGGGGCGCTGGTGCGCAAAGAACTTCTAGTCGGTGAACCGAAGTGGGTGGACAAGTTTCCCGAGGCGACGCGGCTGGACTTGAAAGAGGATCCCGACGACCCTCAGTCCCCGGAGATCAAGGTCACTATCAATGCGTTCTCTCGCCCCGTTCTGCGTTTCCAGGTCAAACTACGAGACGACCAACCGGTAACCGAGGTGTTCGTGACGCACCTCAAGTCCAAGCTTCCGACCGACGTCAGCGAGGAAGCCTGGTTCGAAAACAATCCGGCGACGTTCAAACCGCATCAGAAAGCGCTCGGCGCAGGCATCTCGACGATCCGGCGAACGGCGGAGGCCGTCGCACTTCGAGTCATGCTCACCGGCGTCATGAAGGGCACCACAACGCCGGTCATTGTGTTGGGGGATTTGAACGACGGGCAGACCAGCAACACTGCGAACATCCTCACCGAGCAGCCACAGATCCTTGTGGGCGGCGCGCAAGGAGGAAGCGATGTGGGCCTCTATACGGCTCAGACGCTGCAGGAGTACCGGGACACACGCGACGTGTACTACACGCACGTGCATCAGGATCTCCGCGAGTCGCTGGACCACGTGCTCGTCAGCGAGCAGTTCTACGACAACAGCAGGAAGCGCGTGTGGTTGTTCGACGGTTTGGTCATCAACAACGACCATCTCAACTTCGAGGACCACAAAGGGACCGGCACCGGTGACCATGGTGTGGTGAAAGTGAGCTTCAAGTTCAACCCGGCTTGATCCGCCCGCGGCCGGCTTTGCTAACGATCGGTTATCAGAACCGCACCGTCGACGACCTCATCGCCGCGCTGCGAGCCGCAAGAGTGAAAGTCCTTGTGGACGTGCGGCTTACACCGATGTCGCGCAAAGCCGGCCTGTCGAAGAACGGTCTCGCGGCGCGGCTGCACGAGGCGGGAATCGACTATGTACATCTGCCGGCGCTCGGCAACCCGCGTGACAACCGTGACGCTTATCGGCGCGGCGACGAGGCGGCCGTCGCGAAATACCGCGATGTCTTGAGAACACCGGAAGGCCAAGCGGCCCTTGATCAATTGGTTCGTATGGCTAGACATCGGTGCGTGGCGTTGATGTGTTTTGAACACGATGCGGCCGAGTGCCATCGGTCGTTGGTCGCCGATGCGTTGGTGAGGGCCGGGACCATATCGCAAGTTGTCCACCTTTGAGCGACAGCGGCGTACTCTGAATGCAGACGAGTCGTCGGAAGGATCCACGATGACCGTACGCAATTTGATAATTCGGGCGCTTGCCGCGATTGCATGCGCAACTGTCCCCCTCGGCTTGATTCCCATTGCAAACGCGACGCCTATCGGCCCGTGCGCAGACGTGCCGTTCGTTGGTGTGTGCGTTCCGGCGAGCGAGCAGCCGACTCCGCCGCAACAGAGCAGCGGAGAAACGGCGTTCATCCCTGACAGCACCAGCGGTTTTCACGTCGTCAGCTAGCCGGTTCAGGACAACGACGCCAGTCCGGACCTCACGAGATTGAGGGCAGCCGCGGTGATCTCGCCAAGATCGTCCGCGCAGCCGTTGCGGCCCCAATTCTCCACTGCCACAACAAGAGCAGCGGCGAGACAGGCGCCCGCGACTTCGGCCACGAGGTCGATGTCGGGAGTGTCGCGGTACCGGTTCTTCACGAAGTCGGTGATGACGCCGGCGAATGACGACTGCACCACGCGCAGGTGGCTGGCGATGCGGTCGGCACTGATCAGCTCGGTTCGGGCGGTCGCCGCCTGACGCACCACCTCGAGGTCGTACGGGAAGCTCGCGACGCTCGCCAGGACGCCGTCGAACAGCGACTCCGATGCCGGCCGCTGCGCCAAGGCTTCTGACAGCCACTCCACCTGTGTCTCGTAGTCCTGAAAGAGCACCGCTTCCTTGGTCGGGAAGTGCCGAAAGAAGGTGCGCTCGGTGACCCCGGCCTCCCGCGCAAGCTCGGTCACCGTCACGTTGGCGAAGCCTTTGCGCGCGAAACTCGCCAGTGCGGCGCGCCGAAGCGCTTCATGCGTCGATCGTCGGCGCTGCTCATGAAGGTTCGGAGCGGAAGTCATCGTTCGGCGATGGTATCGAACCCTTGCCAAATTATGTCAGTACTGACATATTTTGGGGATGAGCGATTACGACGCGATCGTTGTCGGCGCGGGTCACAACGGGCTGACGGCGGCGGCCATCCTGCAGCAGGCGGGTCTGCGCACGGTCTGCCTGGAGGCGAACACGTACACCGGTGGGATGGCGGCCACCGTCCAGCTGATCGATGGCTTTCGGTACGAGATCGCTGGGTCGGTGCAGTTCCCCATGCCCAGCCAGATCGCCAAGGAGCTCGGGCTCGACACGCTGCCTACGGTCGACGCGGAGGTGATGTCGGTCAACCTCGGTGACGAAGACGAAGAACCGATGATCTTCTATCGGGATCCGATGCAATTCATGACCCACCTCGCCGGCAAGCACGGCACCGACGCCGTCACAGGGATGGCCGGGCTGATCGGCTGGAGCCAGGGACCGGCAAAGGCACTGGGCCGCTTCGATGTTCGCACGCCACCCAAGACGCTCGACGAAATGTATGCGTGCGCCGCCAACGAAGCCGAGCGCACCGCGATCCACGATGTGATCTTCGGATCGGCGATGGATGCCATCGACCGCTACCTGCCCGACAAGCACAAGCACGCTGTGCTGCGCAGCATGCTCGCCTTCCTTGCCATCAACTCCACCTACCGCGGTCCCTACACCCCAGGCAGCGCAACGTGTTTGGCGTTCGCGCTGGCGGTGCCCGACGACACCACCGCGATGATGACGAAACTGGAAGGCGGCATCGGCGCGCTCAGCGAGCACCTGCACCAGCTGTTTGTCTCCAATGGCGGTGAAGTCAGGTATCGCGCCAAGGTCGACAAGATCCTCGTCAAGGACGATCGCGTCACCGGTGTGCGTCTGCACGACGGATCGGAAATCAGTGCACCGCTGGTGGTTTCCAACCTGTCACCGGATCACACGTTGATCGAACTGGTCGGCGCCGAGCACCTGCCGGCCGACCTCGCGACGCGGTTGCGCGGCCGCGATCACCGGGCGTCCTTTGTGCAGATCCACTTCGCGCTCGACGGTCTGCCCGAGTTCGCACCGCCCTACGACTTCCTCAACGAGCCGGGCATGCAGGGATCCATCGGGATCTTCAATTCGCCTGAAGAACAACAGCGTCAATGGGAGGAATGTAGGCGGGGCATCGTCCCGGACAACCCGTCGATGGGCATGCAGATCCCGTCCGTGCACGATCCCGGCATGGCACCGCCGGGCAAGCACGCGGCGAGTGCCTTCGCATATGCGTTGCCTGTGGAGAACAGTCGCGACACGCGCAAACTCAAGAACGCCATGGCCGAGAAGGTGATCGACAAGATCACCCGGTTTGCGCCGAACTTCCGCGACATCCAGATCCGCCACATCACGTTCGCGCCGTATCACATGCAGACAATGTTCGCCGCGCCGTCCGGCGACTTCTGCCACGGTCTGCTGCACCCGGATCTGATGGGCCCCAATCGTCCTGGCCCAAAAGGATTCCTCGATATGCCTGTGCCAATCGACGGGCTCTACCTCGGCGGCGCGGGATGCCACGGGGGCCCGGGGATTACGTTCATCCCCGGGTACAACGCCGCATACGCTGTGCTCGAGGACGCGTCGAACTAGAGCGACTTCGCGAACCCGCTGACGTCGCGCATACTCGCGGCGAACACCTCGGGCATGGCACCCGCGAACAGCAAGTCGCCGCCATGGCACGTGCCTGCCACCACGCGTCCCACTGCGGGAACTCCGGCGTGCACCAATCGCCGGTAGTACTGCAGGCCCTCATCGCG
The DNA here is from genome assembly GCA_035649695.1 of Mycobacterium sp. Taxonomy (GTDB): domain Bacteria; phylum Actinomycetota; class Actinomycetes; order Mycobacteriales; family Mycobacteriaceae; genus Mycobacterium. The sequence goes on along the minus strand of DASRJA010000336.1, from coordinate 2,185 downwards.
CAGCGGGTCGAGTTCGTTGACGGAGATGACATGCGGCGGCAGCCCGGTCAGTTCTTCGTCGGTGGCCATGCTCGCCCAACAGGTGGCGTCGCTGGCGTACGAATTGGTGGGATCGTAGAGCGAGCCCATCACCGCAAGGCCCTGGCAGTCCATGAAGTATCCGTCGCACTCCTGCAGTGACGGCAGGTCATCGCACCGCTCGAGCCAGCGATTCGAGATGTACGGGCACTGCGCGTAGAAACCGGCGATCTCGTGTATCCAACCTTCCCGCTTGGCCTTGTGTGCGACCGTGAGAGTCAGGTTGCCGCCGCCGGATTCGCCGGACACGATCAGGTGAGTCACACCGAGGTCGCCGCGATGCGCTGCCACCCATCGAATTGCGGCCGCACAGTCGTTCAGCCCGGCCGGATACGGGTAGGGGCCGAGCTTTCCGCTGGAGTTGCGAAATTCAACGCCAACAACGACAAGTCCTGTGGCAGCAAGGTATTCGCGCATATGCATATAGCCGGGGTCGGCGGCGCTGAGGATCGCCATGCCTCCACCATGGAGGTGCACTATGCACGGCAATGCTCCCTCGACGTCGGTGGGGCGGCTGATGAACAGGGTGATGTCATTGCCGTCCTCGCCAGTGATCGTCGTTGTCGTTGTCGTGACGCCCTCGATGGCCGGGATGCCCTGCACAAGAGCGTCGAAGACCGCGGTTATGGCCTCCTCTTGCGCAGCGGCGAAGGCATGCCGGTCCTCGATCGGAGAGTCGGCAGTCACCGGCGACGGCGGCGGGTGGCCGTCCAGACCGAACTGCGCGAACAGCTTGACCATGCGCGGGTCGGAGCGGGTATCGGTGCCGAGCGTGGAATCGGGATCTGCGAGGCGGCCGTAGGACATGGCGCGACCGTACCTCCGGACTCGCTGCCTCTGAGGTGCTTTAGCCCAACGGTTTCGTCGCCGCGTGCAGCGCGACGATGCCGCCGGTCAGGTTGCGCCATCGCACCGCCGACCACCCGGCGTCGGCAATCCGGTGCGCGAGTTCCGCCTGATCGGGCCAGGCGCGAATCGACTCAGCCAGATAGACGTAGGCGTCCGGATTCGACGACACCGTGCGGGCGATCCGGGGCAACGCCTGCATCAGGTATTCCTTGTAGGCAGTCGCGAACAATCGGTTCGTCGGCGTCGAGAACTCGCACACCACCAACCGCCCGCCCGGGCGCGTCACCCGTGCCATCTCTCGCAGTCCCGCCGCGTAGTCGACCACGTTGCGCAGCCCGAAGCTGATCGTCACCGCATCGAATACGCCGTCGTCGAAGGGCAATTTGGTGGCGTCAGCGCCGACCTTGGGTACATCGCGCTGCGCTCCTGCCGCCAGCATGCCGACCGAGAAGTCCGCCGCGACACACCACGCCCCCGACGCCCCCAGCTCGACCGTCGATACCGCTGTGCCCGCCGCGAGGTCGAGAACCTTGTCCCCCGGCCCGATCCGGAGCGCCGACCGGGTCGCGCGCCGCCAGAACCGGTCCTGGCCAAGGGAGAGCACGGTGTTGGTCAGGTCGTAGCGGCGCGCGACGGCGTCGAACATCGACGCCACTTCATGTGGGTCCTTGTCCAGCGACGCGCGGCTCACGGCCCCGACGGTACCTGTGAACATGCTTAATCCGGGAATGAGGACCGCCATAGCGGGCATTAATCGAGCGTGACTGAAAAAGTTTGGTTCATTACCGGGACATCACGCGGATTCGGCAGGGAGTGGGCGATCGCGGCCCTGGAGCGCGGCGACAAGGTCGCGGCCACCGCCCGCGACACCGCGACACTCGACGATCTCGCCGAGAAGTACGGGGACGCGCTGCTGCCGATCCGGCTCGATGTGACCGACCGCGACGCCGACTTCGCGGCGGTCGAGCAGGCGCACGACCACTTCGGCCGCCTGGACATCGTCGTCAACAACGCCGGCTACGGCCATTTCGGCTTCATCGAGGAGCTGACCGAGGCCGAGGCGCGCGCCCAGATCGAGACCAACGTGTTCGGTGCGCTGTGGGTGACGCAGGCCGCACTGCCGTTCCTGCGGGCACAGCGCAGCGGCCACATCATCCAGGTGTCGTCGATCGGCGGCATCGTCGCGTTCCAGAACCTGGGCGCCTACCACGCGTCGAAGTGGGCGCTCGAGGGCTTCTCTCAGGCGCTGGCCCAAGAA
>DASRJA010000335.1:0-15573 GCA_035649695.1 Mycobacterium sp. | reverse complement strand
CTTGGCCGGCGTCGGCGGTCTTCCACTCATCTGTGGACGCGTCGACGATGACCCCGACATGGGAGATGCCGCCCCGGGCTCGATCGGTCGAGTCCTTGTTGAGCAGCGCGTAGAGATCACCCGGCTTCGGCCGGGCGCCATCGCCGGCCTCGACCCATGCGCCTTCGTTGACGCCGGCAGTGCGCACGCCATTGGTCCCGGTGATGATCTTGTCGCCCAGCATCCGGGCGATGTACATCGGCAACGACCCGCAAGTCGTGTATCCCGCTGTCACGCCAGGGCTCTCCTTGGTGAGCCCGAAGGTCAGCTTGATGAACTTCTGCTCCTTGTACTTGCTGGGCAGCACGCCGGGCAGAAGCTCGTCGATGATCTTGGACCGCCGGGCACTCATGGTCTCGGCCGTGCCCCCCGAGCCGGAAGCTCCCAGCGGACCTGGCCAGTCACCCAGGGAGACGGGGTATCCCGCGTCGACGACGTCGCGGGCGATGTCGAAGGCTAGGTACTGATCTTCCTTGAAGAAGTAGGCCTTCCCGTTCGGCCAGCGCACGGCGGAGTCGATGTCTTCGGTGAAGTAATGGGACCAGCCGTCCGCGATCGGCTTCGGGTAGCCCTCGTCGACGGTGTCCGTGGCCATGTCGTACCGCAGGTACTGGTCGCCGCGGAAGAAGTAGGCCTTGCCGTCACCCCACGGCAGGACTGCGTCGATCGCGTCGGGGAAGACGCCAGGCCAGTTCTGCGCGATGCTGCGGGGGTAGCCCTCGACGGCAGCGTCGGCAACGACGTCGTAGGCACAGTACTGGGAGCCCTTGAAGAAGTAGGCCCTGCCGTTGTTCCAGACCCCGGCCGCATCGATGTCCTCGGTGAAGATGTCCTTCCAGCCCGAGCTGATCAGCAACGGATAGCCGCCGTCCACGGAATCTGCGCTCACGCTGTAGCGCACGTACTGGCCGCCGCGGAAGAAGTACGCCGTGTCGTCGTTCCACATCATGCCCACGAGCTTGCTCATGTGTTTGCTCCTTGATCGGTGTTGAATTTGCTCAGCGTTGGTGCCGGTAGACGAGCGCGGTGATGTCGAGCCCTTGGGCGTCGACCCTTGATGCGTTTTTGAAGAGCTCGTGATTTGCCGTATTCCGGGCGGTCACCCCGGGGTTCGCCTCGTCGTTGATGTGGGACTGATCGGCTGCGGTCAGCCAGTCCCGTGTCTTGACAGCGGCGTTGAACCTCGGCCAGTACTTGTCGTCGGGGAAGCGCGACCCGGTCCACAGGATGCTGTGGCAGCCCAGCTGTGCGTCGGCAGGCCATGAGTCCCAGTCGGCGTACGCCCGACGTAGCACGGGCGTGTTTGCGTCGAACTTCGCCAGGACGAGGTCGTCGATCGCCGCATCGGTGAGGCGCAGCTGCGTGGCGCGCGCCGCGGCGCCGGCGCCCTGGCGGGCCAGCTCCGTCATCCCCTTGACGAGCCGCCACTCAGACCGGATCTCCGACTCGGCCGCCCGGGTGCCGTCGGCCGTGGTCCACGGCAGGCGACACGCGTCGCCTTCGGTGTCGATGAGATTGCCGACGGCCGTGGTGACGTATCCCTCGATGTCGAGGTACATGCAGTAGATGCGTCCCTCGAGTGGCTCGGTGAAGGCGAGGAAGTAGTCGCGCACGCTGGCGTGGACCCCGTGCTCGGAGGCGTGCGGCGTCGGCGAGGTGCGGGACGGGTTCGCGCGTTCCCCCCGAGCTCCGGGCCAGCCCAAGCTGATCGGCTGGGGGTAGCCCTCGTCGGCCATCTCGGTCGCTACGTCATAGCGGACGTACTCGTCACCTCTGAAGAAGTAGGCCTTGCCGTTGTTCCACACGACTGCTGAGTCGATGCCCGTATCGAACGGCTGAACCCATCCGTCCCGGATCGGTCGCGGGTAGCCATCATCGACCGTGTCCGCGGCCATGTCGTAGCTGAGGTACTCGTCGCCGCGGAAGAAGTACGCCTTCCCGTTGCCCCACACGATGACCGCATCAACGCCCTCCGGAAAGACGCCTGGCCAATTCTCCGCGATCGTGCGCGGGTATCCGTCCACAACGACGTCGGCCGCGATGTCGTACGCGCTGTACTCGGCGCCCCTGAAGAAATAGGCCTTGCCGTTGTTCCAGACCGCTGCGGCGTCGATGCCGTCAGGAAAGATCCCAATCCAGCCGGAGCTGATCGGCCGCGGATAGCCGACGTCCACGGTGTCCGACGCGACGTCCCAGCGCACGTACTGACCGCCCGAGAAGAAATACGCCTTCTCGTCGTTCCACCCCAACGAAACGAGCTTGCTCATCGCCCCATCTCACGACGACGCCCGACACCGCCGCATCGGCGAAATCGCCTACATCGGTCAGGGCAATGAGCTAGGCGCGTTGACAGCGCAGGCCGGGGCTGGTTTCATATCGGGTTATGCAGATAAATCTGGTCATCTCTACCAACTTTACGAGGATGCGATGACCGCCGCCCAGGAGCTCAACCAGGCTGGCCGCTACGAGCTGAGCCATCTGCGCTCGCTGGAAGCCGAGGCCATCCACATCATTCGCGAGGTGGCCGCGGAGTTCGAGCGGCCGGTGCTGCTGTTCTCCGGCGGCAAGGACTCCATCGTCATGCTGCATCTGGCCCTCAAGGCGTTCCAGCCGGGCCGGCTGCCGTTCCCGGTGATGCACGTCGACACCGGGCACAACTTCGACGAGGTGCTGCAGACCCGCGATGAGCTCGTCGAAGAGGCCGGCGTGCGGCTGATCGTCGCCAAGGTGCAGGACGACATCGACGCCGGCCGCGTGGTCGAGACCATCCCGTCGCGTAATCCGCTGCAGACGGTGACGCTGCTCCGGGCGATCCGCGAGAACAAGTTCGACGCCGCATTCGGCGGTGCCCGCCGCGACGAGGAGAAGGCCCGCGCCAAGGAGCGGGTGTTCTCCTTCCGCGACGAGTTCGGCCAATGGGACCCCAAGGCGCAGCGGCCAGAGCTGTGGAACCTGTACAACGGGCGGCACCACAAGGGCGAGCACATCCGGGTGTTCCCGCTGTCCAACTGGACCGAGTTCGACATCTGGTCGTACATCGGCGCCGAGAAGATCAAACTGCCGTCGATCTATTACGCCCACCCGCGCAACGTGTTTCAGCGCGACGGCATGCTGCTGGCGGTGCACCGCTACCTGCAGCCGCGCAAGGACGAGGAGGTCGTCGAGAAGACCGTGCGCTTCCGCACCGTCGGCGACGTCACCTGCACCGGTTGCGTGGAATCCCTTGCGGGCACCGTGTCCGAGGTGATCGCCGAGACCGCGGTGTCCCGACTGACCGAACGCGGCGCGACCCGCGCCGACGACCGAATCTCCGAAGCCGGCATGGAAGACCGCAAGCGGGAGGGCTACTTCTGATGACGACGTTGTTGCGTTTGGCTACCGCCGGATCCGTCGACGACGGCAAGTCCACGCTCATCGGCCGGCTGCTGTATGACTCGAAAGCCGTGATGGAAGACCAGCTGGCCTCCGTCGAGCGCACTTCCAAGGAACGCGGACACGACTACACCGACCTGGCTTTGGTGACCGACGGCCTGCGCGCCGAGCGCGAGCAGGGCATCACGATCGATGTCGCATATCGCTATTTCGCTACTCCCAAGCGGAAATTCATCATCGCCGACACGCCGGGCCACGTCCAGTACACCCGCAACATGGTGACTGGCGCTTCGACCGCGCAGCTGGCGATCGTGTTGGTCGACGCCCGCAATGGGCTGCTCGAGCAGTCCCGCCGCCACACATTCCTGGCGTCACTGCTGGGCATTCGGCACATCGTGCTCGCGGTCAACAAGATGGACCTCATCGGTTGGGACCGTGAGCAATTCGAGAAGATCCGCGACGACTTTCACGAGTTCGCCGCCCGGCTCGATATCCATGACGTGACGACGATTCCGTTGTCGGCGCTGTTGGGCGACAACGTCGTCACCAAGTCGGAGAACACTCCTTGGTACGACGGACCGTCGCTGCTGTCCCATCTCGAAGAGGTGTACATCGCGGGCGACCGCAACCTCGTCGACGTGCGGTTCCCTGTTCAGTACGTGATCCGGCCGCAGTCCCTCGACCATCACGACCACCGCAGCTACGCGGGCACCGTGGCCAGCGGTGTGATGCGTCCCGGCGACGAGGTCGTCGTGCTGCCCACTGGGAAGACAAGCCGCATCACTGAGATCGAGGGCCCGAGCGGGCCTGTCCAGGAGGCCTTTCCGCCGATGGCGGTGTCGGTCAGCCTAGCCGATGACATCGACATCTCCAGGGGTGATCTGATCGCGCGGCCGAACAATCAGCCGAGGGTGGACCAGGAGTTCGACGCCACGGTGTGCTGGATGGCCGACGAATCCTCACTGGAGCCGGGCCGCGACTACATCATCAAGCACACGACCCGCACCACGCGGGCCAAGGTGACGGCGCTGGACTATCGCCTCGATGTCAACACGCTGCATCGCGACAAGACCGCGACCGCACTCAAACTCAATGAGCTGGGCCGCATCTCGCTGCGCACCCAGGTGCCGCTGCTGCTCGACGAATACAGCCGTAACGCGGCGACGGGTTCGTTCATCCTGATCGACCCGCACACCAACGGTACAGTCGCGGCTGGCATGATCTTGCCGTTCGTCACCGCGCGCACGTCGAGCCCCAACACGGTGCGCCACGAATCGCTGTGCAAAGCCGAGGACCGGCTGTCGAAGGGCCGGACCGTGTGGTTCACCGGGTTGTCGGGTTCGGGCAAGTCGTCGGTGGCGATGCTCGTCGAGCAGAAGCTGCTCGAAAAGGGAACCCCCGCTTATGTTCTCGACGGAGACAACTTGCGGCACGGTCTCAATGCCGACCTCGGGTTCTCCATGGCCGACCGCGCCGAGAACCAGCGCAGGCTGGCCCACATCGCGGCCATTCTCGCCGACTCTGGCCAGGTCGTGCTGGTTCCCGCGATCAGCCCGCTGCAGGAGCACCGCGCGTTGGCGCGTCAGGTGACCATCGAGGCGGGCCTCGACTTCTTCGAGGTGTTCTGCGACACCCCGCTGGAGGACTGCGAACGACGGGACCCGAAGGGCTTGTACGCCAAGGCGCGGGCCGGTGAGATCACTCATTTCACCGGGATCGACAGCCCGTATCAACGGCCGAAGAAACCCGATCTGCGGCTGACACCGGACCGCACGACCGACGAGCTCGCCGACCTGGTGATCGAGCTGCTGGAAAGCAGGCGGTGAGCGATCACCACGTCGCCGCGCGGTTGGCGACGGAGGCGGGCAAGCTGCTGCTTGACGTGCGCGCCGAGCTGGCCGACGCGAGCGAAGCCGGGCGGAAAGCCGCGGGGGACAAGCGGTCCCACGACTTCTTGATCGAGGCGCTGGGCACCGAGCGGCCCGGCGATGCGGTGCTGTCCGAGGAGGGCGCTGACAACCCCGTGCGATTGACCGCCGAGCGGGTGTGGATTGTCGACCCGCTCGACGGCACCCGCGAGTTCTCCGAACTCGGCCGTGAGGATTGGGCGGTGCACGTCGCGCTGTGGCAATCAGGCGAATTGGTCGCAGGCGCGGTTGCCCTTCCGGCACAAGGCATTACGCTCGCCACCCCGACCGTCAATCCACCGCCGGCCACAGCGGACAAGCCCCGCATCGTCGTGTCGCGCACCCGGCCGCCGGCCATCGCCCTGGCTGTGCGTGACGCACTCGACGGCACGCTGGTCGAAATGGGTTCGGCCGGCGCAAAGGTGGCGTCCGTAATCCAGGGGCTCTCCGACATCTATGTCCATGCGGGCGGTCAGTACGAGTGGGACTCGGCCGCGCCGGTGGCCGTGGCCCGCGCGGCCGGACTGCACACTTCGCGCATCGATGGTTCGTCGCTGGCCTACAACCAGGCCGACCCGCTGCTGCCGGATCTCGTGGTGTGCCGCCCAGAGTTCGCCGATGCGGTGCTGGCGGTGACCGCGGGCTGATGCCGCACAGTACGCTCGGGCGCGTGACCAATCCGACCCTGCGCGTCCTGGCCGACCTGCCGCAACTGCCGGTCAGCCTGTCCGAATCGACGCTGATCCTGATCGACTGCCAGAACACGTACACGCGCGGAGTGATGGAGCTCGAGGGAGTGCAAGAAGCGCTCGACGAGGCTGCCGTGTTGCTGGACCGGGCACGGTCGGCGGGCATTCCGATCATCCACATCCAGCACGACGACGGGCCCGGGTCGCTGTATGACATCGAGGGGGAGAGCGGTGCGATCGTGTCCCGGGTGGCCCCGCATAACGGCGAGCCGGTGGTGGTGAAGAACTATCCGAACTCGTTCGTGCAGACGGATCTTGACGAGGTGTTGAAGACCGCCAACGCCTCGAACCTCGTGCTAGCCGGCTTCATGACACACATGTGCGTGAACTCCACCGCGCGCGGCGCGTTCAACCTCGGCTATGCGCCGACGGTCGTCGCCTCGGCGACGGCGACCCGCTCCTTGCCCGGATTGGGTGATGCCCCGGTGTCCGCGGAGGCGATGCAGGCCGCCAGCCTCGCTGCGTTGGCCGACCTGTTCGCCGTCGTGGTTCCCAACGCAAACGATATTCCCGACTAATCTGGCCAACATGAGGATGTCGGCCAAGGCGGAGTATGCCGTCAGGGCCATGGTGCAGCTGGCCACCTTCGACGAAGGTGTCCTCGTCAAGACCGACGACGTGGCCAAGGCCCAGGGCATTCCCCCGCAGTTTCTCGTCGACATCCTGTCCGATCTGCGCACCGACCGGCTGGTGCGCAGCCACCGCGGCCGCGACGGCGGATATGAGCTCGCCCGGCCCGCTGCCGACATCAGCATCGCCGACGTGCTGCGCTGCATCGACGGACCGCTGGCCAGCGTGCGCGACATCGGGCTCGGCGACCTGCCGTACTCGGGTCCGACCGCTGCGCTGACGGATGTGTGGCGTGCACTGCGGGCCAGCATGCGGTCCGTGCTCGAAGAGACCAGCCTCGCCGACGTCGCCGCAGGCGCGCTGCCCACCCACGTCGCGAAAATGGCCGACGACTACCTCGGCCAGGAAGAGCGGCGCGGCCACGGCGTCGGCTAGCGGCGCTGACGTGATCGGCGGATCGCGATCCCGTCGAGCAGCATGCGCAGCCCGCAGTCGAAGTCTTCTTCCACGGTCGTGCGCATCGCGACCTTCGAGAGCGCCTCGATGTGTGGGTACGTTGCGCCCGCCATCGACCCGATCCGCGCGGCCGCGTCGGCCGCATCGCGGCCGCGGGTGAGCGGGCCGGCCAACTCGGCCTGCGCGGCGCCGACCACGAAACCCAGTACGGCGTGGAACGCGCCAAGCTGATCGCGGTCGGGCAAGCCGGCCCGCGTCAGCGCGGCGATCAGTGCGTCGGCTGCCGCGAAACCCGTCGCCGACAACGTGCGGCGGGTCAGCACGAGGGGAATCGCGGCGGGATGCGCACGGATACCCCGCCACATCGCGTCGGCAATCGCGTACGCGTCGTGCTGCCAATCGTCGGTCGGGTCGGGCAGGCGCACCTGCGCGACCACCGCCGCGACGACGAGTTCCTCGAGCCCTTCCTTGTCGGCCACGTAGTTGTAGACCGTCATCGGCCCGGTGCCCAACGCGGCCGCCAACGACCGCATGCTGAGCGCGCTCAGTCCCTCGGCGTCGACAATGCCCAGCGCCGCCGCGGCGATCTCGTCGGTCGTGAACCGAGCGCGCATTTTTCTGACCCCCTTGACAAGTACAGCGTACGTAAAGCAGTGTAGCGAATACGTACACCGTACTTATCCAAGGAGGCGCAGATGCCGGCGACCATTCCGACCGAGCGGGTCGATTTCTCGTGCCGCGGCACCAGGTGCGCGGCGTGGCTGACGTTGCCTGCCGGGTCGGGGCCACATCCGGCCGTCGTGCTCGTACACGGACTCGGCGCGACGCACGACATGATGCTGGCGCAATACGAACAGCACTTCGCCGCGGCCGGAATCGGCACGCTGGCGTTCGACTACCGCAACACCGGAGCGTCGGGTGGCCAACCGCGCCAACACATCTCGATGCGCAAACAGCGTGACGACGTCGAGGCGGCACTGGAACACGTCAAGTCGCAGCCGGGGATTGACGGCGGTCGCATCGGGTTGTGGGGCACCAGCCTCGGTGGCATGAACGTGGCCCGGGTGGCTGCGGCGCGGAAGGATGTCGCGGTCGCGGTGGTGCAATGCCCGATCGTGCACGGACCGGGCGCGGCCCGGAAGCTGGGTCTGTCATCCGCGTTGCGGCTGACGCCCGCCATCGCCGAGGACCTGCTGCGGGTGGCCACGAAACGCGGTAGGCGGTACGTGCCGATCGTCGGCCCGCCGGGCAGCCTCGCGATGGTCACCGTCGACGGAGCGGAATCCGGTTGGCGCTCAACGGTTCCGCCGGGTGGGCAGTTCGACAATCGGATCGCCGCCGCGGACGCCGTCGCGACGGTCATGACGTCGGCCACGCGGCGCGCCCGCAACATCGATGCACCGTTGCTCGTGTGCGTGTGTGACAGGGAGAGCCTGATGGATTCGGTATACGCCGAGCTGGTCGCGCGCCGGGCACCCCGTGGCGTCGCCCGGCACTACGACTCCGACCATTTTGCGATCTACCACCCGCCGCTCGTGGCCCAAGTACTGGCCGACCAGACCGCCTTTCTTCAGGAACATCTCGGTGTCTTCGCATGATCTGCTGCGGGCCAACGACGCCCGCTTCCACGCGCTGGCGGCCGGGTTCAGCGCCGACAATTGGTCGCAACCGAGCCTGTGCGACGCCTGGACCAACCATGACGTGCTGGCGCACTTGGTCGTCGGCTACAGCGCCGGAGCGCTGGCGGTGACCGCCGAAATGCTGCGTCACCGTGGGTCGTTCGACCGAGCGAACGCCGCGATGGCCCGCGCCGTGGCCGCATCGCGTGCGCCGGCGGATCTGCTCGACGACTTTGAGCGGTTGACCCAGCGGCCGCGAGGACTGGGCCGCTACTTCCCGCGGCGGCTGCTGCTCGGCGATCACATCACCCACGAACTCGACATGATTTTCGCGCTCGGTCGCGAACCCGAGATTCCGGCCGACGCCCTCGTCGCCGTGCTGGACACCCAAGTGCGCGTGCCGAATCCGTTCGTGCCCGCGTTTCGCAACAGCCGAGAGTTACGCCTGATCGCCACCGACGCCGACTGGACCTACGGTGACCGAGGTCCGATCGTGCGCGGCTGCGCGGCCGATCTGGTGTCCGTGCTTGGCAGCAGGCCGGCCAGGCTGGCCCGTCTGGACGGCGACGGAGCCGACATGCTGGCGTCGCGGCTCAGCCGCCACCTGAGCCGTAGGGGCGGGTGAGGATTTCCAGGTAGTGCCCGCCGGGATCCTGGAAGTACACGCCGCGACCGCCGTCGTTGTGGTTGATTTCGCCGGGCCTGCTGCCCCGCGGATCGGCCCAGTGCTGCATGCCCCGCTCGCGAATGCGCCCATAGATCGCGTCGAACTCGTCCTCGGACACTAGGAACGCGTAGTGCTGCGGGCGGATGTCCTCACCCTGGGCCACCTGCGCGTAGTCGAGGCTGACACCGTGGTTGAGTTCGACCGCCAGGAAAGGACCGAATTCCTTGGCGGCTGGCAGGCCGAATAATTCGGTAAAGAAGCTGGCAGATTCCTCGCGGTCCTTCGCGGCCACGATGGTGTGGTTGAACGTGATTGCCATATCAATCAAGGATAGAACTCATGGCGGACGTCGAAGTACTCAAAGGTCCAAGAGTCACGTTGCGCGCGCCCACACTCGATGACGCAGAGCCGCTGTTCAAGCGAATCGTGTCGGACCCGGAAGTTTCGCGCTACATGTCGTGGCGCCCGCATGCCGACGTCGGTGAGACACGGCGGGTGATCACCGACATCTTCAACGTCGGGGGTGAGACCACCTGGCTCATCGAACTGCGCAATGGGGGTGTGCCGATCGGGGTTTGCGGCTGGCGACGGCCGCAACCGCACATCATCGACTTCGGCTACTTCCTGGGCCGGCCATGGTGGCGGCAGGGGCTTATGTCCGAGGTTGTGCAACTACTACTGGACAAGGCCAAGCGCGACCCAACCGTGTACCGGGTGACGGCGCACTGCCACGTCGACAACACTGGGTCGGCTGCGTTACTGAAGCGCAGCGGGCTGACCCTCGAAGGCCGCCTCGCGCGCTACGCGGTGTTACCGAACCTCAGCCCGGAGCCGCAGGATTGTCTGATGTTCGGCAAGGCGCTCAGGTGATGACGCCGCGCACTGCCCATGCCCGCGCCCGCATCGTCAAATTCACATCTGCGCGCAACTTGGATTCCAAAACTTTGCGGGCGGATTCGGTCAACGAGGACGTGTACAGACCCGCGGGTCCCTGACCGCATAAGAACGGCTGCCAGTAGTCGTCGAACGACGTGAATGCCATGTCGATGGTCAGCGGTTGCTCGTCGACCCCATGCAGTCCGTGCGTGCGCCACAGCTGCGCGAGCGAACCGCGCGTGCATAGCGGCATGTGCCGTTCGTCGCGTGCCGCCGCGTCCGGATCGAGCCCTACGGCCGCGGTCCAAAACGTCCGCAGCATCTGCATGCCGTCGCCGTAGTCCCACACCGCCGCGGCCACGACGCCGGCGGGACGGGTGACGCGCATCATCTGCTGCAGCGCGGTGGCCGGATCCGGCACGAAGTTCAGCACCAGCATCGACAGCGTCCGGTCGAAGGCACGGTCGGAGAAGGGCAGCGCGAGCGCGTCGCCGACCTCGAAGCGGCCGTCCACATGCTCCCGCGCGTACCGAACGAACGCTGCTGACGGCTCGATGCCTGTCACCTGCACCGAGTCGACGGCCGCGGCGGCCGCGGATAGCGCGCCGGTGCCCGACCCCACGTCGAGCACGCGGTCGCCCTCGGTGACGCCTGCGAACGTCACGAACAGCGGGGCGAGCCGACGGCTCCAGCGGCCCATGAACCGCTCGTAGCCGTCGCTTTCGGAGAACATCCTGTGGTCAGGCTATCTCTGCGGCCGTGATACGAAAGACCGATGGCGTTCGACTTTCGCGATCTTTCTGTCCCGATCATCGTCGCGCCGATGGCCGGTGGCCCGTCGACGCCGCAAATGGCGGCGGCAGGGACGAATGCCGCCGGCATCGGGTTCGTCGCCGCGGGGTATCTGACTGCGGAGGTGTTCGCCGAGCGGCTCGCCGCCGCGCGCAATCTCGCATCGGGCCCGATCGGCGCGAATCTGTTTGTGCCACAACCGAGTGCGGGCACCGCGGAGGACATCGAACTTTACGCCAAGGCGCTCGGGCCGGAGGCGCAACGCTACGACGCACAGCTCGGTGAGCCGCGGTGGGACGACGACCACTGGGCGGCCAAGATCGAGGTGCTGCTCGACGTGCGGCCGGAGGTCGCATCGTTCACGTTCGGTGTGCCGAGCGCCGAGGAGTGCCGTCGGCTGCGCGAGGCAGGCGTCACGGTCGTCGGCACGGTGACCACGCTTGCCGAGGCGCAGACCGCTGTTGCCCGGGGCGTCGACGCGGTGGCGGCGCAGGGCCCATCGGCGGGTGGGCATCGCGGCACCTTCGATCCGGGTGCGCAGCCGGCCACCCAACCCCTCGACGAACTGCTGGCAGAGGTGGAAGCCGCAGTCGATTTGCCCGTTGTGGCTGCGGGCGGGTTGATGACCGCAGACGACGTCGCGCGCGTGTTGGCGGCAGGAGCGGTCGCCGCCCAGCTGGGAACGGCGTTCCTGCTGTCGGCCGAATCGGGCAGCAGCCCCGTGCACCGCGCTGCACTACAGGATCCGCGATTCACCGAAACCGTTGTCACGCGGGCGTTTTCCGGCCGCTACGCACGCGGGCTGCGTAACCGGTTCATTGACGAGCACGAGGCCGAGGCTCCGTTCGGGTATCCGGAGATTCACTGGCTGACCAGTCCATTGCGGGCAGCATCGGTGCGGGCGGGCGACCCGCAGGCCGTGAACGTTTGGGCGGGCACCGGATTCCGCAACGCCAAGGCGGCCACGGTGGCCGACATCATGGCCGAGCTGACCTAGCGAATTCAGCCGCCAGTCAGTTTCTGGCTGCGATCATGGCAGCCAGGATGCGTCTCTTGGTCGTCGAAGACGAACTGCGCCTGGCCGCCGGGCTGCGAAAGGGGCTCGAGGCCGAAGGCTTCGCCGTCGATGTCGTCCACAACGGCACCGACGGCATCTGGATGGCGCGCGAAAACCCGTTCGACGCGATCATTCTCGACGTGATGCTGCCCGGCGCGAACGGCTACCAGGTCTGCCGGACGCTGCGCAGCGAAGGCAATTGGACGCCCATCCTGATGCTGACCGCGAAGGACGGTGTCTGGGATCAGGTCGAAGGTCTGGACACCGGGGCCGACGACTATCTGACCAAGCCGTTCTCGTATGCGGTGCTGATCGCGCGGCTGCGGGCACTGCGCCGCCGAGGCGCGCGCGCCAGGCCGACGGTGCTCGAGGCGGGGGACTTGCGGCTGGATCCGGCGGCGCGCCGGGTGTGGCTTTGCGGCGAACAGATCGAGCTCACCCGCCGCGAGTTCGCGATCCTCGAGTACCTGCTGCACCATCCCGACGAGGTGATGTCGAAGCGCGACATCCTTGAGCACGTATGGGATTTCGACTTCGACGGCGATCCCAACATCGTCGAGGTATATGTGCGCAGACTTCGCACCAAGCTTCACCGGGACCGGCCCGTCATCGAGACGGTCAGGGGTGTCGGGTACCGGCTGGTCGCTGCTCGTGACTAACCGACTCGCGACGATCCGGGCGAGGACCACCGCCGTGGCGACGATAGTCGTCGCGATCGCCCTCGTGGTCGGCTCGACCGGGCTCGTCGCCGCGTTGCGTCGCACGATGGTCGACGAGGTGGCCGAGGCCGCACGAGCCCAGGCCGCCGATGTGGTGCGTCAACTCGAGGCAGGCCGGCCGCCGGTCCTTGAGGTGGCGGGCGCGGACGAGCAGGTGATTCAGCTGATGACGCCGGCCGGGGCGGTGGTTTCGTCGAGCCCGAACATGATGGGCAGGCCTGCCGTTGCGCGATTGACGCCCGGCCAGTCCGCCCAGGTCGTCACCCCACTCGACGACGACGAGTTCGTCGCGGTGGCCGAGGGCGCGCAGACGCCCGACGGATTGCGAATCGTGGTGGTCGCCAGGGCGTTGGTCGATGTCCTCGACACCACCGCCGTCGTGACCCGCCTGCTGATCATCGGGCTGCCGGTCATGGTCGTGGTGGTCGCGCTTGTCACATGGTTCGCCGTCGGTCGCGCGCTGGCACCGGTCGACTCCATCCGCCGCGAGGTGGATGAGATCTCGGCCGCGCAACTGCATCGGCGCGTGCCGCAGCCCAAGGCCGACGACGAGATCGGCCGATTGGCCGCAACTATGAACCGGATGCTGCAGCGCTTGGAGAGTGCGCGAAACAGCCAGCGCCGCTTCGTATCCGACGCGTCGCACGAACTTCGTTCACCGATCACGACCATCAGGCACCATGCCGAGGTCGCGCTGGCCCATCCTGACCGGGTCACGGCCACTGAACTCGCCGAGGTCGTGCTGGCCGAACAGCAACGGATGCAGCACCTCGTCGATGACCTGTTGCTGCTGGCCCGCGCCGACGAGCACGTCCCGCTGGCACGTGAGGCGCTCGACCTCGACGACCTCGCCTTTGAGGAGGGCCGTCGGCTGCGCTCCGTCACGTCGAAGCGGGTCGACACGT
Organism: Mycobacterium sp.; assembly: GCA_035649695.1. GTDB lineage: Bacteria > Actinomycetota > Actinomycetes > Mycobacteriales > Mycobacteriaceae > Mycobacterium. The sequence goes on along the minus strand of DASRJA010000335.1, from coordinate 1,845 downwards.
CGGGGGTCAGCGCGGCTCGGGTGCAGGGCGATGCCGAGGCGCTGCGGCGGATGATGCGCAACGTCGGCGAGAACGCCGTCCGGCACGCGTCGAGCCGGGTGGACATCGCGCTCGCCGAGCGCGGCGACGAGGCGGTGCTCACGACCGACGACGACGGCTCGGGCATTCCGGAGTCCGAGCGGGCCCGGGTGCTGCAGCGATTCGTACGCCTCGACGAAGCCCGCTCCCGCGAGGCGGGCGGCAGCGGGCTGGGGCTCGCGATCGTCGACGAGGTGGTTCGGGCCCACGGCGGCTCGGTGTCGATCGAGCCGTCCCCGCTCGGCGGTGCCCGGATCCGGATCACGCTGCCCGTTCAGGCTGCTGTCAGCTAGATCGGGGCAACCTTGCGCGCATGAACATCACACGGATCGGGATCGCGACGGCAGTCGCAGCGGCGGCGGTCGCCATCGGCGCCGGCATCGCAACCGCACAGCCCGATGACGGCGAGGGCACTCCTATCACCGGAGAGGCGCTGACGAAGGCAAGTCAGGCCGCGCTGGCGTTCACCGGCGGCGGAACGGTCACTGCAACCGAGGTCGGCGACGAGGAGAGCTACTACGAGGTCGAGGTGACCAAGGCCGACGGCAGTCAGGTCGACGTCCAGCTCGACGAGAACTTCGTGGTCGTCGGTAGCAAGACCGACGGACCTGGCACCGACACGGAACCCGACGGCGACGGAAACTAGGGCCTCATGGTCGGCCGCCGTCTCACCGCCGTACTCGCGTGTGCGCTCGTGGCTGCCGCGTGCAGCGATGAGAAGCCCGTCGAGTCAGCAGAGTGCATGAAGGTGATCGACGAGTCGGGCGAGGCCACCGACGCGTGCCTTCCCATCGCGCCCGATGCGCAGCGCGTCGACCTGTTCATGCCGAAGTTCAGCAAGCCCACGTCGATCACCAACCCGTTGCACCCCACTAGCGAGGTGCAGCAGACCATCTACGGCGGCCACGTCGACGACAAACCGTTCCGCACCGAAGTCACCCTCTTTCCGGACACCAAGCCGATTGTGTGGCAAGGGAAAACCGTCGACACGGCGGTCAGCCAATACGTCGCATACCTTGACGGCCGGATCCACGAGGTGGCCATCGACTGGTATGCGCAAGCCGACGACGGATCGGTGTGGTACTTCGGCGAGGACGTCTTCAACTACGAGGATGGCAAGGTCGCCGACACCAACGGCACCTGGGTGGCCGGCGACACGACCCCGGCTGCGATGATCATGCCGGCCAGGCCGCAGATCGGGAATGTGTATCGGCCGGAGAACGCGCCGGGGATCGCGTTCGAGGAGGTTCGCGTCGACAAGGCAGACCTGCAAGTCGACGGTCCCAGCGGAAAGATCAGTGGCGCAATCGAAGTCAATGAACTGCACATGGACGGCACACGCGAGGGCAAGATCTTCGCACCGGGCTACGGCGAGTTCTCTACCGGCACGCCCGGCGGCGATCTTGAGGCCGCATCGCTGGCATCGCCCACCGACCGCCGGCAAGGTCCTGCGCCCGCCGAGTTCGCGGTGCTATCGCAGGCAGTTAACGATGTCTATGCGGCCGACCCCAGTCACGTGAGGGACGCCGTGGCGGCGTTGAGCAAGGCGTGGGAGGCAGTGCGCACCAAGGGAATTCCACCGCAGATAGAGGCGCAGATGCGGGTCGACATCGAGGCGCTGAGCTCGGCGGATGTACAGTCGGCGGCCTTGCGCGTCGCGCAGAACGAGCTGGATCTGCGGCTGCTGTACGAACCTGTCATCGACGTGGACCTGGCGCGGCTGAAGTTGTGGACGCGTCAGCTGCCGATCGATGTGGCGGCGAAGGA
>DASRJA010000334.1:0-7264 GCA_035649695.1 Mycobacterium sp. | reverse complement strand
AAATTCCTTGAGCTGCAACGCATCTAGCTGATCCGCGTACGCGCGCACCGCGTCGACCGGTGCGATCGGATCGTTGGTGCCGTGCACCGCCAGCGTCGGCACGGCGAGTTTGGGCAGCTCCGAGCCGAACCGGTCCCACGCCTTGTCGAGTTCGCGCGCCAGCGGCTTGCCATCGGCATCGACGAACGCCAGCGGGTCGTTCTCAAGGGAGTCGATGTAGAACGGGTCGCCGGAAAGCCAGCCGGGATCCAGATCGAAAGAGCTGTCAGCGTCGAGCATTTCGGGAATCGGCACCAGCGGCGCACCGGAGATGATCCCTGCCCGATAACGCTCGGGTTGTTCCAGCAGCCGGAACAGCGTGACGACCGAGCCGAACGAATGCCCTTGCGCGATCAGCGGCAATCCGCTGCGCGCGCCCTCCGCGAGTTCGGTCAAGCTGTCAGCCAGATGCGAGCTGTCTTCGATCGAACCGAAGTCGCCGCGGTCGCCGGGGCTGAGGCCGTGGCCGAACTGGTCGACGGCCCACAAGTCGATGCCTGCGGCGTTCAATGCGAAGCCGTACCGGTGATAGACGCCGGTGTGCTCGCCGAAGCCGTGCAGGAAGATGACGGCCGCACGCGGCTCCACCGCCGCCCAGTGCCGGAAGTAGGCGCGGCCCTTGGGGTGATCGATGAACGGCATGCCACGACTGCACCAAGATGCCGGGTGAACCGCAAGCGTTCGGATCAGGTTGGTTGTCAGCCGTCAGCTATACCGTCGCTCGTATGTTCGAATCATATGAATTGCCGGATCCAGAGGACATCGTAGCCCTGGACGACGCCGGCCTGATCAACACCGTGGTCATGACCACCGTCCTCGAGGACCTGGTCACCGCATGCCGCGCCCTTGCGCTCGATGAATTGTGCATACGGCGGACGTTCCCGTCGGCCAGCACGTGCCCGGCGCCGACGCGTCCTCGCGCGATCACGTCATCGCGCCGTCGCCAGCGAAAAGCGCGCAAGCGGCGTCGCCGTCACTGATGCCGGCCGAGCAGCACGTCGCGCTGGTCGTGGACGCGGTGCCGGATGGCGTCCACGACTGCCGCGACCTCCGGCCTGCGCAGTGTCTCGGCGCGAGTGACCAGCCAGTAGGTCAACTGGATGGCCACCGCGTCGGGTAGTACGCGGATCAGGTCGTCGTGTCGGTCGGCCATGAAGCACGGCAGCATCCCGATGCCTGCGTGGGCCCGGGTCGCTTCGACGTGGACGAAAACGTTCGTGGACGTGACTGATTCACGCATCGCGGGGGCGAAGCTCGTCGCGATGTCGAGATCATCGACCTGCAACATCGAGTCGATGAAGTACACCAGCGGATAACGTGCGAGGTCCGCGATGCTCGTCGGCGTGCCGTGCTCAGAGAGGTAGTCGCGAGACCCGTACAGCCCAAGGCAGTAGTCGCCCAACCGAATCGCCTTGGCGCGATGGACCTTCGGTTCACCGACGACCACCTCGACGTCGAGGCCTGACCGCTGCTGGGTGGCCCGCCGGGTGGCGGCCACGATCTCGACTGCCACTTTGGGATGCCGGCGCTGCACCTGTGCTGCCGCCGGCGCGGCGATGTACGCGCTGAATCCGTCTGTGGCCGATATCCGTACGACGCCTTCGAGGGTGCGCACGCCGCCTGGGTCAACGGTCAGCGACCGGACTGCCGAGTCGACCGCCTCGGCGGCGGCCAGTGCCTCGCGGCCGAGGTCGGTGAGCTCCCAGCCGCCGCCGACGCGTGCGAGCACTCGGCCGCCGATCGACTGTTCGAGCGCGGCGATGCGGCGCGAGATGGTGGTGTGGTTGAGGCCAAGCTCCTCGGCGGCGGTGTTGTAGCGCCCGGATCGACCCACGGCCAGCAGCACCAATAGGTCGTCGGCGCTCGGGCGGCGGCCTCCTGAGGGTCCGGTCATATCTGCATTTTTGCAGATACGTCGTGCAGTTTTGGCCATTGCACGTGCGCTTATCTGCATGAATACTCCACAGAGATCTGTGTCCGCCATCACATCTGAGGCAGGAGTGTGCGATGAGTGTCCGAGACGAGACACGACCAGTAAGCGACGAACCAGGGCCGATCGCCACCGGGCTCAAGCGCGTGGTCGCAGCCTCGATGGCCGGCACCGTCGTCGAGTGGTACGAGTTCTTCCTCTACGGCACCGCCGCCACCTTGGTGTTCAGCAAAGTGTTCTTCGCCAAGGGCGACAGCGACCTCGACGCGATCCTCGCGGCATTCCTGACCTACGCCGTCGGCTTCGCCGCGCGCCCGATCGGCGGTGTGGTGTTCGGTCACTTCGGCGACAAATACGGTCGCAAAAAGTTATTGCAGTTCAGCCTGCTGCTCGTCGGGGCCGTGACGTTCCTGATGGGCTGTCTGCCGACGTTCGGGCAGGTCGGCTACTGGGCGCCGGCCCTGCTCGTGGTGTTGCGGTTCCTCCAAGGCTTCGCGGTAGGCGGCGAATGGGGCGGCGCCGTGCTGCTGGTCGCCGAACACAGCCCAAACCAATCCCGCGCGTTCTGGGCCAGCTGGCCGCAGGCCGCAGTGCCCGTCGGCAACATGCTCGCCACTGTCGTGCTGCTGGTCCTGACGACGACGCTGTCTGATGACGCGTTCCTGTCGTGGGGGTGGCGGGTCGCGTTCTGGCTGTCCGCCGTCGTTGTGCTGATCGGCTACTACATCCGCACCAAGGTGACCGATGCGCCGATCTTCGTCGCGGCCCAACAGGAGGCCGAGCGCGTCAAGGCCGTCTCCTACGGCGTCGTCGAGGTGCTGAAGCGTTACCCGCGCGGCGTTTTCACGGCGATGGGTCTGCGGTTCGCCGAGAACATCATGTACTACCTGGTCGTCACCTTCTCGATCACGTATCTCAAGGTGCAGGTCGGCGCCGACACCAGCGACATCCTGTGGTGGCTGCTGGCCGCGCATGCGGTGCATTTCGTCGTGATTCCGTTGGTGGGCAGGTTGTCTGATCGCGTCGGGCGTCGACCGGTGTACTTCGTCGGCGCGCTCGCCGCGGGCACCTGGGGCTTCTTCGCGTTCCCGATGATGAACAGTGCCAACTACCTGGTCATCATGGGTGCGATCATCATCGGGTTGGTCATCCACGCCATCATGTACGCACCGCAGCCGGCGATCATGGCCGAGATGTTCCCGACGCGCATGCGGTATTCCGGTGTGTCCCTTGGCTATCAGGTCACCTCGATCGTCGCCGGTTCGCTGGCACCGATCATCGCGGTCAAACTGCTCGAGATCTTCGACTCCTCTGTTCCGATCGCGCTTTACCTGGCCGGTGCCGCCGTCATTACACTCATCGCGGTGTACTTCGCGCGCGAGACCAAGGGCATCGACCTGGCCAGCGTCGACCAGGCCGACCGCGACGACCTCGCCAAGACGGGCGTTGCATGAGCGATCTGAGCGGTCGTACCGCGCTCGTCACGGGAGGGGCGAGCGGGATCGGTGCGGCGTGTGCCAGGGAACTGGCCGCCCGCGGCGCGACGGTCACGGTCGCCGATGTCGACGAGTCCGGCGCGAAGGATCTGGCGGCCGATATCGGCGGGCACGCCTGGGCGGTAGACCTCCTCGACGTCTCATCGCTGGAAAACCTGCAGCTCGAGACCGACATTCTGGTCAACAACGCCGGCGTGCAGAGCATCAACGCGATCGCCGACTTCCCACCTGACAAGTTCCGCATGATGCTCGCATTGATGGTCGAGACGCCGTTTCTGTTGATCCGGGCGGCACTTCCACACATGTACCGGCAGAAGTTCGGCCGCGTCATTAACATCTCATCGGTGCACGGCATTCGCGCTTCGGAGTACAAGGTCGCCTACGTCACCGCCAAACACGGGCTCGAGGGTCTGTCGAAGGTGACGGCGCTTGAGGGCGGTCCACACGGTGTGACGAGCAACTGCGTGAACCCCGGGTACGTCCGTACTCCTTTGGTCACCAAGCAGATTGCCGACCAGGCCCGTACGCACGACATCCCAGAAGATCAGGTGATCGCCGAGATCCTGTTGAAGGAGAGCGCAATCAAGAGACTGGTTGAGCCGGAAGAGGTTGCCGCACTGGTCGGTTGGCTGGCCTCACCGGCCGCGGGAATGGTGACCGGGGCGTCGTACATGATGGACGGCGGCTGGAGCGCGCGATGACGCACGCCATCGACGTTCCGCAGTGGCAGCCGACGGAGCGCGACATCGCGGAGGCGCGCGTCACCGACTTCGCGCGGTTCGTCGAGCAGCGCACAGCAGCATCGTTTACCGACTACCAGTCTTTGTGGCAGTGGTCGGTCGACGACCCGGCGGCGTTCTGGGGCGCGCTGTGGGAGTACTTCGGTTTCGGCGACGCCCCGTCGACCGTGCTCGAGAACGCGCAGATGCCGGGTGCACGCTGGTTCCCCGGTGTGCAGCTGAACTACGTCGACCAGATCGTGCGCAACGCGCGTACCGACCGGCCCGCCATCCTGCACGTCAGCGAGGACGGACGGATCACCGAACTGTCATGGCACGAATTGCTCGGGCGCACTGCGGCATTCGTGCAGACGCTGCGTTCGCATGGGGTCACCGCGGGTGATCGCGTCGTCGGGTATCTGCCCAACATCCCCGAGGCGGTCATCGCGTTTCTCGCCACCGCGAGCATCGGCGCCGTTTGGAGCGCCTGCGGACAGGACTATTCCGCCAAGGCGGCGCTGGACCGGCTCGGCCAGCTGGAGCCGGTCGTCCTGGTCACCGCCGACGGCTACCAGTACGGCGGCAAGTCCCACGACAAGAGCGACGACGTCGCCGCGCTACAGGCCGGCCTGCCGACGCTGCGGGCCACCGTGATGGCATCCGAACTCGCCGCCGAGGCCGACCCAAGCGAACTGGAGACGGTGCCAGTTGATTTCGACCATCCGCTGTGGATTCTATTTTCGTCAGGTACCACCGGGCTGCCGAAAGGAATCATGCACGGGCACGGCGGCGTCGTGCTCGAACACCTCAAAGCCCTTGCGCTGCAATCCGATATCGGCACCGACGACACATTCTTCTGGTACACCAGCCCGAGCTGGATGATGTGGAACTTCCAGGTCTCGGGCCTTCTAGCAGGCGCGACGATCGTCTGCTATGCCGGCAGTCCGTCGTATCCGCGACCCGACGCATTATGGGACATCGCCTCCCGCGTCCGAGCGACGATTCTGGGCACCAGCCCGGCGTACGTGCTGGGTTGTGGCAAAGCGGACGCGGTGCCGCGCACCGAGCACGACCTATCCGCGCTGCGGACCGTCGGCATCACTGGCTCATCGCTGCCACCATCGTCGTCGCTGTGGTTGCGCGACAACGTCGGTGAACACGTCCAGGTGGCCTCCATCAGCGGCGGCACCGATGTGGTGTCGGCATTCATCGGCGGTGTGCGCACCGTGCCGGTGTGGCCGGGGGAGTTGTCCGCGCCGTACCTGGGTGTCGCGATGGACGCGTGGGACGAATCGGGCAAGCCGGTACGCGGTGAGGTCGGCGAGCTGGTCATCACCAAGCCGATGCCGTCCATGCCCATCGCGTTCTGGAATGATGCCGACGGATCACGTTATCGCAGTGCATATTTCGAGATGTTCCCCGGTGTTTGGCGGCACGGCGACTGGATCACGATCACCGATCACGGCAGCATCATCGTGCATGGACGATCCGACTCGACGCTGAACCGTCATGGCATCCGGATGGGCAGCGCCGACATCTACCAGGCCGTCGAGCGGATCCCCGAGATCGCCGAGGCGTTGGTGATCGGGGCCGAACAGCCCGACGGCGGCTATTGGATGCCGTTGTTCGTCGTGCTCGCTGACGGCGCCGAATTGACCGACGGGCTACGCGACCGCATCAAGCGGACCATTCGCGACGAGGTATCGCCGCGGCATGTGCCCGACGAGGTCATTGTCGCCCCCGGTGTTCCGCATACCCGCACGGGTAAGAAGCTCGAGGTGCCGATCAAGAAGCTGTTCCAAGGCGCCGACCCCGCGCGCGTCGTCGAGAAGAGTGCCGTAGACGATCCGGCGCTGCTCGATTGGTACGCCAACCTGAAGCGCTAGCCCAGCCAGGATCCGATGCGGCGCAACGCTTCCTCGATGTCGCCCGTCGGCCCCGCGAACGACAACCGCACGAACGAGCCGCCGCGCACCGTGTCGAAATCGATGCCCGGCGCGATCGCAACGCCGGTGTCGTTCAACAGCTTCGAGCAGAACGACAACGAGTCCGTAGTCAGATGCGAGACATCGGCGTAGACGTAGAACGCGCCGTCAGTGGGGGCGAGCCGGTCGATGCCGATCGAGCGTAGGCCGTCGAGCAGCATCTGCCTGTTGGCCGCGTAGTGATGTAGCAGTGCGTCCGCCTCGGCGACCGATTCCGGGGTGAAGGCTGCGACGGCGGCGTACTGCGGCAGCACCGGCGGGCAGATAGTGAAGTTTCCGGTCAGGCAGTCGACTGCGCGAAGCAGTTCACGCGGCACCAGCAGCCAGCCCAACCGCCAGCCCGTCATCGCGAAGTACTTCGAAAAACTGTTGACCACCACGGCATTTCGTGAGGTCTGCCACGCACAGCTGGTCGCCGGCGCGCCCTCGTACACCAGCCCGTGATAAACCTCGTCACTGATCAGGCGCGCACCCGATTGATCGCACCAGGCCGCGATCGCGGTCAGCTCCTCGGGCGGAATCACCGTTCCGGTGGGATTGGCCGGGCTCGCCACGATCACGCCCTGCACCGGCGGGTCCAGCTCGGCCAGCATCTGGGCCGTCGGCTGGAATCGGGTCTCCGGCCCACACGGCATTTCGACGACCTCACAGCCCAGCGCCGACAGGATGTTGCGGTAGCAAGGGTAGCCAGGGCTGGCGATGGCCACGCGGTCGCCGACGTCAAAGCACGCCAGGAAGGCGAGCAGGAATCCACCGCTGGAGCCGGTGGTGATCACGACGTCGTCTGAGTCGACGGCGAGGCCTTGGCGGTCCGCGTACGAGCTTGCGATCGCGGTGCGCAGCTCGGGGATGCCCAGTGCGACCGAGTAGCCGAGTGGGCCGCTGTCCAAGGCTGCCTTGGCTGCCTCCCGCACCGCCGTGGGTGCGCCAGCGCTCGGCTGGCCGGCGGACAGGTTGACCAGGTCGCCGTACGTGCGCTGGCGCTCCGCGGCGGCCAGCCACACGTCCATCACGTAGAACGGTGGAATCCCGGCCCTCAGCGCAACGCTCATTGGAGCGAGGCTAACAAGCGGGCTGCTCGCTCGAAACGGTAGC
>DASRJA010000333.1:0-5244 GCA_035649695.1 Mycobacterium sp. | reverse complement strand
TATTGCACCAGCGTGGCCCGCGCTACCGTGCGGCCGTCCTGTACCACATCGCATTCCGCGCTGCGCACGCGTCGTCCGTCGCGCACAATTCGGACATCGATTGTCGTAAGCGCGTTGCGTGCCGCTCGGAACAAGTCGGCGGTGAACCGAGTCGGCATGAAATCCGGTGATCCGCAATGGTTTTCCAGCGCACGCGCAGCCAAACCCACAATGGCGGGTCCGTTGAGATGATCGTCGCCCCAATGACTTTGCGCGAACGGCGACGGCATGAACGCACCACCGTCGGTCAGTGTGAAATGCGCCGGCTCCGTCGACATCCGACCATCGTCGCATAGCGCCTGATCGGCTAGGTGTTACGCCCGCCGTTGACGCCCAGGATCTGCCCTGTGATGTAGCCGGCCTCATCGGAGATCAGGAAAGCGCATGCGGCAGCGATGTCTTCGGGCTTACCCATCCGACGGACCGGGGTCGCGTCGATGGTCGCCTGAATGTCGCCGAGCCTGCCGCGCGATTCTGCGTTGCGCAGCATCGGGGTGTCGATGAAGCCCGGCGGCACCGCGTTCACGGTGATGCCCGCGGGGCCGTACTCCAGCGCCAGCGACTTGGTCAGGCCGTTGACTGCCGACTTCGCGGCCACATAGTGCGACATGTAGGGCGTGCCGGAATGGGTGCTGGATGACGAGATGTTCACGATTCGTCCCCAGCCCGCTTCGACCATGTCGGGCAGCACCGCCTGAATGCAGTGGAACACGCCGTTGAGATTGACGTCGACCACTTTCTGCCACTCGTCGAACGTGATATCGGTGAACCGCTTGAACCCGTCGAGACCGGCCGCGTTGACCAGGATCGTCACCGGCCCGAGTTGTGCGCGGATCGCCGCCAGCGCGGCATCTACCTGCGCTCGATCGGTCACATCCGCGGTCTGCGCAAATTCGTCATCGGATCGGTTCAGGTCGATGGTCGCCACGTGATAGCCATCGGCCCGCAGCCGATCCGCCACCGCGCGACCGATTCCTGAGCCGCCTCCAGTGACCACAGCCGTCTTCACAATAGGTTCCTTCCGAGATCTGTTGACTACATGGGTAATTGGAAATTACATCGCGCGTCGAGGCGCGCGCAGGCCTAGCGTGCGACGGCCGGCGTCCACGAGATGTTCACGCAGCACGTCGTCGTCGAGGTTGGCCCCTGTCGGACCCGCCGCACCGGCCATCCCGGCGAACACCATGGCCGCCTTGACTGCACCAGCCGGTCCCGGATCGACATCGGCCAGCAGTGCAAGCTGCCGCTTGATCAGATCGCCCCATTCGGCGCGTTCGGTCAGCACAGTCGCCACGCTGGGATCGGCGGCAAGCACAGCGACAAGTCCCCGGTTTCGCACCGCCAGTGAGGCGTAGCCGCTGAGCATGTGCTCCGCCCGCGCGTGGGGTGTGCGCCTCGTCTCCGCGGATGTGATGACGGTTCGTAGCTCGTCGAGAATCGGCTCGAGGACCGCGGCCAGCAGTTGCTCACGGGTCCGGAAATGGTGGTAGATGGCGGCTTTCGTGAACCCCAGCTCGTCGGCGATCATCTGCAACGACGTGCCCGCGAAGCTGTGCCGGGTGAACAGGTCGATGGCGACCTCGATCAGACGCGTCCGGGTATCGGTGGTCTCGATGACCTGGTTCGCCATCGTCAGCTCCTCAAATCGTCCCGCCGAAGCTTTACGATCGTATGGTACTGTACTAGCCGATCGTAAAGCTAGTTCCTTTACGATCGACTAGGTCACAGAGGAGCATTTGCCGATGAGCGACATCGAAGCGCAGGACTTCTTCCGCGACGACGAGCTGGTCAAGGACCCGTACCCCTTCCTGGCGGACCTGCGCAGCAAGTGTCCGGTGCACCGCGAACCGCATCACGACGTCGTCATGGTGACGGGCTACGACGAGGCGCTGGCGGTCCTCGGCGACGCCGCGACGTTCTCGTCGTGCATGTCGGTGACTGGGCCCTTCCCCGGGTTCCCCGTGCCGCTCGAGGGCGAGGATGTCACCGAGTTGATCGCAGCGCATCGCGATGCCATTCCGATGAGCGACCAGATCATCACGCTCGACCCGCCCACCCACACCGACCGCCGGGCCCTGCTGATGGGGCTGATCACGCCGAAGCGTCTCAAGGAGAACGAGGCGTTCATGTGGGAGTTGGCTGACCGCGTCCTGGATTCTTTCCTCACCGGCGGCGGCGGTGAGTTCATCGGCGAATTCGCCGGACCGTTCAGCCTGCTGGTGATCGCCGATCTGCTGGGTGTGCCCGAGGAGGACCGTGACGAGTTCGCCGCGGTGCTCGGAAGACGATCGGAAGCCGGCGTCGGCAGCACCGCCGACGACACCCTGCCGCACGGCCCGCTGGAATATCTCTACGAAAGGTTCTCGGGCTACATCGAGGACCGTCGCCGCGAGCCGCGCGACGATGTCCTCACCGGTTTGGCCACTGCGACGTTTCCGGACGGCTCGACCCCCGAGGTCATCGACGTGGTGCGCGTTGCCACCAACGTGTTCTCAGCCGGCCAGGAAACCACTGTGCGCCTGCTGAGCTCGGCTCTGAAGGTCCTCGCCGAGCGACCCGACATACAGCAGCTGCTGCGGCGTGAGCGCGACCGCATCCCCAACTTCATCGAGGAGACCCTGCGCATCGAGAGTCCGGTCAAGGGTGACTTCCGGCTGACGCGGGTGCCGAGCACCGTTGGCGGCGTCGACATTCCGGCCGGCACCATCCTGATGGTGCTCAACGGTGCGGCCAATCGCGACCCGAAGCAGTTCGACGACCCCGACACCCTCGATCCGTTGCGTCCAAACGCCCGGCGTCACATCGCTTTTGGCCGAGGCGTGCATTCTTGCCCCGGTGCTCCGCTGGCGCGCGCCGAGGCACGGGTCTGCCTCGAACGCCTTCTTGACCGCACAACGGACATCAGGATCGCCGAACACTCCCATGGTCCGGCCGAGAATCGGCACTACGAGTATGTGCCGACCTTCATCCTGCGCGGGTTGACCGAACTACATCTCGAGTTCACGCTCTAAGCGGCGCGGAGAAGACGCACTACCGCACTTCAGCGAGCCTGCATCCATGCAGGGATAGTGCGAGTAAGGGCCTGCTGGAATTCAGTTTCGGCGAAGCTGCACAGCACTAAGCTGCGCGGACGATCAGCACTCCGTCGGCCGCGGTCTCGACGCGGGTTCCGAAGCTGCCGCTCATCTCTGCCACGCTCGCGCGCAACCAGTCTGCGTCCTCTTCGGGCGCGCGCTCGAGCCGCATCTTTCGCATTCGCATCGGCACCATGCGCAGAATGCATTCGTCGACCGAGGCGAAGTACAGCAATCGGAGTTCATGGCGGTACGACTCGTAGGTCGAGATGCCTTCGTAGTCGTCGATGGTGTCGCCACACCCATACATGATCAGCTTGCCGCGGTACACCTCGATGGGCCGGGGATGGTGCGACGAATGACCGTGCACCAGATCGATGCCCGCGTCAATCAACCTGTGCGCGAAGCGTATCTGCGCGGCATCGATGTTATAGCCCCAATTCGACCCCCAATGCAAAGACACCACCGCGATATCGCCAGAGCCCTTCAACGGCAACACCCGATCGGCGATCGCGTCGGCGCTACGGTCGGACATATCGGCAACGTATGCGACACCCGGACGACGTCCTGTTGCCGCCCAGTCGTGCGGAATACCGCTCGATCCCATGCCACATGATGCGACCACGACATGCCCGACGACTGCGGGCCGCTCGGCACTCTTCGCATCCAATCCCGCACCGGCGCTGTGTATCCCGGCGTTCTCGAGTGTCCGAAGCGTCTCGGATAGTCCCAGATAACCGAAGTCGAGGATGTGATTATTGGCCAGCGCGCACACGTCTGGCCGAATCGCGGCCACACATCCGATGTTGTCCGGATGCATCCGGTAGTGCACCCCTTTCCCCCGCGCGAACTCACCGCCGGCGGTGATGCTGGTTTCCAGATTGAGCAACCGGACATCCGGCGCGAACTGGTCCACGATCTCCAGCGCTTCGCCCCATGGCCAGGCGAAGTCGATCGGCGCCGGAATCGGGCCGTTCGTCTGCTCTGCTAGCCGGATGTAGGTACGTGCATCGGACACAACGGATTCGCGCAGCGTGGGATCACCCGGGTGCGGTAGTAGTTGATCGATCGCACGGCCGGTCATCACGTCGCCGGTGAGGAAGAGGACCGTCACGGCGGCTCACCGGGTGCCGGCCTCGGCGAGGTCGGCCACAGAGTTGATGTTGGTCTCATCGACGAAAGACGGTCCGGTCAAGGTCGGCTGGCCACCGCCGATCACGTTCTTGTTGGTGAAGTACAGCCACAGCGAGTTGACCGCCAGATACCCCTGGAGGAACGGCTGCTGATCGATGGCCCACTCGATCATGCCGTTCTTGATCGCGTCGACCACGCCCGCGTTTGTGTCGAACGTCGCCACCTTGGCGTAGCTGTTCACTTCCACGACCGCTTCCCGCGCGGCCAATGCTATTGGGGCACCAAGGGTGAGGACACGGTCGATGCTGAAGTCCTGTTGCAGCTTTGCCATCACTGCAGGGTTGACGACCGCCTTGTCCACGCCGTCTACGTACAGCTTCTGCGTCTTGCCGGTGAATCCCTTTGCCAGCCCGTCACATCGCGCCTCGAGTGCGACATTGCCCGGCTCGTGAATCACACACAGCGCGTTCTGCGCGCCCGCGCGGGTGAAGCGTTCGCCGGCGGCCTGGCCCGCGATTGTTTCGTCTTGTCCGAAGTATTCCATCACCCCCAGCGGTTTCCAGTCGGCGATGCCGGAATTCACTGCCACGACTGGAATTCCGGCGGCGATTGCATTCTGCACCGCATTGGCCATGACCGCGGGAGCGGCAAGCGTCACGGCGATGCCGGCGACCTTCGCGCTCACCGCCGACCGCACAAGGTTGGCCTGGGCCCCCGCGTCCGGGTCGTGAGAGTACTGCAGCTCGACGTTGTCTTGGGCAGCAGCGGCTTCGGCGCCCCGTCGAACCAGATCCCAGAAGGTGTCGCCCGGTGCCTGGTGGGTGATGAGCGCGACTGTCGCGCGCTGTGCGCCGCCGTTGGGGGCGCTCGACGTCGTCGTCGGTGCACTGCGCTCCGCCCCCGCACACGCCGCGACCGCGATCACCAGCACCGCGAGGATGCAGGAAAAAGATATTCGGGCCATCGATCCGCCCCTCCCACGCGAGCCAGCGCGACC
>DASRJA010000332.1:0-11945 GCA_035649695.1 Mycobacterium sp. | reverse complement strand
AATCATCGTGATCGACGGGCACAGGGTGCATTTCGCACATCCGCTGCTGGCCCGCGGCGTCTACACGGACGCGGATCCAGCGGTGCGCCGGGCGATGCACGGGCGGCTCGCCGACATCGTCACCGAACCCGAGCTGCAGGCCAGGCACCTCGCACGTGCCGCAGTCGGAGCGGACCAGCGCACCCTGAAGGCACTCGACGACGCCGCAGAGTCGGCACGAATCCGGGGCGCACCTGCCGCCGCGGCCGAATTGATCGATCTCGCAGTGGCCCTCGGCGGGGACACCTCGCAGCGTCGGATCGGCTCGGCCGGCCACCATTTCAAGGCCGGCGAAACCGGGCGGGCACGATCGGTGCTCGACGAGGTCATCAAGGACATGGAACCCGGGCCACTGCGGGCCGAAGCGCTGAACCTACTCGCTGTAATCCGGCTTTCCGACGACAGTTTCGCCGATGCCGCCGGCCTGCTGGAACACTCTCTCGACGAGGCAGGTGACGAATTCGGGTTGCGCGTACAGATGCTGATATCGCTGTCGTTCTCGCTCTTGAACCTCGGTCGGCTGGCCGAAGCGCTTGGCGTCATCGAGGGCGCGGTCAAAGACGCTGAGCGGCAGCAGAATTCACACCTGCGCAGCCAGGCGCTCAGTGTGCGGGTGATCCTGCGATTCATGCTCGGCGAGGGACTCGACGAGGCAGACCTGCGACGCGCCCTGGCGTTGGAGGACCGGCGGGCCGACACCCCGTTGACCGTCCGTTCGCACGTGCACAGCGCGATGCTGCAGGCGTGGACCGGTCGGCTCGAGGAGGCCCACCGGGAAATACAGGCGATCCGCCGGCGGTGCATCGAATCCGGCGACGAAAGCGAACTGATGTTCGTCGCGTTCCATAGCGTTCTGATCGAGATGTGGCGGGGAAACTTCACCGACGCCGGACTGGTGGCCGAGGACACGATGGAGCGGGCGCTGCAGCTCAACACCGAGGTCCCGCATTGCCAGGCGCTGTCGATGCGAGCGGCACTCGACGCCTACGCGGGCCGCGTCGACGAGGCGCGACGCGACGCCTCCGAAGCACTCTCGATCGCGGTGCGGTGCGGCTCGCCGATCCTGATGGCGTGGCCGCTGACCACACTAGGTTTTGTCGAGGTGTCGACGGGGGACCACCACGCGGCGCTGACGACGCTGGCGCCACTGCTGGCAATCTTCGACGCGATGCCCGATGCGACGGAGATTGTGCTTGCGTGGTGCCTGCCCGATGCGCTGGAAGCCTTGATCTCGGTCGGGCGTGGCGACGACGCCGATGCGCTGATAGCGAGGATCGACCGCAACGGCCGCAGGCTGGACCGCGCATGGATGCTGGCCGTCGCGGCCCGCGCACGCAGCATGTTGCTGGCCGTGCAGGGCGATGTCGCGGCCGCCCGCCGGGCCGCCGAGCAGGCGATGGCTCAGCAGGACCGGCTGCCGATGCCGTTCGAACGCGCACGTACTCAACTGCTGTTGGGACAGCTACAGCGCAGGCAGGGCAACCCAGCCGCCGCAGCCGAAACGTTTCACGAAGCGTTGCGCCAGTTCGAAGAGCTGGGAACTCCGTTGTGGGCCGAACGGGTGCGCGCTGAACTCGGCCGCACCAACGTCGGACCACGCGGAACCGACCCGCTCACGCCTGCTGAACAGCGCGTCGCCGAGCTCGCCGCGTCGGGCATGACCAATCGGGCCGTCGCCGCTGCGCTGTTCATTAGCCCGAAAACCGTTGAGGCCAATCTCGCGCGCGTCTATCGCAAACTCGATATCCACTCGCGTGCCGAGCTCGGCAGGCGCATGGGCGCATCCGACGCATAGGGAAACACCCGACGAAATCCGGGGTTTGACATCGCTAGCGTCGGATCGGTGGCCAGCGTTGTGTCGCCTTTGCGGTGCTACCTCGTCGAGTGGTATCGCGCTGCCCTCGTCGGCGAGACCGTGGACCGCTTCACGGCCGTCCTCCACAACTGCGCCGCGGTGATATCCGCCGGTGGGGGAAATGTTCAACTGCTGACGGTGCTCGCCGTACCCGCCGACGAGGTGATCTTCGGTGTGTTCGCCGCGACGTCACCGGATCTCGTTGCCCGAGCTTGTGTGCAGGCGGGCATCCCGGCCCAACGGCTGAGTGCCGCCATTGACGCCCGCATACCGCAGCCATAGGGAAACACCCGATGAATCTCCAATTCCCAAGCTCCTACGGTCAATCCGCACGTGATCGATGCGACCGCCGGGAGAGGGATGATGAGCTCAGCAAGCAATGTGACGCGGGTTGGCGGGTTGGCGGTGGCCCTGGGATTGGGTGCGGCGGTCGCCACCGGACACGGCGTGGCGGCGGCGGATCCGTCCGATTCGGATTCATCGGATTCCTCCGCGTCGGCCAAGTCGACGAGCGAGTCATCGGACAAGACGTCGGAATCGCCCGCACCGCCGTCGAACTCGTCAACTGACAACGCCGCCACGGAACTGGCACCCAAAGTCACTGAGCCCGAAGCGGCGGAGCCCGATAACCGAGCGAAGCCCGCGGCCAAGAAGCGTCGCGTATCGCAACTGGCGGACGCATCCGTCGCCCGTGCTTCAGGGGTGGCGCCACGCCGGACACCAACCGATGCGTCGGAGGTGGCCAAGGACCAGCCAGACGAGAATGCGACGACCCCGCCGACTGTGTTGAGCACCAACACTGTTAGCGCACGGCGATCGGTTGCGGAGCCCGACCCGGTCATTGCACCTGCGCCACCAACAAGTCGGGTGACGCAGCTGAGCTTCGCGTCGGCGGCCGAGGCGAACTCGCCCACGTCCACGAAACCGGTCCGTCCGGTGGGTCCACCGCCCCTGGCGGAGTTGGTGTTTGCCGCGTTCCGCCGGCTGCAGAGCACCTTCTTCAACAAGACGCCGACCGCCCGGCCGGTGCAAACCAGCCAAGCGGCAAGCGGAGTCCTCACCGGCAACGTGAACGCCGCCGACGCCGACGGTGACCCGCTGACCTACAAGGTGACGAGGCCCGCCGCGCACGGCACGGTGGCGGTGAGCGCCGACGGTACATACACGTACACGCCCGGCGATGACTTCGCGGCGTCCGGCGCAACCGACACGTTCGTCGTCACCATCAGCGAAGCGAACGGCGCATCCCATCTCCACGGCCCCGCAGACCTTTTCAACCGACTACTGCGGATCATCAGCATCGGCCTGTTCGACCCGCCCGACGCCAGCACCATCCAAAGAGAGATAACGGTGCACGCTTCGGTCGTCACCACCAACATCCCCGTCGGCAAGTTCCCGCACGATCCGTCGGTGCGGCCCGTGACCGGCAGCCATGTCTACATCGCGAACGACGACGGCACCATCTCGGTGATCGACACCGCCACCAACACCGTCGTGAAGAGCATCACGATCAATCAGGGCAGGCTCGGCGACGTCGCGGTGAGCCCTGGCGGCACCTATGCCTACGTCACCGGTGGCAGTGGCTCCAACACCCTTTCGGTCATCGATACCGCGACGAACACCGTCACCGGCACGATGCAGTTCGGCTCGATTCCGGACGAAATCGGATTCAGTCCCGACGGCTCATTCGCCTACATCTTCAACGAAGGACCCACCAACGTCGCGGTCGTCGACACCGAGACCAGAACGGTGGTGGCGACGATCGACATCGCGGCTACGACTGGTCCGACCGACCTCGCGGTTCGTCCCGATGGCAAACGGGTCTATGTCGCCAACAATTTTGAGCGGACGTTGTCTGTGATCGACACCGACCCCCTCCACATCGGCTACCGGACCGTCATCAAGACGATTCCGCTCGACCGGCCGAATGGTGTGGCGGTAAGCCGGGACGGAACGAGGGTCTATGTGTCCCATGAGTTTTCGGGGCAGCAGCTCGGCAACACCGTGTCGGTCATCGACTCCGCTACGAACACGGTGATCGACACAATCACCGTCGGAGCCAAACCCAGTGCCATGGCCGTCAGCCCGGACGGATCCCGCCTCTATGTCACCAACAGCGGCGACGACACGGTGTCGGTGGTTGACACCGCCACCAACTCTGTCGTCGCCACGATTCCAGTCGGCGCCGTCCCGAACGGCGTGGCGGTCAGCCCCGACGGCAGCCGCATCTACGTCACCAACCGTGTCCTGATCAACGGCGACCCCGTCTTCGCGGTGTCGGTGATCCGGCGCTGAGGAAAGGACTCTCATGTCCGCAAGAATTGTATTGGCCGCCGCAACAACCGCTTTGAGCGCAACACTGCTCACGGTCCCAGCCCCGGCCCAGGCGGATCCCTGCACCCAGTACGGCTTCATCGGGGACGTCGCGATCCGGCAGTCCAACGGCTACCGGCTCGAGTTCAGCTCCACCGGACCAGCCGCAACCGGACGGGCGACTGCCACGGGCGCAAACGGCGCCACGATGGGAGGAAACATCAGCGGCAGCATCGCGGGCCGCAACGTCGACTTCACGATCCGCTGGGACGGCGCTGCCGGCCAGGGGCACTACACGGGCAAGATCGGCAACGACGACTTCGTTTACGGCGGCAAGACCGTCGACGAGTCGAACCCCGCGTCCAGGTCCAGTTGGGAGTCGACGGTTCCGTTCGTGTGTCTCGCCCCGCCCGCGGCTCCGGCGCCGATACCGACGCCGACCGGACCTCCGCCGGAGTTCACGCAGCAGGTGCCCAGGTTCCCCGGCTGAGTCCGCGGCACGGCTCCTGCGTGTCGGCGGCCGTGCATAGAGTAGGGCCGTGACCGCAAGCGCAACCGCCGAGAAGCCCACATTGATGCTGCTGGACGGCAATTCGCTGGCTTACCGGGCCTTCTACGCGCTACCCGCGGAGAACTTCAAGACCCAGGGCGGGCTGACCACCAACGCGGTCTACGGCTTTACCGCGATGCTCATCAACCTGCTGCGCGATGAGCAGCCGTCACACATCGCCGCGGCGTTCGACGTATCCCGGCAGACGTTCCGCTCCGACAAGTACCCCGAGTACAAGGCGGGCCGGTCCTCCACGCCCGATGAGTTCCGGGGACAGATCGACATCACCAAGGAGGTGCTGGGCGCGCTCGGCATCACCGTGCTCGCCGAGCCGGGATTCGAGGCGGACGACCTGATCGCCACCCTCGCCACGCAGGCCGAGGACGGCGGATACCGCGTGCTGGTCGTGACGGGCGACCGCGACTCGCTGCAACTGGTCAGCGACGACGTGACCGTGCTGTACCCGCGCAAGGGAGTGAGCGAACTGACGCGGTTCACCCCCGAGGCAGTTCTGGAGAAGTACGGGTTGACCCCGCGGCAATACCCCGACTTCGCGGCGCTGCGCGGGGACCCGAGCGACAACCTGCCAGGCATCCCGGGAGTCGGGGAGAAGACCGCGACGAAGTGGATCGCCGAATACGGGTCGTTGCAGGCGCTGGTCGACAACGTCGACACCGTGAAAGGCAAGGTCGGCGATGCGCTGCGGGCCAACCTGTCGCACGTCGTGCTCAACCGCGAGCTCACCGACCTCGTCAAGGACGTGCCGCTGGCGCAGACGCCCGACACGCTGCGCATGCAGCCGTGGGACCGGGATCAGATCCACCGGCTGTTCGACGACCTGGAGTTCCGGGTGCTGCGGGAGCGTCTGTTCGAGACGCTCGCGTCGGCCGACCCCGAGGTGGACCAGGGCTTCGACGTGAAGGGCGGGGCACTCGAGGCAGGCGAGTTGGCCGCCTGGCTGGCCGAACAGAGCCAAGGCCGGCGCTTCGGGCTCGCGGTCGTCGGCACGCATCTGGCGTTCGACGCCGATGCCACCGCGCTGGCAATTGTCGCCGCCGACGGCGACGGCCGCTACCTCGACACCGCGACGCTGACCGCCGACGACGAGGCCGCGCTGTCCTCCTGGCTGGCGGATACCGAACAACCCAAGGCGCTGCACGAGGCCAAGCTCGCCATGCACGACCTCGAAGGTCGCGGCTGGAAGCTGGCAGGCGTCACCTCCGACACCGCGCTGGCCGCGTATCTCGTTCGGCCGGGACAGCGCAGCTTCGCGCTCGACGATCTGTCGCTGCGTTACCTGAAACGCGAACTGCGTGCGGATAACCCTGAGCAGCAACAACTTTCGCTGCTCGACGACAGCGACGGCGTTGACGATCAGGCCGTGCAGACCGTGATCCTGCGGGCCAGCGCCGTGATGGATCTGGCCGATGCGCTCGACGAAGAGCTGGCCAGGATGGAGTGCTCGTCGCTGCTGGGTGACATGGAGCTGCCGGTGCAGCGGGCGCTCGCCGAGATGGAGACCGCCGGGATCGCCGTCGACCTCAAGCAGCTTTCCGAGCTGCAGAGCGAGTTCGCCAACCTGATCCGCGACGCCGCCGAGGCGGCGTATGCCGTGATCGGCAAGCAGATCAATCTCGGTTCGCCAAAACAGCTGCAGGTGGTGCTGTTCGACGAGCTGGAGATGCCGAAGACCAAGCGCACCAAGACCGGCTACACCACCGACGCCGACGCGCTGCAGTCGCTGTTCGACAAGACCGGGCATCCGTTCCTGCAGCACCTACTGGCCCACCGTGACGCCACCCGGCTCAAGGTCACCGTCGACGGGCTGCTCGCCTCGGTGGCCTCCGACGGCCGCATCCACACCACGTTCAACCAGACCATCGCCGCGACCGGCCGTCTGTCGTCGACCGAACCGAACCTGCAGAACATCCCGATCCGCACCGAGGCGGGACGCCGGATCCGCGACGCGTTCGTCGTCGGCAGGGGTTACGACGAGCTGATGACGGCCGACTACAGCCAAATCGAAATGCGCATCATGGCGCACCTGTCCCGCGACGAGGGCCTCATCGAGGCGTTCCGCACCGGGGAGGACCTGCACTCGTTCGTCGCATCCCGCGCGTTCTCAGTGCCGATCGAGGAGGTCACGGGTGAGCTGCGGCGCCGGGTCAAAGCGATGTCCTACGGGCTGGCGTACGGACTGTCCGCCTACGGCCTGGCCGCGCAGCTGAAGATCTCCACCGAGGAAGCCAAGGTGCAGATGGAGCAGTACTTCGACCGGTTCGGCGGAGTGCGCGACTACCTGCGCGATGTCGTCGACCAGGCCCGCAAAGACGGCTACACCTCAACCGTGTTCGGCAGGCGCCGTTACCTGCCCGAGCTCGACAGCAGCAACCGCAACGTCCGGGAAGCCGCCGAGCGCGCGGCGCTCAACGCGCCGATCCAGGGCAGCGCCGCCGACATCATCAAGGTCGCGATGATCAACGTCGACAAGGCGCTCAAGGACGCCGGCCTGAAGTCACGCATGCTGCTGCAGGTGCACGACGAGCTGCTGTTCGAGATCGCGCCGGGGGAGCGCGACGCCCTGGAGAAGCTGGTCAAGGACCAGATGTGCGGCGCCTACCCGCTGGACGTGCCGCTCGAGGTCAGCGTCGGGTACGGCCGCAGCTGGGACTCTGCCGCGCATTAGCAGTGCGCCGTATCGACCGGAGATCTAGAGTCGGCTGGTGCTCGGCCGGTCACCGTCTTCGCAGGTTCGGCTGGTAGTCGCAGTATTGGCGACCGCGATGGTCACGCTGTGTGCGTGCGGACCGACGTCCAGCGCAGAGCCTGGCCCGACGATCCCGGCGACTCGACTCGACGCCGCGATCACTCAAACCATGTCGGACATGTCCATTCCCGGCCTCGTTGTCGGCATCTGGGGCCCGGCGGGCGATTATGTCCGGGCGTTCGGTGTCGCTGACAAAACGACCGATGCGCCGATGCAGACGGACTTCTATAGCCGAATCGGCAGTGTGACAAAGACATTCACCGTCACGGCATTGCTGCAGCTCGTCGATCAGGGAAAACTGAGCCTCGACGATCCGATCTCCAAATACGTCCCCGGCGTACCGACGGGCGACCAGATCACGCTGCGTGAGCTGGCTCAGATGCAGAGCGGGCTGACGACGTACGACGACGTGGCAGCGTTCGCCGAGTCATACCTCGCCGACCCGCATCAGTCCTTCACGCCTACGCAACTGGTCGCCTTTGCGCTCGACAAACCGCTGCAATTCCCGCCCGGGAGTCAATTCCAGTACTGCAACACCAACACCGTCCTGCTAGGCCTAGTGGTGGAGAAGCAGAGTGGTCAACGCCTGCCGGATTACATCAGCGAACACATCCTTACGCCGTTGAACATGACCCACACCAGCTTTCCCACCACGGCTGCGTGGCCTGAACCCCACGCGCAGGGATACACGAGCGTCACGGGACCGGAGCAAAACGCCACCGACTGGAACCTATCGTGGGCCTGGGCGGCCGGAAGCATGATCTCGACGCTCGCTGATATGCGGATCTGGGCACACGCACTCGCCAGCGGAACACTGCTGCGACCGGAGACTCAGCGACAGCGCCTCGACACCACGGTTCCGATGAACGCCGAGAAGTCCGCGTTGTACGGTCTGGGCGTCTTCAACGACGGCGGCTGGATCGGGCACACCGGCGTCATCTTCGGGTACCAGACCGGGGTCTTCTTCCTCCCGCAGACGCAGACCACGTTGGTGTTTTACACCAATACCGACGTGCCACACGAGGTGGGCACGGCGATTGCCCATGCGATAACGAGCCTTATCTCCCCCGATCACGTTTATCACTGACCTATCGACGGCCCGCTCGTCATCGCGGCACTTGCGGTTTGTGACGCCGCCGCAAATGTTTGCGCCAAAGTCCCGGCGCGATAGTTGGGCGTCGGTAACGTCGCGGGCATGCTGTTCGCGGCGTTGCGGGACATGCAATGGCGCAGGCGGCGCTTCGTCGTCGCGATAGCCAGCACCGGCCTGGTCTTCGCCATGACGCTGGTTCTGACCGGGCTTGCGAACGGTTTTCGGGTGGAGGCCGGTCGCAACCCATGACAGCCGGATACTGCCGATGGCCGATCGCGTCGTCGATTTGGTACCGCCACTCGCGTCGACAAGTCAGGCGCCTGAAACTCTGCATTTGAACGCCGGCGAGGTGCTGTTCGAGCAGGGCACGATGGGTGATCTGATCTATGTTGTGGCCGAAGGTGAGTTTGAGATTGTGCGTGAATTGTCCGGTGGCGGTGAGGAATTGGTGAAGGTCGCCCGACCGGGAGACTACTTTGGTGAGTTCGGCGTGTTGTTTCACCTGCCGCGATCGGCAACCGTGCGCGCCGGCACCGACGCGACCGTCATCGGCTACGGGGTCCAGGCGTTCCGTGACCGCCTCGGTGTGGGGGGCTTGGGCGACCTGATCGCGCACGGTCCCTTGCAAGCGGCTGATCGGTGCGCACAGGAACGGTCAGCACTCTAAGGACCGGGCGACCGGTATCCGGCTATCGACTGCAGTGCCGGTGCTGCCGCCCGCGCCGCCGCGACGCTGTTCACTTCTTCCTGCTGCAGGGCGAAGACGCGCTGATCGCCGAAGCCGCGATCGATGCGGTCGCGGACGAAGGCCAGTTCCACCACCTGGGCGGCGAACTTCTTCACCGTCTTGCCTGCGGGGCGGCCCCCGAACCGGGTGGCCTCGTTGATCGCGAGCTTTCGGCTGCGGAGCGAACCCAGCCACGTCGCCTCATTCGGGGTCACCAGGCCCGCCGCGATCATGCCGGGCAGCTTCTCTGCGGCGACGCGCTGTTCCCTGCGGCGGCTCTGCACGCCGAGCACGATCACCAGCACGAAGACGGGCACCATCCACAACGCGTAGATGAGGAGGTACGCCTCGAAGCCCACCAGCGACGAGCCGTTCCACAGCCCGTGCATGAACACCGCGCCCAGGTAGCCGAGCAGGATGCAGCCGGCCTTCGCGGCGGCATTTCGTTGTTGCATCGCGAAATACACGCCGATGCCGAAGAACGTCGTGAACAGCGAGTGCGCGAACGGGCCCATGATGAGCCGAAGCGCGGCGGTGAGTAGCGATTCGGACACCGACTCTCCGTTGGCGATGTAGAGGATGTCCTCCAGCCAGGCGAAACCCGCCCCGACGAGCCCCGCGTAGACCAGGCAGTCGGTGAGCGAGTTGAGTTCGTTGCGGCGCCGACCCGTCATCATGAGCAGCAGGAACAAGCCCTTGGCCGCCTCCTCGGTCAGCGGTGCGCCGAGCACCACCGAAAACGAGCTGACCTCTTCCATCTCGCCGGGGTTGATCACCGATTCGGCGTAGATCTGGAGTATCGAAGCGATGACGACGGCGACCGATGCGCCCCAGAGGAACGCGAGGACGAGCAGCCGTGGCGGTTCCGGTTCCCATCGGTCCAGCCACACGTAGGCCAGCACGACGACCGTCATCGTCACGCTGGACAGGACAAACCCGATCGCGGTCCCGACCGGGTTCACCGCGGTGAGCCCGATCACGATCAGCCCGGCGATGGTGCCGAGCAGAATCAGCACGGCAAGCGGCGCGCCGACCTTGCGGATTTTCCTCTGAAATGGCGGAGCGTACGCATGCGTTGGCTGCGGCGCGCCTGCGTATGACACCAGAGCAGCGTAACCGGGCGGTGATCATGATTCACCAGCTGAGGAGACCGAGTTTGTCCAGCATGTACACAGTCGAGTAACCTCGACGGGTACCCGTCTGTGCTTCACGCGGGTTCACACCAATAACAAGAGTCCCATGTCCCTACGACCCAACCTGTCCGGAGCAACCCACCACATGCCAAGTCCCTCCGTCACCTCGCCGCAAGTAGCCGTCAACGACATCGGCTCGAGCGAGGACTTTCTCGCCGCCATCGACAAAACCATCAAATACTTCAACGATGGCGACATCGTCGAAGGGACGATCGTCAAGGTTGACCGTGACGAAGTCCTGCTCGACATCGGTTACAAGACCGAAGGCGTCATCCCCTCCCGCGAGCTCTCCATCAAGCACGACGTCGACCCCAACGAGGTTGTGTCCGTCGGCGATGAGGTCGAAGCTCTGGTCCTCACCAAGGAGGACAAGGAAGGCCGCCTGATCCTGTCCAAGAAGCGCGCTCAGTACGAGCGGGCCTGGGGCACCATCGAAGAGCTCAAGGAAAAGGACGAGGCCGTCAAGGGCACCGTCATCGAGGTCGTCAAGGGCGGCCTGATCCTCGACATCGGCCTGCGCGGCTTCCTGCCCGCGTCGCTGGTCGAAATGCGTCGCGTCCGCGATCTGCAGCCGTACATCGGCAAGGAGATCGAGGCCAAGATCATCGAGCTCGACAAAAACCGCAACAACGTGGTGCTGAGCCGCCGCGCCTGGCTGGAGCAGACTCAGTCCGAGGTGCGCAGCGAGTTCCTCAACCAGCTCACCAAGGGCGCCATCCGCAAGGGCGTGGTCTCCTCGATCGTCAACTTCGGCGCGTTCGTCGATCTCGGCGGCGTCGACGGCCTGGTGCACGTCTCCGAGCTGTCCTGGAAGCACATCGACCATCCGTCCGAGGTCGTCAACGTCGGCGACGAGGTCACCGTCGAGGTGCTCGACGTCGACATGGACCGCGAGCGGGTTTCGCTGTCGCTCAAGGCCACTCAGGAAGATCCGTGGCGCCACTTCGCCCGCACCCACGCCATCGGCCAGATCGTGCCGGGCAAGGTCACCAAGCTGGTGCCGTTCGGCGCGTTCGTCCGCGTCGAGGAGGGCATCGAGGGTCTGGTGCACATCTCGGAGCTGTCCGAGCGCCACGTCGAGGTCCCGGACCAGGTGGTTCAGGTCGGCGACGACGCCATGGTCAAGGTCATCGACATCGACCTGGAGCGCCGCCGCATCTCGCTGAGCCTCAAGCAGGCCAACGAGGACTACACCGAGGAGTTCGACCCCTCGAAGTACGGCATGGCCGACAGCTACGACGAGCAGGGCAACTACATCTTCCCCGAAGGCTTCGACTCCGAGACCAACGAATGGCTCGAGGGCTTCGAGAAGCAGCGTGAGGAGTGGGAGTCCCGCTACGCCGAGGCGGAGCGCCGACACAAGATGCACACCGCGCAGATGGAGAAGTTCGCCGCTGCCGAGGCCGAG
>DASRJA010000331.1:0-3167 GCA_035649695.1 Mycobacterium sp. | reverse complement strand
TGTCCGGCGTAGGCCTGCGCGACGGGCGTGGCCCCATTGGGCACCAAAGAGCCGACCAGAAACCGCAGACCGTCAGGGCTTCGCAGCCAAGCCGGGTCCAGGCCCAAGGACGCGGCCAATGGCTCGTTGAGCACCAGCAGCTGCGGGTCCGGAGGCGTCTCGGCCTGCCAGCGCACGGCCATCTCCGGCAGCTCGCGGGCGAACCGGTCGTCGAGGACGACCGTGGCATCGGATGCAACGCTCACGTCACCCAGGTTACGGATGGACGATTCCGGTCAGACTTAGACTGTGCCCCCGGCCACTGTCGCAACCGAATGGCGTTGCGCTGCAGTCTGTCTGGAGGTAGCTGCGTCAGCGACGCGCCGAGCCCGTCAGCGGCCCACCGCCTGGCGCCTGCAGCAGGCAGATGACAGTGCTCGGCAGCGGATTGCCCGACGTCCGATCTTGGTTGGAGTCGATCAGGTACGTCACCACGAACGGGCCGCCGGATTGCCCGGTGTACTCGGGTAGTCCCGCGCCGCACTGTTGATCCGCGACGTCGGCGATCGCGGCATTGACCTCCACATTCGTCCGCAGATAAACCTCAGCCGCGTGCGGTATCGCACAGTCGACGACCGACACCGTGACCACGCTGGGGTCGGTCGGCGGCGGGTCGGCGAGGCAATCGCCGACGTCCAGGTCGATCCACTTCTGCGTTCGCGCGCCTTGCGCCGTTGTCGACGTGGTGGTGGCGGCGGCGGACGTGGGTGACGCCAGACTGGTCGGCGGCGCGTCCGAACCGCCCGCATCACATGCCGTCAGCATTGTCAGCGTGGCCAGGCATCCAACCGTGGGACGCCAAGAATCTTTCAAGACGCACATCGGATGCTGTCAATTGTGCCTTATCCCAAGCGGTTCACAGCCGCGGCGCTCGCGGCGGTATTCGTCGCGACGTGTGCCGCGTGCGGATCGACGACGACCCGTTCGGCCGGTCCGATTTCGCACGTCAATGTCGACTGCGGGCT
Source organism: Mycobacterium sp. (assembly GCA_035649695.1). Classification (GTDB taxonomy): domain Bacteria; phylum Actinomycetota; class Actinomycetes; order Mycobacteriales; family Mycobacteriaceae; genus Mycobacterium. The sequence continues at coordinate 2,163 of DASRJA010000331.1, read as the reverse complement.
GCAGACACCAGCGCCCAGCGGGTTCGCCGAGCTCCCCGGGTTCACCGTCACCGAGATCTGCCCCGCCGACGTTGATCCCGCCTTTGTGACTCACGAGTTTGGCGGCCTAGCCGCTGGCGTGGTGAGCCAGAACGGGAATCCGATTCTCAAAGTGCTTGTGGGCCAACTCAAGAGCGGCAGCGGCGACACATTCGTCCATACCTACGTAGGGAAGCTGTCAGATCAAACCCGCGAGGACGTCGGCGTTCCCAGCGAACCCGCAGAAGTAGACGGTCATGTCCTGACCCACTTCAACATTCCGCTACAAACCGACGGATATGCCTACGCCGACGGAGACACGGTCGTCATCGCCTATGTCGTACCGTTCCCGCCGCCTGCAACCGTTGAGGCCGCGCTCTCCGCGATCCTCGGCAACGTGTAGGGCTCAGTGCTGCGACCACACGCCGAAGGGGACATAGGGGTCGACGCCGTAGGGCGTGTACGGATTCGCCCCACCGGTGGCGGTCTGCGGGTAGACGGGCGCGGGCGCGGGCACATTTGAACCGCTCCCGGCGTCCGCGAGAGCCGCACCGGCCAGTCCAATGGCGAGTGCCGCCAATGCGCTCGACACCACGGTGGCAAAGGTGATCTTCTTCATGTGAAGCCCCTCCTCGGGCCGTCTCGTCAGGAGGGCCGTGTACCACGCCTGCCGATCTGTTAGGTAAAACGCGCAGGTGGACGCAAGTCATCCCGGTGGCAGGATCTGTGCCGGGCATGGCAGAATCGCCACGACCAATCAATAGCTGCCACGCCGTCCCTGGGCGCCAGCCGTCGCCTACTCGCCAGTCGCTAATCTCGATTGCATAGATGGGCTCTGATCCTCCCCGGCGGTCATCGTCGCCCTTCGGGACGGAGCAGACAGGCATGCAATCAGGAGCAATCTGTTGACCCTCAACACCGTCGCGTTCGAGCTGGTGCCGCCGAACGCCGACCTCGGTCCTGAGCAGGCCGTCGAGGAAGCGCGCAAGGTGCTGCGGTTCTCCAAGGAAACCGGCATCGACGGCCAACTTGGGCACGTCATGATCCCCGGGATGATCGAGGAGGACGACGATCGTCCCGTCGAGATGAAGCCGAGGCTGGACGTACTGGAGTTCTGGAACATCATCAAGCCGGAGCTGCCCGGGATTAACGGGCTGTGTACCCAGGTCACGGCTTTCATGGATGAATCGTCGTTGCGGCATCGGCTGACCGATCTGCGCGACGCCGGCTTCGACGGCATCGCGTTCGTCGGCGTGCCGCGGACCATGAACGACGGTGAAGGTGCCGGCGTCGCGCCCACTGACGCCCTGTCGATCTACGACCAGCTCGTGCCCAACCGCGGTGCGATCCTGATTCCGACGCGCGAGGGCGAACACGGCCGGTTCAACTTCAAGTGCAACCAAGGTGCCACGTACGGCATGACCCAGCTGCTGTACTCCGACGCCATCGTGGGCTTCCTGACGGAGTTCGCGAAGGCAGGCGACCATCGACCCGAGATCTTGCTGTCGTTCGGTTTCGTCCCGAAGGTGGAGACGCGAATTGGCCTGATCAACTGGCTGATCCAGGACCCCGGCAACGCGGCCGTCGCCGATGAGCAGGCGTTCGTCACGCAGCTGGCGGAAACCGATCCCGCGCAGAAGCGCAAGCTGATGATCGATCTGTACAAGCGGGTGGTCGACGGCGTCGCCGACCTTGGATTCCCGCTGAGCATCCATCTCGAAGCGGCATACGGCGCATCGGCGCCGGCCTTCGAAACCTTCGCGGAGATGCTCGATTACTGGTCGCCCGCCAAGGGCTGATATGAGTTGAGGTAGTCACTTCACAAACGCCTCCGGGGGTGTCAGGAAGGGATTGTCAGATTTCCCTTTGAGGATCAAAGCGTTGGCGCGCTTTGGTTCTCCTGGGGTGCCCCCGGAGGTGTTGTTGTGTCTGTGCATCATGGTGCGCTAGTCACGTCGTCCACGATCGTCGTTGCCGTCGATGTCGGCAAGACCTCGGCGATGTTGTTGGTCACGGATGGCGGTCGGAAAACATGTGTTCGGTCCGGTTGAGTTCGCGATGACGCGTTCGGCGTTGTCGGCGATGGTGGATCGGGTCAGTGCCGTTGTTGCGGCGTCAGCGCAGGTCAAGGTTGGTGTGGAAGCG
>DASRJA010000330.1:0-6945 GCA_035649695.1 Mycobacterium sp. | reverse complement strand
TACAAGGCGAACGACATGTGGGGCCCGACCGAGGACCCGAACAGCGCCTGGAAGCGCAATGACCCGATGATCCAGATCCCGGCGTTGGTGGCGAACAACACGCGACTGTGGGTGTACTGCGGCAACGGCACACCCAACGAGTTGGGTGGCGCCGACCTGCCTGCGACGTTCCTCGAGGGCCTGACGATCCGGACCAACGAGACGTTCCGCGACAATTACATCGCCGCGGGCGGCAAGAACGCCGTGTTCAACTTCCCGCCCAACGGCACCCACAACTGGGCCTACTGGGGGGCCCAGCTTCAGCAGATGAAGCCGGATCTGATCTCGTACCTCGGCTAAGCGGACCAGAAGACGCGAAGGCCCCCGACACACCCGTCGGGGGCTTTCGCGTTTGGTGAATACTGAGCCGCATGGTCGCAGTCAATGCCTTGGTCGCACATCAGGACGCGGAAGGGTCGATCGCCCTCAAACACGAGGTCGTTGACGAAAGCTTCCTCCCCGAGGGGGATGTGCAGATCGCCGTGGAGTATTCCGGCGTCAACTATAAGGACGCCCTGGCCATCACACCGAAGGGTGGTGTGGCACGGTCCTATCCGCTCATCCCCGGTATCGACGTCGCGGGCACGGTGACCGCCAGCTCGGCCGCCGACTTCGCGGTCGGTGACCGCGTCGTCGCTCACGGATACGACATCGGAACCGGTCGGCACGGCGGATATGCCGACACCGCGCGCTATCCGGCCGACTATTTGGTCAAGCTCGACGCGCTGACAACCGCACAGGCGGCAGCCATCGGCACCGCGGGGTTCACCGCGGCCATGAGCGTCAACGCAATTCGAGCGCACGGTGTCCGCCCGCAGGACGGCCCAGTGCTGGTAACCGGCGCGACCGGTGGCGTGGGCAGTGTCAGCGTCGACTTGTTGGCCGGTCTCGGATACGAGGTGATCGCATCAACCGGGAAGGCCGAGGCACACGACTACCTGATGGGTCTCGGCGCGACCGAGGTGATCGGCAGGTTGCCCGCCGAGGGCGAGAAGATCCGCCCGCTGGGCAAGTCAGCCTATGCCGCGGTCGTCGACAGCGTCGGCGGTGACACGCTGGCCTACGCGTTGAGCGTGTTGAATTACGCTGGCGTGGCCGCGATTTCAGGCTTAGCGCGGTCGGCCGACCTGCCGACGACCGTAATGCCGTTCATCCTGCGGGGCGTCACCCTAGCTGGCATCGATTCGGTGCTGCTGCGGATCGAGAAGCGTCGCGAGCTGTGGCAGTCGATCGCGTCCGACCTGATGCCGCGTCACCTCGACGACATCACGCACGACATCTCGATCCTCGAGGCGCCCGAGACGCTGCGCACCATCGTCGGCGGCGGCGTCACCGGCCGCACCCGCGTGGTGGTGAAGGACGGTTTCTAAGTGGGCCCACGCGATGGGCCCACGCGCATGGGCCCACGCGCAAGCTGGGGACTGGGGACTGGGGACTACTTGAGCTGGGACGACGACAGGCCCAGCAGGCGACGGGCCACCACCAGCTGCTGAATCTGCTGCGTACCCTCGAAGATGTCGAGGATCTTGCTGTCGCGGGCCCACTTCTCCAGCAGGGCTTCCTCGGAATAGCCTGTGGTGCCTGCCATTTCGACGGCCTTGAGGGTGATGTCGCTGGCAACCCGGGCGGCCTTGGCCTTGCCCATCGACGCTTCCTTGGAGTTCGGAATGTCGTTGTCGGCTTGCCACGCGGACCGCACCGTGAGTAGGTAACCGGCTTCCCAGTCGGCTTCCATCCGCAGGAATTCCGCGGCGGGAGCGCTCTGCGCGTGCGCGGGCTTGTCATAGGAGATCTCGACGCCCGCGTCGGTGAGGATCTTGCGCAGTTCCTCGAGTGCGGCGCGGGCAATGCCCACAGCCATCGCGGCGACGACGGGTCGGGTGTTGTCGAAGGTCTCCATAACCCCGGCAAAGCCCTTCTCCACGTGGATTTCTGGGCTGCCGAGCAGGTTGTCCTTTGGAATCCGAGCGTTGTCGAACCGAATGACGGCGGTGTCGGAGGCTTTGATGCCGAGTTTGTCTTCGAGGCGCTCGACGGTCACCCCAGGATGTTCACGCGGCACGATGAACGACTTGATGGCCGCGCGCCCAAGCGATTTGTCGAGGGTGGCCCACACCACGATGTGGGTGGCGCGCGAGCCGGCGGTGACGAAGATCTTCTCGCCGTTGATCACATACTCGTCGCCTTCGAGCTTGGCGGTTGTCGATACTGCCGCCGAGTCGGAGCCGAAGCCGGGTTCGGTGATCGCCATCGCGGCCCAGACGTCCTTGCCCAGGAGCTCCAGCTGTTCGTCGGTGGCCACGCCGGAAATGGCGGCGTTGCCGAGTCCCTGACGGGGCACCGACAGCATCAATCCGACGTCGCCCCAACTGATTTCCATCACGTTGAGCACGGCCGACATATTGCCGCCGTTATGGTTGGCATCCTTGGGCTCGTTCCCGTCCCGGAAGGCTTCGGCGCCGGCGAACGCGAATGCGTTTGCCTCCGAAATGCCTTCGAAGAGGGTGGCCAGCGTCTCCAGCTCGGCGGGGTAGTCGTGCTCGCGCAGGTCGTACTTGCGTGAGATTGGGCGCAGCATCTCGGCGGCGCCCTGGTGTGCCTTCTCGATGACCGCGTTCAGCTTGCGGGGGAGTTCCAAATTGATTGCCATGGCTCGACTTCCGATCTTCAGTTAGATGACGACGACGCCCTCGGCGACGCCGATTGCCCGCAGATCGCGGTACCAGCGTTCGACCGGGTGTTCCTTCGTGTAACCGTGGCCGCCGAGCAGCTGGACGCCGTCCAGGCCGATCTGCATGCCTTTGTCAGTGCCGAGTCGCTTGGCCAGTGCCGCCTCTCGGGCGAACGGCAGGCCCTGATCGGCGCGAGACGCTCCGCGCCACGTGATCAGCCGCAGCCCGTCGAATTCGATCGCGATGTTGGCGCACATGAATGCAACCGCTTGCCGGTGGGCGATCGGCTCACCAAATGCGTGGCGTTCCTTGACATATGGCACCACGTAGTCGAGCACTGCATGCGCGGTTCCGACCGCAAGCGCCGCCCAGCCAAGCCGAGACAGCGCGATGGCCTCGGAGTAGTCCTCGTCGGTGGCGTCTTCCTCACCGAGTCGCGCCGACAGCGGCACCGTGACGCGGTCAAGCTCGACCCGGCCGAGCGCCGCCGCGCGGATACCCATACTCGGGTCCTGCGTGACCGTGAGGCCTTTCGCCGAGGATTCGACGATGAACAGTGCGGGCCTGCCGTTGAGTTGTGCTGCGATGATGAACAATTCGGCATTCGCAGCCGCGGGGACCAGAGACTTGACGCCGTCGAGGCGGTAGCCGCTGGGCGTGCGCACCGCGGTGGTCTTCAATGCGGTCGGATCGAACAATGGTTGTGGTTCGGCGATCGCGACACAAGCCTGGGGCACGTTTTCGCCGGCGAAGTCCTTCAGGTAGGTGGCCTGCTGGTCAGCGCTGCCCCAATGTGTCAGTGCGGATGCGACCCCCGCAGGCGCGAGGATCGGCAGCGCCAGACCCATGTCGCCGTAGGCCAGTGCCTCGGCCACCAACACGTTGGTCACGGCGGCGCGATGGGCCGCGATGCCCTCGAAGTCCTCCGGCACATTGATGGCGGTGATGCCCAGTTCGGTGGCCTTGCCGACGAGATCTTCGGGGTAGGTCGCGGCTTCGTCGGCGTCGTGGGCGGCGGGTCGGATCACCTCGGCCGCGAATTCGGTGACCGTGTCGACGATCATCTTCTGCTCGTCGTCGGGGGTCAGATCGAAGTAGTCGGCGCCGCTCTTCTTCAGCCGGGTGGGGCCGCTCGGGCCGCCCGACACGCGCTTGAACTGACGATTCGCCGCACCCGCGGCGGAGAACACTTGCTTTACGCCGTATTTCAGGCCCCGGTTCAGCGGGTCGCGCAGGTTGTACTTGTCCAAGAATTCCTGGCCGACGATCGGCGTGATCAGCGCCAACCCGATGTCGGTCGCTGTCCGCTTGTGCTTCTGCAGGCCGACGGCGCTCTCGCGGCCGGAGCGCGCCTTGGACGGCAGGGTGTTGGTCATTTCAGCTGCCTCGCTTGCGGGTAGACGTGCACGAATACGCAACTGACTCCAGAGTAAGGTATGCGAACTGACTCTTGAGTAAGTTGTAGTGCAATTCACAGCGGGCGGGACAACGCCGTAGGGACCGAGTGGTATCAGTTCGGTATCATCTCGGTCATGGGGATGACTCTACGAACCAGCGCACAGCAGACCGAAGCGTTGCGCCAGCAGGCCGCCGCCGAGGGGCGGTCGATGCAGGCTGTCGCGCTGTCTGCCATCGATGAGTACATCGAACGGCGGGCGCACAAGACCAAGGTCGCCGCGGCGCTGCAGCGCGTGGTCCGCGAAGAGGCAGCGGTGCTGGAGCGCCTCAAGGACGCGTGATCGAGTACCTGGACCTCGATGACCTGCTCGACATCGCTCGGGAAGCCGTCGGCAATGACGCCGCGATCGGGGATTACGGCTTGCTTGAATCAGCTCGGGCACGCCCGGGCGCGTCGGTGTTCGGTCAGGATGCCTACGCAGATCTGCACCTCAAGGCCGCTGCACTACTGCACTCCCTCGCGCGGAACGACGCGCTGGTGGACGGCAACAAGCGACTGGCGTGGACGGCGTGCCGAACCTTCCTGGCCATAAACGGCAAGTGGATCAGCGCCCCCGAGGATGATCGCTTCGAATTCGTCATCCGGGTCGCCACGGGTGCTCTGCCCGATCTCGACGAGATTGGCAGGCAATTGCGCGCCTGGAGCTATCAGGAGCGCTGAGTCGAAAACTCACGAAACCAGAATGGGCAATCGTCGAGCGCCCCACGTCCCAACGGGGCCGTCGAACACGCCCGGCACCTGCGTGCCGCATCGCTCGCAGCGGCCAGAGTCCGTCAGGCTGTAGTGCCGCATCGCATACCAGTCGCGAACCACAACGGCATCGCCGCAGCCGGGACAGCGCGTGGTGTCGCCGTCGCGGTCGTGAACATTGCCGGTGTAGACGAACCGCAATCCTTCGGCGAGCCCGATTCGCCGGGCCCGGGTCAGCGTCTCGGGCGGCGTCGGCGGGATGTCCAACATCTTGTAGTCGGGGTGAAAGGCGGTGAAATGCAACGGCACATCCACGCCGAGGTTGTCCCGAATCCACGCGCACTCCGCGATGATTTCGGCATCGCTGTCGTTGAGCCCAGGAATCAGCAGTGTGGTGATCTCCACCCACACGTCGGTTTCGTGCCGCAGGTACACGAGGGTGTCGAGCACGTCGGCCAGATGGCCGACGCAGACCCGGTGATAGAACTCCTCGGTGAACGCCTTCAGGTCGACGTTGGCCGCGTCGATGTGCCGATAGAACTCGGCACGCGGCTGCGGGCACATGTAGCCCGCCGTCACCGAAATCGCCTTGATGCCGCGTTCACGGCAGGCGTCCGCGACGTCGGCGGCGTACTCCCAGAAGATTGTCGGATCGTTGTACGTGAAAGCCACACTGCTACAGCCCATTTCGTCGGCCACCCGTGCCAGCCGCTGGGGCGTCGCGCGGTCGGCGAGCGTGTCGGTCTCCCGCGACTTCGAGATGTCCCAGTTCTGGCAGAACTTGCACGCGAGGTTGCAACCGGCAGTGCCGAACGACAGCACCGCTGAGCCCGGCAGGAAGTGGTTGAGCGGCTTCTTCTCGACCGGATCGACGCAGAACCCACTGGATCGGCCATAGCTGGTGAGCACGATCTGGTCGTCGGCGCGGGCGCGGACGAAGCACAAGCCGCGCTGACCCTCCCGCAGTTTGCAGGCGCGCGGGCACACGTCGCACTGGATCCGGCCGTCTTCGAGGCCATGCCAGTGGCTAGTCGGCACGGTGAAAGAGTCGAAGGTCATGACACCCTCCGATCGCCAGGCTACGCCCCGTTGAGCCTGTTCAGAACGGCTTCGTGCAGTAGCCCGTTGGTGGCGACGGCACTGCCGCCATGCGGTCCGGGGCTGCCATCGAGGCTGCTGAACGCCCCGCCCGCCTCACGCACCAGAATGTCGAGCGGCGCCAGGTCCCACAGTTTCACCTCGGGCTCCACTGCGATGTCGACGGCGCCCTCGGCAACCAGGCAGTAGGACCAGAAGTCGCCGTAGCCACGCACCCGCCACACCGCGTCGGTCAGGGCCACGAAGCGCGACCGTAATTCACCCCAGCCGGTGGTGAGGTCGGAGTACGTCAGGCTCGCTGACGCCACATCGTTGACGCCTGACACCGAGATGCGCCGTTCGACGCCGGCGAACGACGTGAATGCCCCCTCGCCCGTGCCCGCCCACCACCTGCGATGCAAAGCGGGTGCGCTCACCACTCCCACAGTGGGAATTCCGTCGACCAGCAACGCGATCAACGTCGCCCAGACTGGCACGCCGCGGACGTAATTCTTGGTGCCGTCGATCGGATCGAGAACCCACTGGCGGCCAGTGAAAACGGCTGTGCCACCAAACTCTTCGCCGAGCACCACATCGTCCGGCCGCTGCTCGGCCAATATCTCGCGAAGCATCGTCTCCGCCCCGCGATCCGCGTCGGTCACCGGGGTGAGGTCCGGCTTGGTGTCGATGTGAAGGTCCAGCGCGCCGAAGCGTTCCGTCGTCAACGCGTCGGCCTGGTCGGCCAATTGCAGGGCAAGCGCAACGTCTTCCCGGACCTCTGTCATGGCAGCAGTCCTACCATGGCGGTGTGCTGGAGTTCGCGATCATCATCGTGCTTATCGGGGCCATGCTCGCGCTCGCGGCGCCCTGGATCATGCGGCGTCGCGGCGCCGGTGCGGATTGGGTGCAGGGCCAGTTGCTGGTCACCGGGGTCAGCCCGAAACCGGATGCCACCGGCGAGCAATTCGTCACGATCACCGGTGTCATCAATGGCCCGACAGTCAATGA
>DASRJA010000329.1:0-8391 GCA_035649695.1 Mycobacterium sp. | reverse complement strand
CGAGCCGCGGTCGAGGGTGCCGACGATGCCTGCAGCACGTGATCCGTCGGGCTCCATCGCGCGGATCGCGGCCCGGACCCGGGCGCTCTCGGGCGTTGCGGCGCCGGCGATGGTGCAGCCGAGCCAGTCGACGAGGCAGCGGACGGCCTGATGCACGACGTCGTCGGGGAGATTCTCGACCCGGATACCGGCAGCGAAGGCGGCCAGCGCGCCGCTCACGGACCTTCGATCACCCACCACAGACTCCCGTCTGTAATACGGAAAGAAATTCTGTTATACAGACTACATGGGATCGCGTTCGCAAAGCTACGACGATCGGACCTCGGCGGAGACGCGCACGCTGCTCGACTTCGTGTGCCACACCGCCGCCTCCGACATCCCCGCCGAGGTGCTGCACGAGAGCACCCGGTGTCTGCTCGATCATGTCGGCCTCGCCGTCGCCGGCGCCGAAGAACCCGCCGCACGGATAGCCAGGGAGCAATGCCAGGCGCTGGGCGGTGATCCGCAGGCCACCGTGCTCGGCACGCCTCACCGGCTGCGGGTCACCGACGCAGCCCTGGTCAACGGAATCTCTTGTCATGCACTGGATTTCGATGACACGCACGTACCCACGATCCTGCATCCGACGACGCCGCTGTACGCCTCTGGCACGCCGCTGGCGCAATGGCGGGGCGCCAAGGGGGCCGATCTGCTCGCGGCGCATGCGCTGGGCTACGAGCTCGCCGCGCGCGCCAGTAATGCGCTTTATCCCGAGCACTATGACGCCGGCTGGCACATGACCGGCACCACCGGAGCGCTCGCCTCGGCGACCGTTGCGATCAGGCTGCTGGGGCTGACGGGAACGACAGCGACCCATTGCCTGAGCATCGCGGCGACTCAGGCAGCAGGCCATCGCGAACAGTTCGGCACCATGACCAAGCCGTTCCACGCCGGTCATGCCGCCGCGGCAGGCGTCTGGGCGGGCCTTCTTGCGGCAGGAGGATTCACCGGCGCACCCGACCCGTTGCAGGGCCGCCGCGGAATGTTCGCGGTGATGTCGTCGGCGAGCACGCCGGCCGATCTTGTCGACGGGCTCGGGCAGCGTTGGCAGATCTTCGACAACGGGGTGAAGCCCTACGCGTGCGGCGTGGTGATCCATCCGGCCATCGACGCGGTTCGCGACCTCGCCGTGCGTCGCGGGCTCACCGTGGGGCGCATCGAAAAGATCCGGCTGCGGGTGCACCCGCTGGTGCTCGAGCTGACCGGAAAGACCGATCCCCGTACGGGTTTGGAAGGCAAGTTCTCGGTTACGTTCGCGTGTTCCATCGCGCTGCTCGACGGCCGGGCGGGTGAGGCCGAGTTTTCCGACGCCGCCGTCGTGCGTGCAGACGTCCGCGACCTGATGTCGCGCATCGAGGTCGTCCCGGACGCCGACGTCCCGCACACACAGGCCGGGGCGACGGCGCTCACCGACGACGGTGAGACGGTGGAGACGTGGGTCGATCACGCGCGCGGCACACCCGGCAACAGGCTGACCGACGACGGGCTGCGGGAGAAGTTCCATGGCCTCACCGACGGTGTGCTCGGTCGCGATCGCGCGGAACGGTTGGCCGACAGCGTCTTTGCGCTGCGAGCTGACGGCGACGTCGAGGCGATGCTGGCGCTCACCACGCCGTCGGGACGCTGACGACGGATCCGTCGCAGTCGACGCGGACGACGGTGCCGGTGAGCTCTTTGGCGTCCACGAAGGCCAATCTCGCTACCTGAGAAGCGATCTCGGCCCGGCACCGGTCCAGCTCGGGACCATCGGTATCGACACCCGGCGACACCGCGTTGACCGCGACCCCGTCGTCGCGCAGCGCCTTGGCGAGTGCCAGCGTGAGGCCGAGCAGTCCGTGCTTGGCCGCCGAGAGGTGCACGCGCTCAGGATCGCCTGCCAGCGCGTTGCGGCCAAGGATATTGATGATCCGCCCACCCGGGATGAGCGCAGGCAACGCGCACCGGATGCAGCGGAAGGCGCCGTCAAGCGTGACCGAGCGAACCTGATGCCAGTCGTCCTCGGTGATCGCCTGGACTCGCTGCCGTGGACGGTAGGCGGCGTTGTTGACGAGGACACGCAGCGTGCCGTGCGCGGCCACGGTCTCGAACATGCGCCGCACTGCCGATGGATCGGTGACGTTGGCGGTGACGGCGAAGGCGCTGCCACCTCCTGCGCGGATGGCCGCGGCGACCGCGTCGGCCTCTTCGGTGTGGGCCCGGGTGTTCACCGCAACCGTAAGTCCTTCGCGCGCAAGACGTTCGGCGATCACCGCACCCAGACCGCTGCCTGCGCCAGTGACGAGCGCAATGTCAGCCATCGGCCGCCGGGACGGTCTGCTGCAGCAGCACGGAGACGTCGGGAAGCTCGTCGAGCTGCCAGCACGTCGCCAGCAGCCGCTCGGCGCGCTCTGCGCCCAGCACGGGTGCGACCAACTCGAGAAACTTCACGTTGAGTTCGTCGTCGGCGAGCGGCGCCGACGGCGTGCCGCGGTTGCCGCGCACCTCGGTGGACAGCGTCCGTCCCGACGCGAGCGTGATCTCGACGTCGGCGTCCTGCTTGCCGATCGCGGGATCCGCAACGACCTTCACCCGGTCGCGCAGGTCGATCACGTCGGGCCGCGCCAGCACCTCGGCGGAAAGTTCGTCGGTGCCCAGCCGGCGGAACACCACCGCCGCGGCCGCGCAGTGCCGCAGGCTGAACTTGGCCTCCATCGGTGTGGCCGGGCGGGGCCGGTCGGTGAACCGTGCCGCCGGCGGCGAGACTCGCACGTCTATGACGGTGACATCGTCTGGGGCGATGCCATTTTCGGTGACCAACGCGATCACGCCGTCGACCATGGGATGGGTCAGGGAGCCGCTCGGATAGAGCTTGTGCCCGTTCGATGTCAGGTTCCAACTCTCGCCCAACCCCGCGGTGATCTTCTCGGGTGCAGGCGCGGCACTCATCACCGCGAGATAGCCGAAGTCGCCTTCGATCGCCTTGGCACTGGCTGTCAGCTGGTGCTCGACCAGGGTGGCGGCGAGCACGCCGTCCATCGCGGCCTTGCCGGGGTGCATGCTCTTGAGATCGCTGCCCGCCATGATCCGCAATCCGGCGGCCTGGGTGGCCCCGGCGGCCATGGCGTGCTCGATCTGGTTGCGGTCCAGGCCCATGGTGCGCGCGGCCGCAGCGGCCGCCCCGACATGACCGGATGTTCCTGTCACGTGCCAGCCGACGTCGTAATGCGTTTGGCCAGCGGCGTGTGCGACCCGCGTCTCCACCTCGAATCCCAGCGCGAAACTGGCCAGGGCGTCACGACCGCTGACCGGCCGGTTGTCGGCGATGGCCAGGATCGCCGGCCACACCGAGCAGCTGCCGTGCACTGTTGTGCCCGGCGGGTTGTACACGTCGTCGAGATCGAGCACGTGTGACGCGAACGCGTTGAGGAAGGCCGCGAAGGGCGGTGAGACTCGCATCCGCGCCCCGACAACCGTTGCACCCCCACCGCTTTCGCTGGCGGCGATGGCGTCGCGCGCCCGCCGGGTGGCGTCGTCTGTCGAGCCTGCGACCGTCACGCCGATGTGGTCGACAAGCGCGCGCCGGGCCGCGTGCATGACGGGTTCGGGTACCTGCTCGCTCTGTTGCTCGGCGACGAACGTCGCAAGGGTCGATGTCGGACCGGCGCTCGTCACTGATCCTTCCTCAGGCCAAGTCCCTGCAGCAGGCCGCCGACGATGTCAGTCTGTTCCTTCAGATACGTCTCTAACTTGTCGTCCTGGAGGTTCTGGGTCACCAGGCCGTCGTCCTTGATGAGGTTCTTCCAGTCGTCGGTTTCGACCATCTTCGACAGATCGTCCTGGTACTTCTGCACGGCGTCTGCCGGCATGTCGGGCGCACCCATCACGGCACGGAACTGCACGGGCACCTTGGACGAATCGATGCCCTGCTCCTCGGTGGTGCTGACATCGGGGAAGGCATCCAGCCGCTGATTGCCAATGACTGCAATCACTTTGAGCTGTCCGGCCTTCACCTGCTCTGCGACGTCGGACGCGCTGCCCAGCATGATGTTTGCGTCGTCGCGCAGCAGGGCGGTGATCCGCGATCCGGTGTCCTCGAACGACAGGAACTTCCACTTCGCGCCGAGGCTGTCTTGCAACACGAGCCGGGTGAGCGCGTCGTTGGCGGTGCTGGAACCACCGGCTTGGACGAGGGTGTCCGGGGCCTTCTTCGCGGCGGCCACGAAGTCGGCGAACGTGTTGAATTGCGATTTGGCATTCGTCGCCACGACCTGAGGTTCGGTGGCGACCAACGTGATTGGGGTCAGCCCAGCAAGGCTCACCTTCGCGTTCTCGACGGTCATCGGGGTCGCCAGCCACGTCGGCGTCACCTGTGCGATCAACCCCGCATTGCCCTTGTGGTCGAACATGTACGACATCGCGCCGATCGAGTCCCCGGCCGGGACATTGCGGACCGGCCAGTTGGTGTCGATGATCTTGTTCTCGTACATCACCTTGATCATCTGGCGGGTGAACACGTCGCTGCCGCCGCCGACGGCGTTGTGCGTGACCACCTCGACGGGACCGGACTTACCGCCACCGCCCGAGCTGCCGCATCCGGCGAGGGCGATCAGCCCCAGCACCGCAATGGCGACGGTGAGTAGTTGCCTGATTCGGAACATGTCCGCTTCCTTCCTTCGGAGGACTGGGTTCATGCGTCGATCTCCACGACCTGATCGCGGACCTTGCGACCGCGACCGAACGCCAACACCAGGAGCAGCGCGACCGCCAGGCCGATCAGCGTCGCCGAGATGGGCCGCTCCAGGTAGATGATCGGGCTGTTGTTCGACAGCAACAATGATTGCCGGATCGCATTTTCCGCGATCGGGCCTAGCACGAAGGCGAGAACCAAAGGGGCAGGCGGGATGTCGAGCTTGCGCATCACGTAGCCGAGGAGCCCAAAGACCACCAGCATGCCGACATCGAAGATCGAGAAGTTCACGCTGTAGACGCCGACGACCGAGATCAAAAGGATCGCCGGGTAGAGAACTTTATAAGGGGTGTTCAGCAGCTTCGCGAACAGCGGCACCATCGGCAGGTTCATCACCAGCAGGGCGATGTTGCCCAGGTACATGCTGGCGATGATCGGCCACACGACGTCGGCGTGCTCATGGAAGAGCAACGGTCCGGGGTTGAGACCATAGAGCACCAATGCACCGAGAAGTACTGCGCCCGTGCCAGATCCGGGAATGCCCATGGTCAGCAGCGGCACCATCGCGCCGCCGGTTTCCGAGTTGTTCGCCGCCTCCGGAGCCGCGACACCCTCGATCGAGCCCTTGCCGAACTCCTCCGGCGTCTTCGATGTCTTCTTGGCGATGATGTAGGAGACGAACGACGCGACGGTCGAGCCTGCACCAGGCAGGATGCCGATCAGGAAGCCCACAATGCCGCCCTGCAGCATGGCAGGCGTCGACTTCTTGATGTCCTGTCGAGACGGGAGCAGATCGCGAATCTTGTTGGGCACCTGGAAGAGTTGCTTCTCGGTCTTGTCTTCGATGTTGATCAGCACCTCGCCGACCGCGAAGATGCCGACGGACAGGGCGATGAACTCGATGCCGCCTGCGAGCTCGATCTGGTCGCCGGTGAACCGTTGTGCGCCGGAGAACAGGTCGGTGCCGATGGTGGACAGGAAGAGCCCGATGAACATCGCGATGAAGCCCTTGAGCATCGAATCGCCCGCCAGCATGATCACCAGCAGCAGCGCGAACACCATCAGCGCCGAGTACTCGGGCGGCCCGAAGTTGACCGCCACGTCAGCGGCCGCGGGCGCCAGGAACGTCAGGCCGATCACGCCAAGGGTGCCCGCGACGAACGACCCGATCGCCGCGATGCCTAGGGCTTTCCCCGCGCGGCCCTGTTTGGCCATCTCGTAGCCGTCGATACAAGTCACCACCGACGACGACTCGCCGGGGATGTTCAACAGGATCGACGTGGTCGATCCGCCGTACTTCGCGCCGTAGTAGATGCCGGCCATCATGATCAGACCGGTCGCGGGGGCGAAGCCGGTGGCGAGTGGCAACAGAATCGCGATCGTGGCGGGTGGCCCGAGGCCGGGCAGGATCCCGACGAGGGTGCCAAGCAGGCAGCCCACGAGCAGCCACAACAGATTCGTCGGCGTGATCGCCGATTGCAACCCGTGTAGCAGGCCCTCGACCGCGTTCACCGTTGGCGCCCAGTCTGATTCAGTACCACAGGGTTCCTCCCGGGAGTTGCACCTCGAGCAGGGTGTCGAACAGCAAGTACATGGCAGGCGGCAGCAACAGCAGCGCGATGATCAATGGGATGGATCGGATTCGCTCGATCACCACGATCACCAGCACGACCAGTACTTCACCGGCCGCCAGAAAGCCCAGCGGCTCGATCAGGAACGCGCAGACCAACAGGGCGAGCCATACCAGCAGCGCGCGGCCGATGCCCTGGGGAGACAGTGACAGCGTGGGCGCCTCACCGCGGCGCGCCTTCGGACCCCACAACCACACCGCCGACAGCGCGAGGCCGAGGGCGATGAGGCAGATGGTCAGCAGGACGGGAAGGTAGCCCGGGCCTGGCTCGTTGTTCGGACCGCGGAACTCCAGCTCGGTCCGGCTCTTGTACAGCAGCCACGCCCCGAGCGCGGCGATCACCAGGCCGAGGACGACGTGAACTCGTCGGGTCAGCCGGGCGTCCCGATTCTGGTCGCCGTCAGCCGGGCTCGGTTCGGCGGCGAGCTCTTCGGCGGCGTCCTCGTCGGGGGTGTCCTCGTCGGGGCGCCGAACGATCTCTTGCTCCATGCAGACCTCTTGGGGATGTCTTCAAGATGGAAACATCTTCTGCTGTGAGAAAACCTATGGCCCGGCCGCGGGTGTGTCAAGCGTCACTTTGCAGCGCACTGCTGTGTCGTCGCGTCGGCGAACACCAACCGGGGCAGACGGTACTATTCTTCTATGCAGAAGACGCGACCGGAGAGCGAAACCGGCCCCGCCTACCCGATCGCCTCGGTCAACAACGCGCTGCTCTTGCTGCTGCTGTTCCGTGAGCAGCCAAGGGTCCGGCTCACCGACGCGTGCAAGTACCTAGGAGTCGCGCACTCGACGGCGCACCGGCTGCTCGCGATGCTTGCCCACCACGGCTTCGTCCAGCAAGAACCGGTCACGCGCGCCTACATCGCGGGTCCCGCACTGGTCGAGGTGGGCCTGGCCGTCGTCGGCTCGCTGAATGTTCGCGAGCAAGCTCGGCCCGCGATGGAGGAGCTGGCCGCCGAGACCGGTGAGACGGTCCATCTCGGTGCGCTGGAGGGCAACAAGGTGCGCTACGTCGACGGCCTGGAGTCCGAACGCGCCCTGCGTGTGGTGGCACGGACGGGGACGTTGGCCCCTGCCCACTGCACCTCGCTCGGCAAGGCGCTGCTCGCCCAGATGACCGACGAGCAGGTGGCCAAGCTGTACCCGACGTCGGCCGAGCCGTTCGAGTCAAGCACGGCGCAGTCGATCACGACCCAAGCGAAGTTGCTGAAGGAATTGGGCAAGGCCAGACAGCGGGGCTATGCCGTCAACGCGGGCGAGACTGAGGAGGACGTGGGCTCGGTGGCCGTCGCATTCCGCGACTTCGCGGGGCGGCCCGCAGCGATCGCGGTGGCCGCGCCGACGAGTCGGCTTAGCGCGCAACGGATTTCGCGCATCGGCGAGCTGATGATCGAGACGATCTCCCGAACGCCGATGGCGCCGGGGGCCGCTCAAGCACCCTCGGATTGAGGGCCCCGGCGCGCGCTGGCGAGACCCGAGGCGGCGGTCACGAACATGACGGCAGCCAGCAGCGCGAAGGCGGCCTCGACTCCCCACACCTCTGATATGGCCCCCGCTGCGGCGAGGATGAACGCCTGCCCGACGCGGTTGGTCGCGACTCGCAGCCCGAGCGCTGAGCCCCGGCTGGTGTCGCCGACAAGGTTGACGACCCAGTCCATGGTGGTGGTCTGCGACAGGCCGAGCGCGAAGCCGAGCACCGACATCGCGACCATCATCGGCGCCAGGTTGCCGCTGACCGCGATTACGAGCAGACACGACGCCGCGACGACCGTCGCGACCACGGTGAGTCGCACGTTCGGGATCCGGCGGACGAAGAACGGGGTCGCGGCCCGCGCCAGGAGCGCACCGCTGGAGCTGATGCCCAGCAGGATGCCGACTTGTGACGACGTCAGACCGACGGCGACACCGAGCAACGGAACATAGACCAAGAGCAAGTCGATGCCGCTCTTCGCGGAGAAGCTGGTCATCAGCGCCGCAGGCATGCCCCGTCTGCGCAGCAGACCCCACACTCCTTCGGCCTTGCCCTCGCGCACCGTCGACTGCTGGATCCGGGTGC
>DASRJA010000328.1:0-19141 GCA_035649695.1 Mycobacterium sp. | reverse complement strand
ACTCACCTCGGCCTGCCCCGAGCCCACCCGCCTCGCCTGGCGAACCGTCCGCTTCGGACGATCGGAACTGCGGGGGACGGAAAGGACGCGTCTAGCACAAATGGATGAGCTGCCCTCATCACTGCGGGAGTACCTCGACGTCTGGTGCGCTGATCTGCTTGATCACCTAACTGCGGCGCGGCGCGACCAAGTGTGCGGCCTCGTTGAGTCCAGCTATGCCGGCGGGCCGTGGCCACCACGACTAATGGTCCAGCGAATGTGTGAGCTCAACACTGGCTGCATCGACATAGATGCGTTCGTCGGCGACGTAACCACACGATGGGGATGCAGCATCGATGACGCCGTGAGGATGCTGTCCGCTGAGGACTGTGATGATCGCGCCAATGCGATAGTCCTGTTGGGACGCTATCCCGACACCACTGAGCTCGTCGAGAAAGTGACTGCGGCGCACCACGCCGGCACCATTACAGACGCCGAATTCAACGCCGTCTGTAGCGCAGCGCTTCGCCGGCCGCTACTTCCGCCGCCTGTACCGCCTCCAGCGCATCTGCCACTACTGCCAGCCGACTACCCAGAGTCGTACGCCGAATTTCGTCGCCGCGAACCCGACTTCACACCTTTGCCCGCCGAACATACCTCCACCCGCGATCAGGGAAGTTGCGAGACCGCCCATGTGCGATCAGATGCGACCGAAGAGCTACGTCGACAAGCCCCTAGTTAAGCCAGAACCGGTGACAGCGGATGACTTGCGACCCGCCGCTGAAGGTCGCCAGGACCTGAGCGACGCACCGTCGATGGCGAACACGTCGGACAGTCCTCTGACACCTGACGTGCGCCCGTCCACGAACTCCCCGCGGCGATTCGGCCAACTCCCGAGTCTCAAAGTCCCTGACAACTTTGATGATCCGCTACCCGACGCGGAAACCGCTGCGCGCGAAGTTGATTCACCGTCGTATGCCGGTGATGTCGCCAATCAGGATGTGGGGAGTGCAAGTCTCCGAGGTCTTCTGGTGCGTGACCCGTACGCTTCCCGGCTTCTGGACGGAGAAAAAATCTGGGAGATTCGCGGCCGATCAACCCATATCCGCGGGCCAATCCTGATTATTAAGTCGGGCACAGGACAGGTGTTTGGCACAGCGGATCTCGTCCGTGTGTTAGGTCCGCTTGAACTCGAGGACCTTGTCGACGCATCCGAGCTGCCTCGTCAGGAGCGTGAGGAGTTTCGCCGCAGCGGACTTCCCTATCCAAAGACGTACGCCTACGTCTTTAGCAATCCGAGACGGTTCAACCGCCCGATACCGTACCGCCATCCCAGCGGTGCCGTTACGTGGGTACGGCTGCCCGACGTCGATCTAGGAGCCGTTCGCTACGCTTCGTCCCCCCACGGGGCATCTGAAGGCGACCTGCTCCACGTGCTGGCAACCGAGATCTGGCCACTACTCGAGCGGATACTCGGCGATCCGACGGCGACGTGAGTCCGCGATGGGCTCCATCAGCGGCTATGTTTCAGCCCAACATATTTGGCCGTCATCGGTGGTGGCGGGACGGGGCGATCATCACTCAAGGGAAAGCACTTCGACGGCACCCGAGAAGTTGATGCGACCGCTGACACAACGGCTCTACAAGCGGCCATCTTCGAGGTTGGCCACCGACCGCGGGTGTGGAACCTGTGAGGTGTATCCCGCAAAGCGGCCGCCAGCACTGTCACGTCGCGTAATACACCGAGGCATATCGCCAGTACACGGCGGCGTCGCGTAACTCACCGGAAGAACCATCGCCGCAGCTCAGACGATATTTCACGAGCAATCCGTAGGGGTTCGAGTCGCCTTAGCTCCACCGTATAGGCGCAGTTCAGAGGCGCTTTTTAAAGACGTCCGGTGGTGTTTGGCGCGTAACACGCGGAGTGCATACCGGCAGAACGCGGCGGCTCACGCGACGCACCCAGATAGCATCCTCGAAGATTGTTCGAACTGCTTGGGCCTAGGGGACAAATCTGCTGGAAAAATGACCGGCCCCACAACACTTGAGATCGAGTTCGACAGCGAAATGTTTGTGAAAGCGGATGCGTAGTCGCGGCTGGGCAGGATCGACGCCCGCCTCGGACGAGGAGGCAATCGCCCGAATTCTCGATGCGGTAGACGAAGTGGTCGCCGAACACGGACCAGTGATACGCCTTGCCGACGTCGCCCGGAAACTCGGGGTCACTCGCCAGACGGTTTACCACTACTTCCCCAACGCCGACGCGCTGCTCATCGCTAGCGCAATGCGCGCAGTCAACGGGTTCATCGACCAAGTTGCAGACCACGTCAACGGCCTTAACGACCCGGTCACTGCAGTAGTCGAAAGCATCTCGTTCGCAGTCGAAAACCTCACCGGTCATCCACAGTTGGGGCGCCTGCTTAGCCAGCCGGAGGGCGACGCTGCCATGTCCCTCACCTCCGACGCAGCGATCACTTTCTGCTTGTCGATTTTCCACCGCCTCGATGTCGACTGGAAGCTCCATGGCTTCGACACCAACGCGCTCGCACAGCTCGCCGAAATGACCCTGCGTACAGTTCAGTCCCTTCTCATCGATCCTGGGCAGCCACCGCGCGACGGTCTCGCACTACGCCGCTTCGTTGCTCAATGGCTAGGCCCCGCGATCCTCCACCCGCGAATGGCGTCGCTGTCGCAATAGAAAGCCGGTCTAACCGCTATACACCCATTTTGAGACCGGCCCCGCCGTCGATGAACAGTTGTTGTCCTGTGACATAGCGGGATTCGTCGGAAGCGAGGTAAACGACGGCGTGCGAGACGTCCTCGGTTTCGACGTACGGAATTGGCATCGCTTGCAGTATGGGGAAGACGAGCTCCGCGTCCTCACGGGTTGGATCGGTGAGATCCGGGCGGAAGGTGCGGTACATCGGTTGGTTGTGCAACATGTGAGTGTTGACGCTCGTGGGGTGCACAGTGTTGATCCGAATATTGTGCGGCGCCATCGTCAGCGCCAGCGCTTTGGTGTAGTCGCGAACCATCTTCTTCGCCATCCCATAGCCGGCGCCACCCGGCCCAGAAGGGCCGCCGCCGTTTGCCAGATCCTTCTGCTCGACCAGGCCAGCGATGGATCCGGTCACGATCACCGATCCCCCTGCGGTCAGATGCTCGAGTCCGAGGTGGACGGTGTTGACCACTCCGACGAAGTCGACGTCGAAAGCATCGATGAATCCGCGATAGGGAATGTGGTTGCCTTGTGGGCAGATTCCCGCGTTCGCGACAACCACGTTGAGGCCGCCGAGCTCCGCGACCGCCTCGTCGAGCACCTTCTTCAGCGCTCCGCGATCACGGACATCGACTATGCCGGTGACGACCCGCCGTCCCGACTTTTCGATCAGTTTCGCTGTTTCATCCAGGTCGGCCGGTGTAGCCAACGGGTACTCGTTGGACTCAATGTCGGCACAGATGTCAAGCGCGATGATGTCGGCCCCCTCGTCTGCCAAGTGCACAGCATGGCTGCGCCCCTGCCCGCGCGCTGCACCGGTGATGACGGCAACCTTGCCCGTGAGACGGTTCATCCAACCCTCCGTACGCGATGATGTAAGCACTCACCGTGGTTGGATAATAGAACACTGAGTGTTAATCTGTCACATGCCCTGGTGTGTCCGCCGTGACGCTTGGAGAGTCTGCATTCCGTGACTGTGAATCAAGATCGCGCCAGCGTGGAGTTCTTCGCCGACGCCACGATTCAGGATCCCTACCCGGTCTACGAAAGAATGCGAGCAGAAGGACCCGTGCACCGCATTGGGGACTCGGGGTTCTATGCGGTATGTGGGTGGGACGCGATCCATGATGTGATCAACCGGCCCGACGCGTTCTCGTCGAACCTGACTGCCACAATGACCTATAGCCCCGAGAACGGTGTCGCGGCGTTTGAACTAGATGGACTTGGTGGTCCGACCCACGTCCTGGCGACAGCCGACGACCCGCTTCACGCGGTACACCGGAAGCTGTTGGTACCTCAACTGGCGGCTAAACGAATCCGTGCTGCTGAGGAGTTCGTAATTGCGACAGCCGACCGCCTGTGGAACGAAAATGTGCGCGATGGCCGAATCGAATGGATGAGTGCGATCGCGAACAAGCTCCCGATGATGGTGGTGGCCAGGATCATTGGCGTACCAGACGATGACGTCGACATGCTCATCGCAGCGGGCTACGCGATGACGCAACTTCTCGACGGCTTGATTGATGGCGACGGGTTAGCGGCGGCGGGCGCGGCCGCGATGGAGGTCAGCGGTTACATCAGTGAGCACTTCGCGCGCGCGGCCGAGAATCCAGGCGACGACCTCCTCGGCGCCTTAGCAGCAGCGTGTGCTGCAGGCGAACTGGACGACACCACGGCGCGGATCATGATGCTTACGTTGTTCAGTGCCGGCGGAGAGTCCACGGCATCGCTTCTTGGCAGCGCCGTCTGGATCCTCACTCGCTATCCCAATGTCCAGCGCCGACTGCGTAGCGAGCGGAATCTGTTGGGCGCGTTCCTCGAAGAGGCCTTGCGCTACGAGCCGCCCTTTCGGGGTCATTACAGGCACGTCGTGGCTGACACGACCCTCGCGGGCGTCGCGTTGCCCGCGGGGTCACGCCTGCTACTGCTATGGGGTGCCGCCAATCGAGATCCTTCTCAGTTCGCATCTCCCAACGACTTTCGACTAGACCGACCGCACGGAAAAGGTCATCTCACGTTCGGGAAGGGTGCGCACTTCTGCGTCGGTGCAGCACTGGCCCGACTGGAGGGCCGGATCGTGCTGGAAATGCTGCTCGACCGTACCCAATGGATTGATGCGGCTGACACCGGACGATGGCTGCCCAGCATCCTCGTGCGGCGTCTCGAACGACTGCAGTTGGCTGTCCGATGACTGTTCCGACGCGCGACGATCTCGTTGCCTACCACGAGCTGGCTGAGGCAAAGGCGCGCTACTGCCGCCTTCTGGACACCAAAGACTGGGCGTCGCTGGCTGACTTGCTCACAGCTGACATGGAATTCGACTTGAGCGACGGCAATTCCGACGTGGCACCCATTGTCGGCCGCGAGAATGTGCTGGCGGCTGTCCAGTCGTCGGTGGCGGGAGCCAAGACTGTCCACCAGATCCACGTACCAGAGATCGATCTGAATGGTGATGACGCGCATGTCATCTGGGCCGTGCAAGAACGGGTCGTATGGGACAACGGTACGTCGCTCACAGCGTTCGGCCACTACCACGATCGTTGGGTGCGTGTCGACGGCAAGTGGAAGGTCGCGGCCCTGCGGCTCACTCATCTGGTGATGGACTTCGGATAGCGACCGCAAAGCGCACGGAGGTCGAATGGTATTGCAGCGTGATGCGGTGTCACTCGACGGCCGGATCGCCGTGGTAACGGGTGGCGGTGCCGGAATCGGTGCAGCCATCGCGGCAGCCTTTACCGAGTTCGGTGCCCGCGTCGCGCTGTGGGACAAGGACGGCGCGGCAGCCACGCGCACTGCGTCCAAAATCGGCGGACTCGCCTGTGCGACCGACGTACGTGACCCCGACCAAGTGGACGCCGCCCTCGCCAACACCATCGAAACCCTCGGCCCACCGAGCATATTGGTGAACAACGCCGGCGGGGTCTTCTTTTCTCGCCTTCTCGAGACTTCTCCGAACGGCTGGGACGCGCTGGTCCGGCTCAACCTCACGCAAGTATTGCTGTGCACCCAGCGAATAGCGCGGACAATGGTGGACGCCTCGTTGGGCGGCAGCATCATCAACGTCAGCACCATCGAAAGCGTCCGAGCAGCGCCTGGTTTCGCCGCGTACGCGGCCGCCAAGGCAGGGGTCGTCAACTTCACCAAGACGGCTGCGCTGGAGCTCGCCCCCCACGGTATTAGGGTCAATGGGCTGGCTCCCGACTTCACACTGACCGAAAGCCTGTCGAGGATGGCGCCCGCAGGAGAGGAGAATGCGAAGCTGATGGTGCCCCTCGGTCGTGCTGGACATGTTGACGAGATGGCCGGTGCCGCGGTGTTTCTCGCGAGCGACCTGAGCTCTTACGTCACCGGGCAGACGCTGCACGTGGACGGAGGAACCGCTGCTGCCGGTGGCTGGTATCACCACCCGAATGGTGGCCAATACGTGCTTGGGCATGTGGCGGCAGTTGCTCAGTGAGAGTAGATCGGTCAACGCCCTGTCGCGGCACCGACGGCCGACACCAGCATGGCCAATTCGTCCTCTGCTTGTTCTCCGGCCCGAGTTGTTCTACCCGCATCGATGCGTCGGTGTCGAAGACGCTCAACAGGGCATCACGATCACGACGATCCCGCGCGGCGGCATAGCGGCGCGAGAGCGTTTCGAGGTCCGCGTGACACGTCGCGGTACGAATGTCGATTGCGATGTCACATCGCCGTGCGGCTGTCGTGGCCCATAGACGCCGGATCGCGCTCAAACTCTCGCACCATCGCCTGGATGACATGCGAAGCCGCAAGTCGCCCGTCTTGGGTGAACACATGACCGTCACCCTGGACTAGGCCGCGCCCGGCCCAGAACGCACGATTCGCATACAACAGCCAGTCTGTGACATCGACATCCTCATGAAAGGCGACCGTGGCCTTCATGATTCCGGTCGACAGCGTGCGGTGCGCGAGGGCCTCCCCGAATCCGGCGTGTGGCAGCATTCCTGCGGCGATCGTCCAATGGGTGGTCGATTGAGCAAGCAGCGCGGCATGGAGGTACGGCTGGTCCGGCGCGTTGCGAAAGCGCACCCAAGCGTTGATCTCCGGCGGCCCGACACGGTTGGGATCTTGACCGTAGGCCGCATCGACAACACGGATTTCGCGTCCAGGCATGGCGAATCCCTCGAACGGCACTGCTTCCGACGGGCTCGCGACGTCGGGCATCGCGACAACGTGACCGATCACGTCTGGAGCGCCGGAATCGCACAGCAGGATCGCTGCCCCGCGAAGTGTGCCGTCCTGGGTTGCGCGGACTTCAGCGGTGGAGAAGGTCCGCCCCTTTCGCAACAACTCGACGTTCAGATCGACCGGTGCCGTGAAAGAAGCCGCCTTGATGAACACCATCGATGCCGACGTGACCCGTTGCTCTGGAACAGTTTTGGATGCGGCCACGATGGCTTCGGCGATCAGCTGGCCGCCTTCGACCACATCGCGATGCGTCGGCCCGTGTGCAGGCCCACGAAATCGACCCGCGCCGACCGGTTCGACGTCGATGAGCCGTACCAGCTCGGTGGCGTCACCCCAAAGTGGAAACTTCGCCGGCACCGGGGATCCGTCCGGCCAACTTTCGACGACAACGACGCGCAGGTCCTTGTCGTAGAACGAAGCGTGGCCGGCGATGCCCGCCACCTCCGGCAGCGGATTCGGATAGCCCCAGACCACATTCTCGATCAATCGGTCGCCATGGGAGAGACTCCAATAGCGCGCTTCGCCTTTGAAGGGGCACACCGTGGTGTGTTCGGTCGCAGTGAACAGATTCCATTGCACGTCCGCCTCCGGGAAGTACAGCCGGTCAACGTGATCGGTTTCGGTGACCACGAGACAACTCGCACTCTCGGCGAGGAGGAGGTCGCCGAACCAGACCTGGCCGACATAGGGGCACCGCGTGACGTCGATCCGGTAGTCGGGGTATGACGGCCACGCCGACTCGACCTGGGTCGTCATGCCCGCATCGGTCCTGTCGGCGATTTGATGACAATGGATTCCAGACCCACGTCGGGGTGGTCGATGGCGCTCGCGAACATCCCGGCCAGAACATCGGCTACGGCTTCCGGGGTCATACGGCTCTCCTGGACGAGACCGCGTGCAAGCCATTCGGTCAACGCGGTGCCGAGCAGATCGGGATCGAATGCCGAGGTGAAGTCTGTCGGCACCGTGCCACTGATTTCCACGCAGCTGAAGCGATACCCGGGTTTTTCCATGCGCCACGACACGAGGCATCGCTCCATCGCAGCCTTGCTCGACGAGTAGGCACCGAGCGCGGTGTGTGGATAGCGGACCGAATCCGACGACAGCGCCGCGACGATCGCCGACGGAATGAGCAAATGCAGATGGGCGCGGATGATCTCGTGAACGCCGACCACGTTCGTCTCGAACACATCGCACCAGTCCTGCGCGTCGGTGTCGGTGATCATCTTCAGCGGCGCGTATCCCGACGAGATCAAGAGAATGTCGACCTCTCCGAGTGTCTCCCCGGCAACCTCCCCGAGACGGCTGCAATCGGCCGGATTGCGGACGTCCACGGCCACGGTCGTGCCGACACCGGCCTCGGCGACCACCTCGTCCAGCTTGTCGGCTCGTCGCGCAGCCAGGACCAGCTTGGCGCCCTCCTTGCCTGCTCTGACGGCGAATGCGCGTCCGATACCGGCCGAAGCGCCCACCACGACCACCCTTTTGCCGGCCAGCGATCGCTCACCCATGGGACCCTCTGCCTCGTTCTCCGACGTTGTCGTAGAGAACAGTATTACAGAATGTGTCTAACTGACCATAGCTGGCCGCACCTCAGCGCAAGCCGTTGATCGCGAACTTCTCGACGTAGCGGCGCACCGTGGCGGGCTTGGACATGTCGAAGGTTTGGGCCTGATTCACCGTCGAGAACGAGTAGATGATCCGCGCGAGCCATTCGCTGGCGGCGGTGACGTCGACACCGGCCCCTACTTCACCACGGTCCTGGGCCTCCCGCACGTATGGCACTAGAAACTCGGTGGTGCGTCGGACGGCCGAGTCACCGTCCGAAATCATGTGCCGCATCAACTCGGCGTCGTCGGCCATCAACCGGTTACGGGTTCGATGATCGATCAGGATCTTGGCATGGGTCTCGGCCATTGCGCCGACCTTCTCCGCCAGTGTCGACTTCTTCGCCATTGCCGCGGCGACTTCCTGATAGAACTTCTGGGCGCCGAACTCGATAGCAGCTTCGATGAGGATTGTCCGGTCTTCGAAGTACCGATACACCGTGCCGCGCGACACATTGGCCATGCGGGCGACATCCTGCACGCTAGTGCGCTGGATTCCGAGTTGAGTGAAGCACAAGTTCGCCGCCTCGAGGATTTGGTCTCGGCGGTCGGACTCTTCCTGCCCATCGAGCTCGGCCGTGACCCGCTCAGTCGACATGTCGCTCCTCGTCCCGGAAATCTGCCTGCTCCAAGCCTTCTATGCTACGCGACACCTACTGTTCCGGTGTTCCGGCGCACCGCACCTGGTAGCCGCGACAGCCAGCGGGATCGGGTGGTCATAGTGACATGCAGCGTCCAACTGTTTACCCTGCCACCTTAGTGGCGTTCCGCAGGATGCGCTGGCAAGGAGGGACTCGGCATGGACCTCGGGGTCGCCGGGCGTAACTTCGTCATCGTCGGTGGAACCACCGGCATGGGGTTCGCCGCGGCCGAGCAGCTCGCGCGCGATGGCGCGAATGTCGCGCTGCTGGCGCGTGACGGTGAGCGTGCCGCCGCGAAGGCCAAGCGATTGGCTGACGCGCACGACGTGAGTGCCGTCGGCATCAGTGTTGACGCGGCAGCAAGCGGTGACGGCGTGGAGCGCGCCGTTGAGATGGCCGCCGACAGCCTGGGGCCTCTGCGCGGCTTGGCGGTCACCGCAGGGCCGATGAAACAGCAGGGCCCGTTCCTGGAACACGGTGACGACTCGTGGGACTGGTACTACCAAATGATTCTCATGGCGACGGTGCGGTCTTGCCGCGCGATCATTCCGCATCTTCAGCGCAATGGCGGAGGAACGGTGGTGACCACGGCCGCGTATTCGGTCCGCGCGCCGAAGATCCTCATCCCTCCGTACAACGCGCTCAAGGCGGCTGTGTTGACGCTGTCCAAGATTCTGGCCAAAACCCATGGGCCGGAGGGGATACGGGTGAACACGGTGTGTCCTGGCTTGTTTGACACCGAGGTGAATGACTTCATCCGTGCTCGGCGCGCACAGGAATACAACGTGCCGCTGCAAGACGCGATCTACACGCACCTCGCAAGCAACCCGGCGTGGAACATGCGTGTGGCTCTCGACCGCGGCGGGCGACCGCACGAGGCCGGCGAACTGATCGCATTCATGCTCAGTGACCGGGCCGCCTATATGACCGGCGCTGTGATCAACATCGACGGTGGTACAGACTTCTAGATGCCGACGCGATCAGCGAGCAGTCGGCGATGGTATGCGGCGTCGCCAAGTAGAAGCCCGGACGATTTGGCGCGCTTGAAATACATATGTGCGGGATGCTCCCAGGTGAATCCGATTCCACCGTGAATCTGGATGTTCGCCGCCGCGGCTCGGGCGTAAGCCTCTGAGCAGTAAGCCTTCGCCAGAGACGCAGCGGCCGGCAGTTCGGCCGCCCCGCTAGCCGCGGCCTGTACCGCGTATTGGGCTGCCCCGCGCGCGCATTCGATGTCCAACATCAAGTCGGCACACTTGTGCCGAATCGCTTGGAACGATCCGATGGGCTTACCGAACTGCCGGCGGGTCTTTGCGTACTCGACGGCAAGTTCTAGACATCGCTGCGCGCCCCCCACCTGCTCGACGGCGAGACCGGCCGCCGCGAGATCCAGTGCGTGCGATAGCGCGGGCCATGCCAGTCCCTCGAAGCCGATTAGTTCGGCAGGGGTATCGGAGAAGTCGATACGTGCCTGCCGCCGCGTCGGATCGAGCATCGACAACTCACGGCGGGTCAAGCTGTCGGTCTGGTCGACGGCGAACAGCGAGATGCCTGCGGCGGTCCGCCCCGCGACCAACACCAGGTTCGCGATGTGCCCGTCGAGCACGAAAGTCTTGGTGCCGTTGAGGATCCACGATGATCCCTTTCGGCGCGCTTCGGTCTGAATGCCTTCGGCATCCCATCGGCCGGATTGCTCGGTCAACGCCAGCGTTGCGATGGTTTCACCTGACGCAACGCCCGGGAGATACCTCGACTTTGCGTCGTCGTCGCAGCACATCAGGACGCTGCCCGCCAACACGGCGGAGCCGAAGAATGGCCCCGGCAGGAGCGCTCGCCCGGTTTCCTCGATGACCACGCCCAGTTCCGCGAAGCTAAAGCCAGTTCCGCCAAGTTCCTCCGGAATGGCCAAACCCTGAAACCCAAGTTGATCAGCCATCTGCCGCCACACGCCGGGGTCATAACCTTGCGGGGACTCCATCACGCGGCGTACTTCGCTCTCAGGCGACTTGAGTTCAAGGAACGCCCGGACCGACCGGCGCAACTCCTGTTGCTCCTCTGTCGCCGCGAAACCCTCAGCGGAACTGATCATCTCAACGGTTCCTCGGGTCCTCGACGTCGCGTCCGGTGGGATCTACCCGGGGATCGTCGGCGTCGCGGCGCAAGGTGCGTAGCCACGCGCCAACCGGGGCGGGCGCGGTCACTGGGGCCTCGAGGCGGCCAGGTTCGGCGTTCCAAAACTCCTGCCATGACGGAAACGCATCGTGCAAACTCCCGTCATGTCGACGGGTACCAGGCCATCGCATCTTCTGCCCGCCCACAGGTGGGTCGGTGATATCGCTTTCGTACCAGAACAAGGGGATCCGCTTGACGAAGTACCAGCGACCTTCCCGGCGTTGGTAACTGTCGAGATAAGCAAGCATCTCGATCACCCAGACCGACTCCGTCTCAAGATCATTGCGTGAATAGACGAGGCCGGTGGCGTTGTCGGCGTCGTGGATATCGATGACATGGCCCAGCACGCCGTGAGCGCTGCCCAACAGATCGTGGCGCATCTCGACGTCGTACCAGGAACGCAAGGCCGCACGGCCGCGGCGCTTGCCTGGCACGCCCACGTCTTCGACGAAAAGATTCACCAGCGCGTCGAGGTCGCGCATGTCCAGCGCGACGGCGTATTTCGCGGCAAGCTGACGGATCTCGTCGAGTGCCTCGAGGCGTTCGATGCGCGCCTCGAGGTCGGCGAGCGATGTCACGAGAGTTCTCCCGCGGACATCAGTGCAGTCAGTCGCACCTTATCGATCTTGTTGGTGGTGGTGTACGGCAAGCTTTCCGCATCTGCCAGTATCGCCCACCTTTTCGGCACCTTGTACGCAGCAATTTGGCTACGGCATGCGGTCACAAGATCGTCCGCCGTCGCAGTCCGGCCCTCATTGAGCACCACGGCGGCGCTGACGATCGCGCCCTTGTCCGGGTCAGGGATTCCGACCACGTAGGCGATGCGCACAGCGTCGATGCGCCCCAACGCCGCCTCCACTTCCATCGGGGCGACGTTCGTACCTGATGTCTTGATCATCTCGTCGGTGCGTCCCGCGAAGTACAGGTGGCCATCGTCGTCGCGATAACCGGCATCCTTCGTGTGCAGCCAGCCGTCGCGGTCCACCACCTCGTGCCACTGTTTACCAATCATGCCCCGGAGCAAGGCCGTTCCGCGCACACAGATCTCGCCTGTGACCCCGCTGGGGACCTCATTGCCAACATCGTCAATGACCTTGTGCTCGAAGCCCGGCGCAGCGACCCCCAGCGACCCACGTTTGGCCTCGGGGACCTGCTCGTGCGGTGGCCACCACGTGTGTGAACTACAGGTCTCGGTCATTCCCAGCTGAGCTACGCGCAACGAGGGATCGGCTGTGCGCCGCTCAGGGGGTAGCAGGACCTGCTGATAGCCCTCCCGCAGACTGGACAAATCGGTGGCGTCGAAATCCGGGTGGTTCACCAAAGCAGGTCCGATGTGTGGAAAACCCGTTGTGTAGGTTGCTTTTTCGCTCTCGAGTAGACGCAGAACGTCACCCGCGTCGAACTTGTGCTCGGTCAGGATCGTCGCCCCGACCTGCATTGGGCCCAGGAAGCCGAAGACCAGGCCTGCGACCCAGAAGAACACCATTGGTACGTAGATGCGGTCGGTGCCATCCCAACCGTGCGCGGTCGCGATGAAGCGGGAGTGGGTAATCGCTGTGCCGTGAGTGTGGATGATGCCCTTGGGGTTTGACGTGCTTCCAGAGGTGTAGATAACGAGCAGATCGTCGGCTGGTCGGACGGTCGACTCACACGCACGGAGGAAGTCCGTCGAAACCGGGTCCGGCCACAGGCTCGGCCAGCGACGATCCCCAGTGCCTATCGGGAGGACGTTACGTAACTGGGGGAGCCGCTCGACTCGTAGGGGCCCGTCGGCATTGGCCCAGCCGCCGGCCGCGGCTTCGATCCGCTCCAGGACGTCCTTGCCGAGCAGCATGTCGACGGCCAGCAGCGTGTGGACATCGGCATCGCGGAGTACCCAGTGCAACTCGGCAGGTTGGAAGAACGTGTTGATCGGCACGGCGACCGCACCGATGCGGGTGATCGCCAGAAAGGCGGCTGCGAAGTCGGGGCCGTTCGGTGCCAGGATTCCGACACGCACGCCCTTGGTGACACCCGCGGCGAGGAGGCGGGCCGCCATGTCGGCCGAGCGGGTCTCCGCCTCCGCGTAGGTGATCCGGTCCACCGTGCCGTCAGCGTGCATCGAGACGACGAAGTCGCTTGAGCCGTGCGCTGCGGCAACGGTTGCGAGCATCGCGGGCATTGCCGCTTCGTATGGAAGCAAATCATAATGGAATGTCATGGCCGCCAATGTCATTCGACCACCCAGCGGGGCTCACGCTTTTCGGCGAACGCGACCATTCCCTCCCGGTAGTCGGGATGCGTCATCTGGTGTTGGAGGACGTAGCGGTAAGCGACATCGTGAGCAGCGTGCAGCCCGACGTCGAGGCTGGACCACATCGCCTTGATGGACGCCTGCACGGTGGCCGGCGACAGCTTCGCGATCGCCATCGCGATCTCGCGGGCACGCTGCTGAAGCCTCTCCGAGGGCACCACCTCGTTGATGAGTCCGATCTCATATCCGCGTTGCGCGGTGATGCGGCCTTCCTTCGTCATCAGTGCCAGCTGCATCACCATCGACAATGGCATTCGACGCAACAGAACCGCGGGCTCGAGCGCAAACACGTTGCCGACCTGCAGATGGGTGTCGATCAGCTCGGCGTGTTCGGCGGCGATGATCAGGTCGGCATCGGCGACCTGGTGCAACGCGCCGCCGACTGCCATGCCGTTCAGCGCGCATATGACCGGTTTCCACACGTTGTGGTGCAGCCGAGATCCGGGAACCTTGTTGCGGATACCGCCCTCGGCCGTGGCTCTGATGTCCTGTCCGGCGCAGAACGCTCTATCCCCGGCTCCCGTGATGATCGCAACCCGGATGTCGGAGTCATCACGCACTCGCCCCCAGGCCATGCCCAGCTCGGTGCGGGCAAGGTCGTCGGTGGCGTTCAGGCGCTCGGGGCGATTGATCGTGATTGTCGCGACGTGATCGCTGACGTCGAACAGAATTCTCTTCAGATCCACCGAATCCCCTGGCCTCGAGGCGCGCCTGGCCCTAAACAGAGTAGCAGAAAGTGTCTCATCGTTCCGTTGTGTCTCCTCACGGCATCCACTGCCCGCCGGAGACCGAGATGAGCTGACCGGTGAGATGTTTCGCCTCGGGTGAGCAGAGGAATGCGACCGTGCGAGCCACGTCGTCAGGCTCACCGATTCGACCCGTCAGCGTTGATGAACGCATTTCGTCGATCTCGTCGTCGGACTTCCGTGACAGCAGCCATGGCGTGGCAGTGGTGCCGACCACCATGGTGTTGACCCTGATGCCGTATGGGCCCAACTGCACGGCCATCAGACGGCCGAGGCCCTCGACGCCCGCCTTCGCCGCCGCGTACGCGGGCGGGCCCGTGCGAATGCCGTGCGCCGACACCGAGCTGATGTTCACGATCACTCCGGATCTTTCGGCGACCATCTGCCGACCCACCACCTGCGCCATCACGAAGGTGCCCTTGAGGTTGACGTCGACGATGCGGTCCCAGTCCTCGTCGCTTTGGTCGAGGAAGGTTGCAGGCAAGGTCATTCCCGCGTTGTTGACAAGCGCGCGGATCGGGCCGTGCTCCGCGGCCAGCTCTTGCGTCGCATGCTCGACGGAGGGGCGGTCCGTTACCGACAGCTGAAGTGGCACAAGCAGTCCCGCGCGCGCCGCATCGGACTCTTGGGCGCGCGCGATCGCCTTCGCGTTCACGTCGATAACCGCGGTTCGATAGCCGGCGCCGATCAGTGCCTCGGCGATGGTCTCACCGATGCCGCGTGCCCCGCCGGTGACGACCGCGACCGGCCGCGCGTCATCCGACACGACGGCCCCGCGCCTGTTTGGCTTCGCGCTCGATGGAGTTGATCGACGGACGCATCAACTTCACGGCTTCCGCCATCATCGCAATGAGATCACCTTTGCCGCCGCCGGCGACCCACAGATCGATTGCGGCACGGTTTGCACCGTTGATCACCGTGGCAGCTAGGCGAGGCCGCACATCGACTTCCGCGTCGGTGTCCAACCAACGCGCCACTTCGGTTGTCATCTGATCGATCCAGTCGTCGTTGATGCGCAGCATCGTGGCCCGCAGCGCAGGCAGGCTGCCGTACATCGTGGCCCGGACCAGAAAGATGTCCGGCGTCTCGCTGATCGCCGTGGCGACCGCTTCGGATGCTTCGGCCAGTGCATCCCACAACGAGCCGGAACGGGATGCGCGGAATCGTCGGGTGGCCTCCTCGAGTCGGTCGGCGTACCCGTGGAAAAGGATGTCGTCCTTCGCGGCGAAGTGGTGGAAGAACGTTCGCGGTGCCACGCCGGCAGCCTCCGAGATCTGCTCGACGGTCGTCTGTTCGTATCCGTTGGCGGTGAACAGCTCGATCGCGGCCGCGATCAGTGCCTCGCGGTTGCGCTGGCCTCGCGCGCGCCGTTGGTCCATCCTCAGCATCCTGCCAACGTGGCCGTGCCCGAACTGAGCGAAACGACATCGCCCTGCAGGGTCTGAAAGCGGACTTCGTCGCCATCGCGCCATATCTCCGTGCACAGCTCCGAATCGAGCATGACCGGTTTCGCGAACCGGCAGCTGATCGACGTCAACGTCTGC
Source organism: Mycobacterium sp. (assembly GCA_035649695.1). Lineage (GTDB taxonomy): Bacteria > Actinomycetota > Actinomycetes > Mycobacteriales > Mycobacteriaceae > Mycobacterium. The sequence continues at coordinate 3,231 of DASRJA010000328.1, read as the reverse complement.
GGATCGCCGTCGCCGACGACGTTGATCAGGGCCCGGGCGGCGAAGCCAAGTGTGCACAGGCCGTGCAGAAAGACATCATCGAAGCCGAACGTGCGTGCCGCAGCGGGGTCGATGTGCAACGGATTACGGTCACCGCTGAGCCGATAGATGGCCGCCTGCTCCGGGCGAACCGCATCCTCGTACACCGCGTCGGGCGCACCCTGCGGATGCTCGGCGGCCGATGGGCCCCGGTCTCCGCCGAAGCCACCCCCGCCGAGGACCATGGTCTGCGAGGAGGCGCTGAACAGGGGACCGTCGTCGTCGACGCCGACAGATGTCACTTCGATGGCCGCGTGCTTGCCCTTGTCCCAGACCGCCGTCACCTCTGCGGTGACGCTGACTTCGCCGCTGGCGCCCACCGGCCGTTCGAGTCGCAGCGACTGCGCGGAATGCACGATCGGAAATGATCCGAGGGACAGTGCCGCGCGCAGATCCTTGACGGCCCACCAGTTGGCGATCAGCGCGAAGGTGGGAAGAACGGCAGGCCCACAGTGCTCGTCGAGAAGCCGCAGTTCTGCTGGCGGACGCGCCCCGACCCCCAGCGCGTAGAGGATGACTTCCGTTTCCGTCCACCGGTAGGTCGTCGGAGCGAGAGCGGTGCCGACCACGGCGTCGGAGAGGGTCACGGGCGCGGTCACGAGGTCTCCAAACGATGGAACGGATTGACGATATTTGTTCAATCGTGCAATATAGTGGCAGTAACTGCAACTATATTCTGAGACGGAGGTCGCAGGCATGCGGTTCGGCGTATTCATCCTCGGCGACAAGCCCAATCACCTCAGCCACGAAGAGGTCTTCGCCAACGTGCTGGAGGAGGCCCGGTGGGCTGAGGAACTCGGATACGACGAGATCTGGCTCGCCGAACACCACTTCTCGCCTTACGGCACACTCGCGGACCTGCCTCTGGTCGCGGCCGCGATTGCCGCACAGACCGAGCGTGTCCGGATCGGCACCGCATGCATGGTCGCGCCGTTCCATGACCCGATTCACCTCGCGGAGCGCATTGCGATGGTGGACAACCTGAGCGGTGGGCGCTTCGACGCCGGCTTCGGGCGGGGTTATCAGGCCCACGAGTTCAAGGGCTTCGGCATCCCGATGGACGAGGCGACCGCTCGCTACCAGGAGTGCGTCGAGATCGTCAATCTGCTGTTGTCGCAGGAGAACGTCTCGTACGAGGGCAAGTACTGGCAACTCGAGGACGTGACCATCCACCCGCGGCCGGTGCAGGATCCGATTCCGGTGTGGGGCACGGTGATGAAGACGCCGTCGAGCTTCGAGTGGCTGGCCGACAAGGGATTTGGTGCCATCATCGGCAACCCGTACCAGGTTGACCCTGACCTACAGGGAGCCCTTGACATCTACCTGGAGACCCAGGCGAAAAAGGGACTGGCGGCCGCGACCGGAAACGTCTGGGCCCTGCTGAATGCGTTCTGCCACCCCGACGATGGATTCGCCCGGACGTATCCGCGCGACAGCGTCGAGCTGTCGATTCAGACGCACCGGCAATACTCGAACCCCTTCGAACGTGGTGGCGACATCCCGGCGGACTACAAGGCGTACTCCGACTGGTTCGACAAGCACGACAAGCAGAGCTACGAGCAGGTGCTGAACTCGCATCTGACGTTGATGGGTGATCCGGACAGGATCATCGAGAAGATGCGTACCGTCATCGACATGGGGTGGCGCAACATCATGCTGCGGATGTCTCGTGGTGGCGCTATGGACCGCGGCAAGGTCTACGAGTCGATGAAACTGTTCGCCCAAGAGGTGATCCCGGCGGCGACCGAGCTTGCGGCAGCCCCCGCTTGAGTCGTCCAATTGCCGACCGCATCCGTGCGATCCTGGCGCTCGATCCGATGGCTCCCGCAATCGAGTACCAGGGTGCCTGGACCGATTGGCAGGCGCTCTCCGACATCGCCTTTGGTGTCGAGAGCCATTTGATAGCAGCGGGTTTGGGTGCGGGATCGCCTGTCGGGCTGGTGCTCCGAAACCATCCAGCGATGGTCGCGGCGATGCTCGGCGTGCTGTTGGCCGACAGCTGCGTCGTCACCATCAACCCATCCCGGGGGGAATCGGGACTTGCCGCAGATATCTCGGAGTTGATGCTGCCCGCACTGATCGGCGTTGACGCCGACTGGCGTAGACCTGGCATTGCAGCCGCGCCAACCGGTTCGCTGGGTCTCGAAGTAGGTGCGATCCCGGCCGCTGTCGCGACCGTTCCCGGTCTGGAACGAGTGGGTCCCGGTCCATTCCGGCAGGAACCCGACGGCGTCGCGGTCGAGATGCTGACCAGTGGCACCACCGGGCCGCCGAAACGAATTCCACTGTCGTATGACGCATTTGAGCATACTGTCGCCGCCGCGGGCGCCCATTACGGCTCGAGCAAACCTGCGGATCTGCGCCTGCGTTCCGGTGTCGCAATCGTCAGTTCGCCATTGGTGCACATGTCGGGTTTGTTCCGCACGCTGCTGAACATCTGCGAAGGCCGCAAGATCGCGCTCCTCGAGCGGTTTCAGGTGCCCGAGTTCGTCGACCTCGTTGTCCGTCACCGGCCCAGAGCCGTGAGTCTGGTCCCATCGGCGCTGACGATGGTCTTGGACGCCACCGTGCCAACGGAGGTGTTCTCCAGCGTGGAGGTCGTGACCTCTGGTACGGCTCCCCTTCCGGTTTCGGTACAGGAGGCGTTCGAAGAACGGTATGGGGTGGCAGTGCTTCCGTCGTACGGCGCCACCGAGTTCGCCGGCGGAGTCGCGGGATGGAATCTCGCGCTTCACCGCGAGTGGGCAAAGGCCAAGCGCGGCAGTGTCGGTCGTCCGCAGAGCGGCCGTGAGATACGAATCGTCTCCGCCGAGAACGGTGCTGAGGTGCCCACGGGTGCTCAGGGTCGGATCGAGGTTCGGACGCGCGGTGGCGAGTGGGTACGGACCACCGATCTCGGCCGAGTCGATGCCGACGGGTTCTTGTTCGTCGACGGCCGCACCGACGATGTGATCATTCGCGGCGGGTTCAAGGTGACACCGGCCGACATCGTGTCGGTGCTTCGTGGCCATCCCGCGGTGCGTGACGCGGGTGTCACGGGAATTCCCGACGAACGGCTCGGTTCGGTCCCGGTCGGGGCGGTCGAGCTGGTCGACGGGGCGCACGTTGATCCCGGCGAGCTGCTCGACTATGCGCGCGGACGCCTTACCCGAT
>DASRJA010000327.1:0-3816 GCA_035649695.1 Mycobacterium sp. | reverse complement strand
CGAACGGGCCAGCGGCGGACACACCGTGCGGGGATTCCCGGCATTTGTCGACGGGGACGATGCGGCGGATGTGCGGGTGTTCGCGACGAAGGCCGAGCAAGACGCCGCGATGGGACCCGGCATCCAGCGGTTGTTGCGGCTGACGGTGGCGTCGCCGGCTAAAAGCATTGAACGCCAGCTGAATCCGCGCACTCGCCTGGTGCTGGGCGCGAATCCGGATGGCTCGCTTTCCGCGCTGCTCGACGACTGCGCTGACGCCGCGGTCACGGTGTTGGCCCCGAACCCGGTCTGGAGCCGCACCGAGTTCGCGTCACTATCGCAGCGAGTGTCCGACGCGTTGACCGCGACGACGCTGGATATCGTAGGGCGCGTCGAGAAGGTGCTTGCCGCTGCGCACGAGGTTCAGGTCGCGTTGCCCGCTGCGCCGTCTGCGACCCAAGCCGACGCGATCGCCGACATCCGCGCACAACTCGACCTGCTGCTTCCGAGCGGTTTCGTAACGTTCACCGGCGCATCGCATCTCGGCGACCTCACCCGCTACCTCACCGCGGTCGGCCGCCGCCTCGAACGGTTGCCGCGCGACGTTGCGGGCGATCGTGACCGCATGCAGCGTGTGCATGCCGTGCAGGACGCGTATGACGAACTGCGGCAAGCTCTTTCGCCGATTCGTGCGGCCGCCGCCGATGTCCGCGACATTGGCCGGATGATCGAAGAGCTGCGAGTGAGCCTGTGGGCACAGCAGCTCGGCACCGCGCGGCCGGTCAGCGAGCAGCGCATCTACCGGGCGATCGACGCCGTCACACCCTAAAACGCTGGTTGGCCGAATCGAGTCCGTCAACGCCGCGGTGAGCAAAGCCGCTCCAGTTGCGGCGCATCGTCTCGGCCAGGCGCTCGTCGACCGGGGCGCCGCCGAGCATCGGCGCATCGGCCCACGCCGCCGCGTCGAAAAGCAGCGGAAGTTCGATGCAGTGGCAGGCACCCATCCGCGAGGGCGCCCAATCCACCCGAAATGTCGCGGCACGTCCGCCATACCTGCGCCACGCCTTGGCCAATCGTCGGGCGGGCGCGGCGAACACTCGCCGCGTCAGGGCCGCAGCGGCAGCGCGTTCGACGCCTGTGCCGAGCGGGCCGAGGCGTTTCAGCCGTGCGATGCGCGGATCCATCGCGGCGAACGGGCCGCCGTCGTTGCGGGTGTAACCGACGAGCAACTCGATACGCCGAGCCGCGTCAGCCAAGCGCTCGTCACCATCCGATGCGGCCGGAAGCGGATCCAATCCCATGATCGGGCCGAACGGCATGCGGCCGATCAGGCCGAACCGCGCGGCTTCCGCCACGGCGGCAGTCTGGGCATCCAACAGTTCGCTCGCCGAGTCGGCGCTCGCCGCCGTCCGCATCGCGGCGGTCATCGCGTCGCGGCCGTCGCGAATCCCGAGCGGAGCGCTCTGCATGATGGCGCGCCGGAACAGCCCTCTCGTCTCCTCGCACAGCATCAGGGAGTACACCGAATCCGCACCGGCGGACTGGCCGAACACGGTCACCTGGTCCGGATCGCCGCCGAACGCACCGATGTTGTTCTGCACCCAGCGCAGCGCCAGGATCTGATCGCGAAGACCAAGATTATCGACGCCGCTGGGGCTGAGGTAGCCGAGCACGCCGAGCCGGTAGCTGACATTGACCACCACGACGCGGCCCTGGAGCGCGAGCTGGTCGGCGTCGTGCTGTGGCGATTCACCGCTGCCTGACACGTACGCGCCGCCGTGAAACCAGACCATGACTGGTAACCCGTCCGCATCACCGGGCGCCGTCACCGACAGGACCTGGCAGTCCTCGCTCAGCGCGAGGCCCTCGATGGCTGGGCCGGTGACCCACTCCAACCGTGACGGCAGCTGTGGGCAGGCCGGGCCGCGTGCGCCGGCGTCGAGGGGGTCGGACCACGGCGCGATGGGCTGCGGCGCGGCGAAGCGGGCGGCTCGGCCATAGCGAATCCCGCGGGCACGAAGCAGGGCGCCGTCGTCCTCGACCAAGAGCGGGCCAGCCGACGGGTCTCGGCGTCGATGCTGCACGCATTCACGGTATTCCTGCCAACCGGCGATCAATTGCTGCCACCGGAATGATTCCGCTGACCTCTGTGTTTAACCGGTTAGATCGGCCAATAGAGTTATAAACGGGCCGACACGGAGACTACAGAAGAAGGCATCGAAATGAAGAAGTTCGGATTTGCGAGCATTGTGGCCAGCGGCTTGGCGGCAGCGGTCCTCGGCCTCGCCGGCCCCGCGCAGGCGGATGTCATCCACCACGACTGGATCTACGACATCCAGCCTCAGGTGAGCGTGCCGCACGTCGACACCAGCGTTCACCAGAGCCGCTGACCAACGACTCAGAACAAGAGGGGCACCCCATAGCGGGTGCCCCTCTTCGTATGTCAGCGTGTCGTCATGAATCTGCCCCGCGTCGTGATCGCCGGCCTGGGTGACAGCGGTGTGCTCACCGCGATCCGGCTGGCCCGCCACGCCGAGGTCGTCGGAATCTCGGCGAAGCCCGCGTTGGTCAGCGGACAGGAGCTGGGCTGGCGGCTGTCCCGTCCGCACGAATGGGCGCGCGCCAATTGGATCCCGTTCGACAGGTTCCGCGGCCTGGACCGGGTACGCACCGTCCACGGCACGCTGTCCGGGCTCGATCTCTCCGCCGGCACCGTCTCGGTTCGGCACGACGACGGATCGACTTCGGCCGAGGGGTACGACGCGTTGATCATCTCGACGGGCGTGACCAACGGTTTCTGGCGCCAGCCGAACTTCCAGTCAGACGCGGAAATCGGCGCAGACCTGCGCGCCGCCCACGATCGCCTGACCACAGCCGGTTCGGTGATCGTCGTCGGCGGCGGCGCGGCCGCCATCAGCAGCGCGGCCAATGTGGCAAGGACCTGGCCCGGTAAGCGGGTCGACCTCTACTTCCCGAAAGACCGCGGCCTCGTCGACCATCACCCGCGGGCGTGGGAGCGCGTCCAGCACCGACTCGGTGAGGCCGGGGTGGTGCTGCACCCGGGGCATCGCGCGGTGATACCCGACGGTTTCGGCTGCGATCAGATCACCAGCGAGCCCGTCCGGTGGAGCACCGGCCAACCGCCGGCTTCGGCCGACGCCGTGCTCTGGGCGATCGGCCGGGTGCGACCCAACACCGACTGGCTGCCCGCCGAGCTACTCGACGAGAACGGCTTCGTCCGGGTGACTCCCGAACTCCAAGTTCCCGGCCGCCGTGGGGTGTTCGCAGTCGGCGACGTCGCGGCCACCGACCCGCTGCGAACCTCGGCCCGCAACCGAGCCGACGGTCTGCTGGCCCACAATGTGCGTGCCGAGTTCGCGGGACGCCCGCTACGCAGCTATCGGCCGCCGAAGCGGCGCTGGGGTTCGGTGCTCGGCCCGCAGCGAGACGGGCTCGAGGTGTTCGCGCCGAACGGCCGCGCGTTCACGTTCCCGGCATGGTCGTTCGACCGGGTGCTGATGCCGCTCATCGTCCGCTGGGGTATCTATCGAGGGGTGCGCGACAACCACCCGGCGCTGTAGCCCGAAGTTGCCGGAGTGTGGCCCACAGCACACGGCAACAGATTGATTCCTGCCAACCGCCGATCAATTTCTGCCATCGGAATTAATGCTCTGACCTCTGTGTTTAAGCAGTCAGGTCGGCAAGAGAGGCCGACGCAGAGACAGAGAAGAAGGCACCAAAATGAAGAAGTTCGGATTTGCCACCATCGTCGCCAGTGCAATGACCGCCGCGGCCCTCGGCTTCGCAGGCGCCGCCCAGGCCGATAGCGTCCACCAC
>DASRJA010000326.1:0-4145 GCA_035649695.1 Mycobacterium sp. | reverse complement strand
TGCCTTTCATGCATGCTGTGCAACCAGGTGGCGACATCGGGAGAGAACGCCGACGCCAGCGGGGCTGCAACAGGATCCGCGATGACCACCTCACAACCCAGCTCGCGGGCGGTGGAGGCAACTTCGGCTCCGATGAGCCCCGCTCCGACGATGAGGATCCTCGCGCGCGACGCCAATGCGACCCTGAGCCGATCGGCGTCGTCGGCGGTGCGCAGCACGTGTATCCCGGGGTTCGTGACGCCGTCGACCGGCGGCCGAGCGGCCCTGCCACCGGTAGCCAGAACGACCTTATCTGCGGGCAGCGTGGTTCCGTCGCTCAGCTCGACGGCCCCGAGATCTGTTCTCAGTTCGTCAACACTGGTCTGAGAGATCAGTCGCACACGGTGGTCGTCGTACCACTGCGACAACTGCAGCGCAATGCTTTTGAGGTCGACACGACCGGCGAGGTAGTCCTTCGACAACGGGGGGCGGTCATATGGGAACTCACCGGCGTCGACCAATGTCACATCACCATCAAACCCACCCGCCCGCAGCGCAGCGGCGGTGCTGACGCCGGCGATGCCTCCGCCGACGATCACGACACTGTGCACCGTCATTGCCCCGCCTGCGGGAAGAGGAAGACGTCGCCATCGCGTACCTCGACGCGGTGCGCCACCGCATCACAAGTGGCCGGAAGGCCTTGCACCTTACCCGTTTTCAGGCAGAACTTGCTGGAGTGAAGCGGGCACTCGACAAAACCGTCCTCGACCCAGCCCTCGGCGAGCGACGCCTCTGCGTGAGTGCAGGTGTCGTTCAAGGCCCACACACTGCCGTCGTCGTCACGTAGCAGTGCGATGTCATCGGCGGTACCGGTGATCGTTTTGTCGATCGCGATACCTTCCCCTTGCGGGATGTCGTCCACTGCGGCGACGCGGATTGGCTCGCTCATGATGTTTTCCGCTCATGCCAGGCCGGCGTGTTCATCAAGTGACGCCAGCGTGCGTAGAAGTAGCGCGCGGCCGCGTCGCTGTACAACTCACTGGTGATGCCGGGGTGCCGGTCGTCACGGCGCTCACTGCCGATACCCATCTGGTAGTTCAGCGGCACGGAATTGGTGATGAAGCCATGTGAAATCGCTTGGACTTCACTCCAGTTCTCGCCGTCGTCTTGTTCGAAGATGCCGCTGGGACCGAACGTGCGCAGGTTGTACACGCGCTGTGCCTCGCGGACATGCTCGGGCATCGACTTGTCCACAATCGTCCAAGCCCAGACCTCCATCCGGTCGGGGCCTTTCGGATGCCACACCCGTATCGATCCGTTGACCGGAAGGTAGGAGAAGTTCGGGAAGACGTTGCCGTGGCCGGTGGTCAACGGGCCCTCGACCCGCGCGTCGCCGAGGCGTTCTCGCAGAGCGGCATAGTCCATCCACTCATGCACGGTCTGCGCGTCGAATCGATTCCTGGGATGCACGGGAAAACCATGCCCGTGACCCTTCGGGTCGGCGTACTGCCGCCCGGTGCGGTGGACCACCTCGTCTTTCGGCTTGCCGTCAGGCGACAGCACCGTCAGCGCCGAGGCGTGGCTCATGTTGACGTGATACCAATCGCTGGCGAATTGCTCGGCGGCTAGCTTCCAGTTGCCTTCGAGCACCCACTTGTGCACACCGCCGACCACTATCGTGCCGTCCGCGTCGTGGTCGAGCATCGCGTCCAGATACCACGCGATGTCGCCCAACGAGTCTCGTAGCGAGACCGGCTCGGGATCCCAGTTACCGAAGATCAATCCGCGATAGCTTGCCACGTGCGGTACTTCGACAAGGCCCCAATCCTCGGTGCGGAAACTATCGGGATAGCCGTCCTTGTTCGGCACACTGACGAGCTTTCCCTCCAGGTCATACGCCCAGCCGTGGTAGGTGCAGGTGAAGCTGCGAGTAGCGCCGTAATCCGCCCGGCAGACCCGCGCGCCGCGGTGCCGGCATGAATTCAAGAAGGCCCGGATGCGCCGGTTCTTGTCGATCGTGACGATGATCGGGTCCTCACCCATATATGTGGTGAAGAAGTCGCCGGGGCGGTGGAATTGATCCTCATGTGCGAGGAATAGCCAGCTGCTGGCAAAGATGCGGCGTAGCTCCTGCCGGTAGATCTGCGGATCGGTGAACACGGCGCGATCCAGCAGCCCGCCGTCGGAATCCACCAAGCCGGACACGTCGATGTCGCGGTGCAATTCCGCGGGTCGCCGCAGCGCACCGCACGGCGGGCTGCTGACCGTTCGGGCGTCGTGGCCCGGGTCGATCGTTGACGTCATGTCACATACGAAACTGCACGCGCCCGGTCAACCTCTATAGCGCGTTTCGCACAGCGGCACACCAACTGGGGTTTCAGGGTGGGCGGCGCGATGGTGGTGACGTGCTCGCCGCAACCGCCGTCTCACAGAGCGCCGCTGACCCATTGTCTGGTCTGGTGCTAAGCGAGCTGGCCCAGCCTCGCCCCAAGCCGGGTTGGGCTGTGGTCAAGGTTGTTTCGTCCTCGCTGAACATGCATGACCTCTGGACGTTGCGTGGTGTCGGGCACCCGGCCGAGCAGCTGCCGATCGTGCTGGGCTGCGATGCCGCGGGTTACGACGAGGACGGCAACGCGGTCATCGTGTACCCGGTGATCGGTGACTATGACGCAGGCCGCGGCGATGAAACACTGGATCCCAACCGTGTGCTGTTGTCAGAGCGCCACGACGGTGCCTTCGCCGAGTACCTGACGGTTCCGCGTCGCAATCTCGTGCCCAAACCGGACTGGTTGTCGTTCGACGAGGCGGCCTGTCTTCCGGTGGCATGGACGACCGCTTACCGAATGCTGTTCACCCAAGCCAACATCAGAGCCGGCGACCGCGTGCTGGTCCAGGGCGCGGGCGGCGGTGTGGCCTCCGCGGCGATCAAGCTGGCTCTCGCTGCAGGCGCTGTCGTGTACGCGACCAGTCGCAGCGAATCCAAACGTGCACAAGCGATGGGCTGGGGCGCACGGGTCGCACTGCCTCCTGGTGAACGCCTCCCCGAACGCGTCGACCTCGTCATTGAAACGGTTGGCGAGGCGACCTGGTCGCACTCGCTGAAGTCTTTGCGTCCCGGAGGGACGGTCGTGATCGCGGGAGCGACCACCGGGATGAACCCACCCGCCGACCTAGGCCGAATCTTCTACTTGCAGCAGCGGATTCTTGGCTCCACCGGAAGCACCCGGGCCGAACTTGTGGCCATGCTGCGCATGCTCGAAGCGACCGGGGTCCGGCCGGTCATCGACCGCACGTTGCCCCTGACCGACATCCACAAGGGTTTTCAGCTCATGATCGACGGCTCGCTCACGGGCAAGGTCGTCGTACACCCAGCCGCACCAGACGATCAAGGAATGTCATGACCGCAGCAGTTGTCGGATTATCTCATTCCCCGCTCATCGGCAAGAACGATCCGGAACCGGAAGCGCTTGACCGTGTCAACGCGGCGGTGCAGGTCGCGAAGGCATTCGTCGCCGACTTCGCACCTGAGTTGGTGGTGCTCTATGCCCCCGATCACTACAACGGTTTCTTCTACAAGGAGATGCCGCCCTTTTGCATTGGCACAGAAGCGCATTCGGTTGGGGACTTCGCGTCGCAGGCAGGTCCGCTGTCGGTCGACACCGACGCCGCCAGAACATTGGCCGAAGGCGTCCTGGAGCGGGGCGTGGACCTGACAATCTCGGCGCGCATGACCGTCGACCATGGATTCGCCCAGCCGTTGGAAACGCTGTTTGACGGCATCGACCGCGTCCCGGTTGTGCCCATCTTCGTCAACGGGGTGGCCACTCCCCTGTGTCCGGTCCGTCGCATTCGCGCGCTCGGCACCGCGGTGGGCCAGGCGGCTGCTGAGCTCGACCGGCGGGTGTTGTTCATCGCTTCTGGTGGCCTGTCGCATGATCCGCCGGTGCCGGTTCTCGACGGAGCACCGCCCCGAGTCGCCGATGCGCTGATCGCCGGCCATCCGCCGACGCCCGAGCAGCGCAGCAGGGGTGAAGAACGCGTGGTCGAAGCAGGGCGACAATACGCCGCCGGCTCATCAACGATGATTCCGATCAACCCGGCGTGGGACAACCGCCTTCTCGACCTGCTCGAGCGTGGTGATCTGCCCGGGTTTGATACCTGGAGCG
>DASRJA010000325.1:0-23201 GCA_035649695.1 Mycobacterium sp. | reverse complement strand
CTCCGTCCCCGCGCTGATGCCTTCGATCAGATCGATGATCGCCACCGCACGGGCGTCGTCGGCGCCGGTGGACAGCCGCCGATGCCGCGGCCAGGCGCGTTCCAGGTACAGACCGAAAGTCGCGGGCAGCGTGAGCATGCGCAGCGCGTCGGCGGTCGACGCGCAGTCCACCACCACGTGGTCCCACTGCCCTGAGGCGGCAAGCTCGCCGACCTCGTGCAGGCCGAGCACCTCCTGGATGCCGGGCAGCGCCGAAAGTTCTTCTGGGGCAATGTCTCCCAGATCCGATTCGGGAAACCGTCCGGACAGCAAGCCTGCGATCCCCCGCCATCGGGACTCCAAGAGGGCTAGCGTGTCGAGCGCCAGCGCGTCGAGAAAGCCGCCGCCGGCATCGGCGTCGTCGGCCAGCACTCGGGTGGGCTCACGAAGACCCGTCGGCGCGACCACGGTGCCAAGCACGTCGCCGATCGAATGCGCCTGGTCGGTGGAGACGATCAGCACCCGCAGCCCGGCGCGCGCGTCGCGCACCGCGGTGGCGGTGGCCAACGTTGACTTACCTACCCCGCCCTTGCCGACGAAGAGACTGATCCGGGGACCGGTCGGGGCTGCGAGATCACTCAGCCTCGACTCGTTTCTTGAGGTCCTTCAATGCGGTATCCGTAAGGCGCCGTTCAGCCTTCCGTTTCAACAACCCGATCATCGGAATGATCAGGTCGACCGAGAGTTCGTAGGTGACATCGGTGCCGGAACCCTTGGGCGACAGCCGATATGCGCCGTCCAACGACTTCAGCAGCGAGCTGGACACCAGGCTCCACTTCACCGATCCGCGGTCGGCGGGCCAGTCGTAGGACAACACCATGGTGTCCTTGAGGACGGTGGCGTCCAGCACCAGGCGGGCGGTCTTCGGGTAGCCCTCGGCGTCAGCCTCGAGCACCTCGGTCTCCTTGTACTCGGCGACCCAGTCCGGATAGGAGCCGATGTCGGCGATGACGTCCATCACCGTCGAAGGATCGGCATCGATGTAGATGGTCTGCGCCGTCTTGTCCGCCACGTGAAAAATCTACCCCCTGCTGCTTGGTCCGGCCGAAGTATCAGGCCAGGCGCGAAACGCCGACCGGGCGCGTCGCCTCAAGTGTCCGTTTCACCTCGAATGCCATGTTCTTGCCCGCCACCCGGCGACGATGGTTCATCTTCGCCAGGTTCATCTTGGCCAGCTGCCACGCCGCGACTCCCGCGGGTTCAGCGTGCAGGAAATAGTGAAGCACGACCCCGTCGAGGACGGGTTCCAGCCAAATCTCCATGGTTCCGGTCAGCGCGCCTGCCACCGTCCAGCGATGCCCGAGACCGCCGCGGTCCTCGACCACTGTCAGCAGCAAGTCGGGCCACCACCGCCGCCAGCTCGCGGGATCCGCAACGGCCCTGCCCACCTCGGCGGGGTCGGCGGCAACGAACGTCTCGTCCGCGATCTGGATGCTGTTCATGGCGTACAAGCTTCACATATGCGTCCAACCCGGCCCAACCTGGCCGACTAGGCTGTCAACGGCAAAGCCGCTAGTCGAGAGGCCATATCGTGCGTGAGTCCAGTGTTCCCGCTTCGTTCACCGTGGGCGATCACGACAACATCGTCAGCTCCGTGTTCTCGCACGAACGCGAAGATCCCGACCACGTGATTTTCCAACGCCTCGTCGACGGCGAATGGACGGACGTCACGTGCAAGGAGGCCGCTAACCAGATCCGTTCAGCCGCACTCGGTTTGATCGCCGAGGGCGTCAAGCCCGGCGACCGGGTGGCGGTGTTCTCAGCGACGCGCTACGAATGGCCGATCCTCGACCTGGCCGTCCTGGCCGCGGGCGCTCTCACTGTGCCGATCTACGAGACCAGTTCGGCCGAGCAGGTGCGATTCGTGCTGGCTGACTCCGGGGCCGTGCTGATCTTCGCCGAGACCGACGCGCATGCCGACAAGATCGAGCACCTCGAACAGGAGCTGCCCGACCTGCGCAAGGTGCTGCGGATCGACGGGAGCGGGACGCCGGCGCTGGATGCGCTGGCCGAGGCGGGCAAATCCGTCGACGCCAAGGAACTCGACGACCGGCTGGCCGGCATCAAATCGGGCGACCCCGCGACGCTGATCTACACCTCTGGCACCACCGGCAGGCCCAAGGGCTGCCAGCTCACCCACGCCAATCTGATGTACGAGATCCGCGGCGCCAAGGTGTGCTTCCCGGCGCTGCTGGACAAGGGCGAGCGGATGCTGGTGTTCCTGCCGCTGGCCCACGTGCTCGCCCGCGCCATCACGTTGGCATGCTTCGCCAACAAGGTCACGCTCGGCTTCACCAGTGACATCAAGAACCTGGTGCCGACCTTCGGCGTGTTCAAGCCGACGCTGGTGGTGTCGGTGCCACGGGTGTTCGAGAAGGTCTACAACACCGCCGAACAGAACGCCCAAAACGACGGCAAGGGCCCGATCTTCGAGCGGGCCGCCAACACCGCGATCGAATACAGCCAGGCGCTGGACAACGGCGGTCCCGGGCTGCTGCTGCGGGCCAAGCACGCACTGTTCGACCGCCTGGTGTACGGCAAGCTGCGGGCCGCGCTGGGCGGCAACTGCCGCGGCGCGATCTCGGGCGGCGCGCCGCTGGGTGCCCGGCTCGGCCATTTCTACCGCGGTGTCGGTCTGACCATCTATGAGGGCTACGGGCTCACCGAGACCAGCGCGGCGATCACCGTGAACCGGATCGACGACGTAAAGGTCGGCTCGGTCGGAAAGCTGGTGCCCGGCAACAGCATGCGGCTGAACGACGACGACGAGCTGCTCGTCAAGGGCGGGGTGGTGTTCGGGGGTTACTGGAACAACGACGAGGAGACCAAGGCCGTCTTCTCCGACGGGTGGTTCCACACCGGCGATCTCGGCGCCATCGACAACGACGGCTTCCTGACGATCATCGGGCGCAAGAAGGAGATCATCGTCACCGCTGGCGGCAAGAACGTCGCGCCGGCGCTGCTGGAGGACCGGCTGCGGGCGCATCCGCTGATCAGCCAGGCGATGGCCGTCGGCGACCAACAACCGTTCATCGCCGCGCTGATCACCATTGACCCCGAGGCGTTCCCCGGCTGGAAAGAACGCAACGGTAAGGATCCGAAGGCGACCGTCGGCGATCTGGCCACCGATCCCGATCTGATGGCCGAGATCGAGCTGGCCATCAAGGAGGCCAATCAGGCGGTGTCGAAGGCGGAGGCGATCCGCAAGTTCCGCATCCTGCCAGTCGATTTCACCGAAGACACCGGCGAGCTGACCCCCACTCTGAAGGTCAAGCGCAAGGTCGTCGCCGAGAAGTTCGCCAGCGACATCGAAGCGCTCTACGAAAAGGGCTGAACCTAGAGGAGCTCCGCGAGTTTCTCGGCCTGCGTGCTCCACTGCCAGTTGTCGACGACCCATCGTCGACCCGCCGCGCCCATCCGCGCGGCCCCGTCCGGGTCGGCGAGCACGTCGCTGACCGACGCCGCGATCGCGCCAACGTCCCAGCCGTCGACCACCACACCCGTCTCGCCGTCGCGCACGGTTTCGGGAGCCCCGCCCGACCGACCCGCTACAACCGGCACGCCCGTCGCGGACGCCTCGAGAAAGACGATGCCGAGACCCTCGACGTCAAGACCCCCGCCGCGGGTGCGGCACGGCATCGCGAACACATCGGCCAGCGCGTGGTGGGCGGGCAGTTCGTCACCCGGCACCCCTTCGGTGAACACCACGTGCTCGGCCACGCCGAAGCTGTGCGCCAGCCGCCGCAGCGACGTGAGGTACGGGCCGCCACCGACGATGACGAGCGCGGCGCCGGGCACCCGCTGCCGGATCGCGGGCATGGCCCTGATCAGCATGTCCTGACCCTTGCGTGGCACCAGCCGCGATACGCACACCACCACGGGCCGCTCCCCCAGCCGGTATCGAGCGCGCAACTCGGCGCGGGCCACCCCGTCGGGCGCGAACCGCTCGGTGTCCACGCCGGGCGGCACGTGTTCCAGCGCGGCGTCCGGGCCGAACGCCGAGGCGAACCGGCCGCGCGTGTAGCGGCTGATGTAGGTGACCGCATCGGTGCCAGTTCCGATGCACCGCAACGCGGTTCGGGCCAGCGGCAGCATCGACCAGCCGACCTCGTGGCCGTGTGTGCTGGCAACGACGCGGCCGGCACCCGCGTCGCGGGCCATCGGTGCCATCAACGCCAGCGGCGCGGCAGCGCCGAACCAGACGGTATCGGCGTCGTGGCGCTCGATCAGCTTTCGCATCCGGCCGGCCACGGACGGCACGGGCAGCATCAACGTCCCCGGATGGCGCACCACCTCGTAATTCGCCTCCCGGTCGAACTCGTCGGCGCCCTTCCACTTCGGCGCGTAGACGGTCAGCGTGTGCGTACCGGCCGCGACCAGATGGTTGACCAGATTCTGCAGGTACGACTGGATGCCGCCGCGGCGCGGCGGAAAGTCATTGCTAACCAGCAGGACCCGGCTCATCGCCAGACAGGCTAGCCGGAGATCCAGTGCTGCCACCTGGCGAGCACCGTTGGCAGGTCGGCGCCGAGGGTTTCGCGCACGGCGGTGACGGCGTCGGGATGGCCGGGACCGCAGGCTCGTAGATACAGCGCCCGCAGCGCGTCGGTGCCGTAGGCGTCGGCGACGAACCGGCTGAACCACCAGGCGCGGTCGTAGGCCCGGGAACGATCGGGCCCGTCCAGCTCGGCGTCGGTTGGCAATCCCCTACTTGCGTGTGGGCCCAGGGCCAACGCTGCGGCGTCCGGCGGCCGCGGGGTGGCCGGGCGGCCGACGAAATCGGCGACGCCCTCCGTGAGCCAGCGCGGCGCGTCGGCGGCGGTGGCTGTGCGCGACGCGAAGTGGAAAAGCTCGTGGCGCAACACGATTCGCAAGGACCCATCGCTCATCGCAGCGGCACCCGGGGCGAACATGATCCGCTCGGCGGTGGTGGTGGCCGCGATGTCGGGGCCACCGCCCGCGAGGCTGCCGAACTCGGCGTCCGATCCGGCGGCCACGATGACGACCTCATGTGGCCAGTCGGGTCCCCAGAACGCGGTGACGGCCTGCGCGGCCTCGTCCATCTCGGCGCCGATTCGGGCCAGCAGCGAAGCTGTGTGCACTCCGCCCAGACCGACGAGGTGGACGGTGCGGCCGTCGCTCAACGTTTCGGTGGTCGACGCGGCGGTGGGTGTGGTGAGCGACGCGGGCGCGGCCACGACGGGCTCGACCGGTTCCGACGGCGTCCGTCCAACAAGGAACAGCGCGCAGATCAGCTCGGTGACGAGCAGGGCACCGATCCGGCGCCGACTAGTAGCGGCGGACGTTGTGGATCGGCGCATTGTCGACCGGGGCGACTCGCACCGGCGTGCCATAGGTCGACGCGTGCACCATCATCCCGTCACCGATGTAGATGGCCACATGCGACGCGTCGGAGTAATAGGTGACGAGATCGCCCGGTTGGATCTGGTCCATCGACACCGGCTGCCCGCCTTGGGCGAGTGCCTGGCTGGAATGCGGCAGCGAGATACCGGCCTGCTGGAACGACCACATCACCAGTCCGGAGCAGTCGAAGGCGCTCGGGCCCGAACCGCCCCACGAATACGGCGAGCCGATCCGGCTCAGCGCGGCCTGTATGACGGTGGCTGCTTCCGGAGCTCCACCGCCTGGGAGGGCTCCCGGCGGTGCGACGTCGCCAGGTGGGATGCCCTCCGGCGGCGCGGCCAGGATGCCAGGATCCGGCGGCGCGGCCTCCGGTGCGGGCGGGGCGGGGATCGGCGGGAGGGCGGCCAGGGCCTCCCGCTGGCCCGGCGTCAGCGCCTGGTACTGCGACTTGACCACCGCGATCTGCACCTGCAGCTTGCTTTGCTTGGATTGCAGGTCGGCGCGCACCGCGGCCGCCTGCTCGGCGGCGGTCTTGGCTTCGGCGGCCGATTTGGCGGACGCTTCCTCGGCCAGCTGGGCCTGCCGACCGACCTCGCGGTAACTCTTCATCTGTGCCGACATCTCGGCGGCCATCACCCGCTGAACCGAGAGCTGATCGATGAGACCCTGCGGTGAGCTCGCGGTGAGCATCGCATCCAAACCGTCGGTCCTGCCACCCATATATTGCGCCGCAGCTAACTTATCGACCGATGATTGAAATGTTGCCAATTGCGATTTGGCGGCTTCTACTGCCGCTGCGTCGGCGACATGCTTTTCCTCGGCGGCCTGCTGCACAGCCAGCTTGTTGTTCAAATCCAACTGGGCAGAATGCATCGCTTCAGTGGTTTGTTCGGCCTGCCGAGACAACTCATTGAGTTTTGCTAAAGCATCATCTGCGGGGTCGGCCTGCACATGTCCAGCGACCACGCTTCCGAGCAGCGTTAACCCAGCTATCGCACCAATAACGGGGTTCCGAAGGGCGTGAAAACCACGTGTAATCCCGCGCGTGCGGCTGAGCCTCAAGATTTGCGTCCTTCAGATGCCGTGACGAAAGCGTCGAACTGCTCTTAGGTCTCAGATAGGTTACGAAACGGCATCGGCGTTGTCCAACAGAAGACGCAAATTTAACAGCCGCCTCAGACATTGTTATCAACGGCTGCGTCAACCGATCTCGTTACGCGACTCCTGAATCGCCTTGCCGGTGAATTGGCACCAGCCGAAGTCGCGGCGCCAACCCTACGTCAGCGAGCACTTCGAGCGCTCGGCGTTCATCGTCGAGCAACGTCTCGGGCACGCCGAGCAACACGCTCACAACACAGTCCTGACACCCCGGACCGCGCACTGCGCAGTCGTCGCAGTCGATCTTCACCGTGCCCATCTGGCTGTCCTCTCGATCGGTGTTGATCGCACGGTATCGACAGCCACCGACAAGTAACTGCGGTCCGCGTGGCAACCAGCAACTGTCGGAGGTGTTCCATACCGTCAGCGCATGGGCCAGCTGAGCTTCGCCGACGTCGATCCGCTCGCTGACCTGTCACTGCGGGAGACGACGTTCGTCGTGGTCGACTTGGAAACCACCGGCGGGCGCGCCTCCGGCGAGGGCCACGACGCGATCACCGAGATCGGGGCGGTCAAAGTGCGCGGCGGGACCGTGCTGGGCGAGCTGGCCACCCTGGTCGATCCGGGGCGCGACATCCCGCCACAGATCGTCGCTCTCACCGGTATCACTTCGGCGATGGTGTACAACGCGCCCACCATCGACTCGGTGCTGCCCGCCTTCCTGGAGTTCTCTCGCGGCGCGGTGCTCGTCGCCCACAACGCCGGCTTCGACATCGGGTTCCTGCGCGCAGCCGCCGAACGCCTCCAGATTCCCTGGCCGCGGGCGCCGGTCCTGTGCACGGTCCGGCTGGCCCGCCGCGTGCTCACCCACGACGAGGCCCCGAGCGTTCGGCTGGCGGCGCTGGCTCGTCTCTTCAGCGCAACCACCACACCGACGCACCGCGCGCTCGACGATGCTCGTGCCACCGTCGATGTGCTGCACGGGCTGATCGAGCGGGTGGGCAATCAGGGTGTGCACACCTACACCGACCTGCGCTCGTATCTGCCCGATGTGACACCGGCCCAGCGCCGCAAGCGGCACCTCGCCGACGCGCTGCCACATCGCCCCGGCGTCTACCTGTTCCGCGGGCCGTCGGCCGAAGTGCTGTACATCGGCACGGCAGTCGATCTGCGCAGGCGGGTCCGCCAGTACTTCAACGGCGCCGACCCGCGCACCCGCATCAAGGAAATGGCGTCGCTGGCGACCGCCATCGACTACGTCGAGTGCGCGCACGACCTCGAGGCCGGCGTACGCGAACTGCGGCTGCTCGCCGCGCATGCGCCGCCCTACAACCGCCGGTCGAAGTTTCCGCACCGCTGGTGGTGGGTGGTGCTCACCGACGAACCATTCCCGCGGTTCTCCACAGTGCGAACACCCAAGCACGACACAGCGATTGGACCGTTCCGGTCGCGCGCCGACGCGGTCGAGACCGCCGCGCTGCTGGCCCGATTCACGGGAGTGCGCACGTGCACAAGGCGGCTGAGCCGCTCCGCGCTGCACGGGTGTCCCGAGCGCGAACTATCGCCATGTCCCGCGCCGCAGGGCATCACCCCAACCGAGTATGCGTCGGCTTCGGCCGGCGCCGTCGAGTTGATCGAGGGCAACGACAACCGCGCTCTCGCCGCGGTGCTCGCGCACATCGCCGATCTGGCCGAGCGCAACCGCTACGAAACCGCCGCCCGGTTACGCGACCACGCCGCCGCGGCCATCGAGGTGCTGTGGCGCGGCCAACGGCTGCGGGCGCTGGCCACGGTCACGGAGTTGGTGGCCGCCCGCCCGGACGGCGACGGTGGCTGGCACCTCGCGGTGATCCGGCACGGTCAGCTCGCGGCGGCAGGCAGTGCCCGTCGCGGCGTGCCACCGATGCCGGTCATCGACGCCATTTGCGTTGGCGCACAAGCCGTTCTAGCTACCGACGCGCCGCTGGGCGGCGCGCTGGTCGAGGAGACCGCGCTGATCGCGCGCTGGCTGACCCGGCCGGGCGTGCGCATCGTGCGGGCCGAACCCGGATGGGCCTCACCGGTGGCGGCGGCGGGACGCTGGGCAGCGTGGGCAGCCTCGGCGCGGTCCGCCCGACTCGCGGCCGAGCAGACTTGTGATTCAGACCTTCTGAGTGAACCCCACCCAACGCGCGAGCAGCTTCTCGGCCGCCCCGGAGTCGATCGCCTCAGTGGCGCGGGCCAGGCCGGACTCCCAGGCGGGCACCCATTTGGCGTCGCTGGCTAGTCCCGCGTGGGCCACCATCGCGCCCGCCGCGTTGAGCACCACCGCGTCGCGGACCGGACCCTTGGCCCCGCCTAAGACCGAACGGACTTCAGCGGCATTGGATTCCGCGTCACCCCCGACAAGCTCGGAGATGTCGGCGCGCTTGAACCCGAACGCCGCGGGATCGAACGTCAGCCGCTCTACGGTGCCTGCCTGAACCCGCCAGATGGTGCTCGTCGTCGTGGTGGTCAGCTCGTCGAGGCCGTCGTCACCGTGCACGACGAGCACACTGGACCGCCGAGTGGCGAACACCCCGGCCATCACCTCGGCCAGCTCACCCCAGGCGCAGCCGATCAACCCCGCCCGCGGTGAAGCCGGATTCGTCAGCGGCCCAAGCAGATTGAACACGGTCGGCACCCCGATCTCACGGCGCACCACCCCGGCGTGCCGATACGACGGGTGAAACTGCGGGGCGAATGCGAAGCCGATGCCGACTTCGGCCACGCTGCGGGCGACCTCTTCGGGCCCCAGGTCGATGCGCACCCCCAGCGCCTCGAGCGTGTCGGCACCGCCCGACAGCGACGACGCCGCGCGATTACCGTGCTTGATCACCGGCACCCCGGCAGCGGCGACGACGATCGCCGCCATCGTCGACAGGTTGACGGTGTTTGCTCCGTCGCCGCCTGTGCCCACCACGTCGACGGTGTCGTTGCCGATCGCATCGGTCGGCACGCGGCGCGCATGCTTGAGCATGGTGTCGGCCAACTCGGTCACCTCGGCCGCCGTCGGGCGCTTCATTTTCATCGACACACCGAAGCCCGCGATCTGCGCCGGTGTCGCGGTGCCGGTCATGATCTGGTCCATTGCCCAGGCCGCCTGTCCGGGGGCTAGCGCCTGACCTGTGGTCAAGCGGCCGAGCACCTGAGGCCACGTCGGAGAGTCAGAAGAAGTCACGCGCCGATTATGACGAATTGCTTGACCCGGGTGGAGTTCAACAACTACAAAGCGTCATACTTGCGGTGTGACGAGCGCTGTAGGGACCTCGGGAACCGCAATCACGTCGCGAGTACATTCGCTGAACCGACCCAATATGGTCAGTGTCGGCACCATTGTCTGGCTGTCCAGCGAGCTGATGTTCTTTGCTGGGCTGTTCGCGATGTACTTCACCGCGCGCGCCCAGGCCGCAGGTGACTGGCCCCCGCACCCGACGGAACTGAACCTTGTTCAGGCCGTGCCGGTCACGCTGGTGCTGATCGCGTCGTCGTTCACCTGCCAGATGGGCGTTTTCGCCGCCGAGCGAGGCGACGTATTCGGCCTTCGCCGGTGGTACGTCATCACGTTCTTGATGGGCCTGTTCTTCGTGCTCGGCCAGGGCTACGAGTACCTGCACCTGGTCGATCACGGCACCACGATCCCGGGCAGCGCCTACGGTTCGGTGTTCTACCTCGCAACCGGCTTCCACGGCCTGCACGTCATCGGCGGTCTGATCGCCTTCATCTTCCTGCTCATCCGGACCACGATGAGCAAGTTCACCCCTGCGCAGGCCACCGCGGCGATCGTCGTCTCGTACTACTGGCACTTCGTCGACATCGTGTGGATTGCGTTGTTCGCCACGATCTACTTCGTCCGTTGATCGGCTCGCCGATGCGTCTGTTGAGAAGGGGTTCGATGACCGACAAGTCCCGCCGTCGGCTGCGCCGGCGCCTGTCGGCAGCTGTGCTGCTGCTGATCGGACTGGCAGTCGCCGGTGGCCTGGCGGCCACCCTGACACCGACGCCACAGGTCGCAGTGGCCGACGAGTCGGCCTCAGCGCTGCTGCGCACAGGCAAGCAGCTGTTCGACACCTCGTGCGTGACGTGCCACGGCGCCAATCTGCAGGGTGTGCCGGACCGCGGGCCCAGCCTGATCGGCGTCGGCGAGGCCGCCGTCTACTTCCAGGTGTCGACGGGCCGGATGCCGGCGATGCGCGGCGAGGCGCAGGCGGCACGCAAGCCACCGATCTTCGACGAGTCGCAGATCGATGCGCTGGGGGCCTACGTGCAGGCCAACGGCGGCGGGCCGATGGTTCCCCGCGACGACAACGGTCATATCGCCAGCGAGTCGCTGATGGGTAGCGACGTGGCCCGCGGCGGCGACCTGTTCCGGCTCAACTGCGCGTCGTGCCACAACTTCACCGGCAAGGGCGGCGCGTTGTCGTCGGGCAAGTACGCACCCGATCTGGAGCCGGCAGAGCCCGCGCAGATCTACACCGCGATGCTCACCGGCCCGCAGAACATGCCGAAGTTCTCCGACCGGCAGCTGAGCCCCGAGGAGAAGCGCGACATCGTGGCCTACGTCCGCGAAGCAACCCACGCGCCGAACCCGGGCGGCTACGGCCTCGGCGGCTTCGGCCCCGCGCCGGAGGGCATGGCGATGTGGATTATCGGAATGGTCGCCGCTATCGGCGTGGCTCTGTGGATCGGGGCGCGAGCATGAGTGAAACGTCAGACGTCAAGGGCACGGACACGCCCGGCCAGAAGGGCGTGCCCGGGGAGCCGAGCGACGCCGAACTGGCGTCGATGTCCCGCGAGCAGCTCGTCGAGCTGGGCGGCAAGCTCGACGGCGTCGAGACCGTCTTCAGGGAGGACCGCTGGCCGGTGGCCGGCACCAAGGCCGAGAAGCGGGCCGAGCGGACGGTCGCGTATTGGCTTCTGCTGGGCGGCTTTTCGGGGCTTGCGCTGCTGCTGATCTTCTTGTTCTGGCCGTGGGAATACAAGCCGCTGGGCGCCGAGGGCGAGTTCTGGTACCAGCTGGCCACCCCGATGTACGGCCTGACGTTCGGGCTGTCGATCACCGCGATCGGCGTCGGCGCATTGCTGTACCAAAAGAAGTTCATCCCCGAGGAGATCTCGATCCAGGAGCGTCATGACGGCCGCTCCCCCGAGATTCACCGAAAGACAATCGCGGCCAACCTCACCGATGCGCTGGAGACTTCAACTCTGAAGCGGCGCAAGATGATCGGCCTGTCGCTCGGTATCGGCCTCGGGGCGTTCGGCCTCGGCACGCTGGTCGCGTTCATCGGCGGGCTCATCAAGAACCCGTGGAAGCCTGTCGTTCCGACCGCCGAAGGCAACAAGGCCGTGCTGTGGACGTCGGGCTGGACCCCCCGGTTCAAGGGCGAGACCATCTTCCTGGCCCGCGCCACCGGCAAGCCGGGCGAATCGCCGTTCGTCAAGATGCGTCCGGAGGACCTCGACGCCGGCGGCATGGAGACGGTGTTCCCGTGGCGGGAATCCGACGGCGACGGCACCACGGTCGAATCTCACGAGCTGCTGGGCGAGATCGCGATGGGTGTGCGCAACCCCGTCATGCTGATTCGCATCAAGCCGCTCGACATGCCCAAAGTGGTCAAGCGCAAGGGCCAGGAGAGCTTCAACTTCGGCGAATTTTTCGCGTTCACCAAGGTGTGCAGCCACTTGGGTTGCCCCTCTTCGCTTTACGAGCAACAGACCTATCGAATCCTCTGCCCGTGCCACCAATCGCAGTTCGACGCGTTGCACTTCGCGAGGCCCATATTCGGTCCGGCTGCGCGCGCTTTGGCGCAGCTGCCCATCACCATTGATCAAGACGGGTACCTGGTCGCCAACGGCGACTTCATCGAACCCGTCGGACCGGCATTCTGGGAGCGGCGCTCATGAGTCCAAAACTGCCAAAGCCGAATCTGGCCGAAATCGCTGCCAAGCAAGGCGACGACATCGATTCGCGGTACCACCCGTCGGCGGGGGTGCGTCGGCAGCTGAACAAGGTGTTCCCGACGCACTGGTCGTTCCTGCTCGGCGAGATCGCGCTGTATTCGTTCATCGTCCTGCTGATCACAGGTGTGTACCTGACGCTGTTCTTCGACCCGTCGATGGCCGAGGTCACCTACAACGGCGTGTATCAGCCGCTGCGCGGAGTCCAGATGTCCAAGGCCTTCGCGTCCACGCTGGACATCAGCTTCGAAATACGCGGCGGATTGTTCGTCCGGCAGGTCCACCACTGGGCGGCACTGATGTTCGCCGCCGCGATCATGGTGCACCTGGCCCGCATCTTCTTCACCGGCGCGTTCCGCCGTCCCCGCGAAACCAACTGGGTGATCGGCTCGCTGCTGCTGATCCTGGCGATGTTCGAAGGCTACTTCGGCTACTCGCTGCCCGACGACCTGCTGTCCGGCATCGGCCTGCGCGCGGCGCTCTCGTCGATCACGCTGGGCATCCCGCTGGTCGGCACCTGGATGCACTGGGCGCTGTTCGGCGGCGACTTCCCATGCGGTGGCCTGGGTTACCAGTGCTCCGCGGACGGCGTCCTGCTGCCCCGCATGTACGCACTGCACATCCTGCTGATCCCCGGAATCATCCTGGCGCTCATCGGTGTACACCTCGCGATGCTGTGGTTCCAGAAGCACACCGACTTCCCGGGACCGGGCAAGACCGAGACGAACGTCATTGGCGTACGGGTCATGCCGGTCTTCGCCGTCAAGTCCGGAGCGTTCTTCGCGCTCATCACCGGCATCCTCGGCCTGATGGGCGGGCTGCTGCAGATCAACCCGATCTGGCAACTGGGTCCGTACAAACCGTCCCAAGTCTCGGCGGGCAGCCAGCCCGACTTCTACATGATGTGGACCGAGGGCCTGGCCCGTATCTGGCCGGCGTGGGAGTTCTACCCGTTCGGCCACACCATCCCCGCCGCGTTCGGTGTCGCAATAATCATGGGTCTGGTGTTCGGGCTGCTGATCGCGTGGCCGTTCATCGAGGCCAAGGTGACGGGCGACCGCGCGCATCACAACTTGTTGCAGCGGCCGCGAGATGCACCGGTGCGCACCGCCGTTGGTTCCGCTGCGATCGCGTTCTACATGATCCTGACGCTTGCGGCGATGAACGACGTCATCGCGTGGAAGTTCCACATCTCGCTCAACGCGACGACGTGGATCGGCCGCATCGGCATGGTGGTGCTGCCGGCGATCGTCTACTACATCGCCTACCGGTGGGCCGTCGGGCTGCAGCGCAGCGACCGCGCAGTGCTCGAGCACGGCATCGAGACCGGCATCATCAAGCGGCTGCCGCACGGCGCGTACATTGAGCTGCACCAACCGCTCGGCCCTGTCGACGACCACGGGCATCCGATTCCGTTGGAGTACCAGGGCGCTGCGGTGCCCAAGCGGATGAACAAGCTCGGGTCCGCCGGCGCGCCCGGCACTGGCAGCTTCTTAACTGCCGACCCGATCTCCGAACACGACGAGCTGACCGAGGCCGCCCACGCCTCAGAACGCAAGGCGCTCACCACGTTACGCGAGTACCAGGAGCGCAACGGGTCGTCGAACGGCGAGACGAACGGGCACCACTGACGGTTGGTTGCAGTCTCAGGCCAACAGGGTGCGCAGCTCGCGCAGGTAGAACCACGGGATAGCGGCCATGCCGACCGTGACAAGTCCGGCGAGCACGTAGAACACCCACGCGGCCGTGTTGCTGTCGGCGGCCATCAGATAAGTGGCCACACCGATGGCCACCACCGCGACACCCATGGCGATGGCGATGACCACGGCGCAGCGCAGCCATAGCTGGTCCACCGCCGCCGTCAACGGGCTCGGCGGTGGGATGATCGCCTCACGCGTGGCGTAGCCGGGGTGAGTGGCCACCTGACCGCCCCTCGTCGGCGCCACTCGAAATTTCTCGGTCGGCGCCTCGGCACCCGGAACCGGCGGCTGCTGCCCTGGCACGGCCCGAACCGGGGTGGCACGCGCAGGCGGCGGTGACTCTTCCAGCGCGGCGCGCCGCGCCCGCAGCAACAGCGGCACAGCGCCGACGATCACCGCGGCGGAGACGGCGATCACCGTGTACAGCAGCCACGGCGTCTCTGACTCCCCGCTGGATTGCGCGTGCTGGGTGCCGAGATCGACGAGGGCCACCGTCGCTGCGACGCCTGCGCCGAGCGCGACCAACCAGACCCCAGCGCACGCCGCAATCAGAATCCGGTCGGTGCGGTCGAATTCACCGGTGTCCAGGCCAGTGTGCGACCGCGAACGACCGGCGGCCTGCGTGTTGTTGGGCATCAGCAGCTAGTCTGCGCGGCGTTGTTGGTGTTCGACGAGAGCACCGTGCCGTCGCTCGTCGTGATCGAGCAGTTGAGCCGGCTGACCAGGAACAGGCTGGACGCCTGCACCGAGCCGACCTCGGAGTTTGAGATGGGCGTGACCGTCAGCGACCACGGGATGTACACGTTGCGCTGAGTGCGGCTGCGCCCAGACGCGTCGATGTAGGTGACGGTGATGATGTCGCCGGGCGCCTTCGTGCCGGTCACCGAGTACGTGACCTGCCGAGGCCCAGCGGGCGCCGTAGTCGCCGGTGGCGCCGGAGCCGGCGTGTTGGTCGCCGCCGGAGGCGGAGGCGCCTCGGCGGGGGGCGGCGGCGGAGGCGGCGATTCCTGCGTCACCGTGACGGTCTCCGGCGGTGGTGGCGGCGGAGGCGCCTCAGTGGTCGTCGGCGGCGGCGGAGGCGGCGGAGGCGGGGTCGTCGTGGTGATCTCGTCCTGCACCGGCGGTGCGGTGGTGGTGCTCGTCGCGGGCGTGGCGAGGTTGTCGGTGTCGGTCCGCGTCACCAACACCGAAACGGATGCGACGAGCGCAATGGCGGCGATGATGGCCGCCACACCGACAATCCAGGGCCAGCGCGGCGGCTGCTCCTGTTCGACCAATTCGGTGGCCGGGTCGTAGCTGTCGTAGTCGTACAGCGAGGCGTCGGCGGGCACATACGGGCCGGCGGTGAACTGCTCGGACTCCGGCGCGGAATACGCCTGCGAGTGGATCTCGGTTTCGCCGGTTTCGGGTGCTGACTGGTCCGCCGTGGGCTGGTTGCCCGGCTCCTGACCTGGCACATCCGACCCTTCAGGCCCTGGGGGATTCGGCCCGCTCATCTACGCCTATCCTTCTCGACTACTTCACCGGCGCGGGTTGACCGTGCCTCGGCAACACTACCCAAAGCGGTGGGATGAACGAATCTCACAGGGCGGTTTGCGGGCGAACTGTTGTCCCGATTGTGACCTTGTCTCCCCTACCTTCGGTGTGGGCCCAGTCAGTGCTTTTCCGGACCGGTGTAGTACTCGAATACCAGGCCTGCGGCCGTCGACAGCACGAAGCAGACGCCCGCCACGATCAGCCAAGGCAGCCACAGCGCGACGCCGACGGCCGTGATCGACGCCGACAGCGCGATGAACAACGGCCACCAGCTGTGCGGGCTGTAGAAGCCGAGCTCACCAGCGCCATCGCTGATCTCGGCGTCCTCGTAGTCCTCGGGCCGGGTGTCGAGCCTGCGGGCGACGAAGCGGAAGAACGTGCCGGTGATCAGGGTCAGCCCGGACGTCATCACCAGTGCGGTCACGCCGGCCCACTCGACCCCGCCGTTGGCGAACATCGCGGTCAGCACGCCGTAGACGATCGCCGAGAGGATGAAGAACGCGGTCAGGAACTCGAACAGCCTGGCTTCGATGTGCATGTGGTGTCCCTACTTGATGGCTTCGGGTGCCGCGCCGGCCTGCTCGCCACGGCGGGTGTCGAACGGATGCGTGGTGACCGCCGTCGGCGGCTGGTTGATTGCCTGAAGCGCCTCGGCGTTGGTCTTGCCCGCCATGCGCTGTTGCACATAGGCCTTGAAATCGTTGGGCTCCACCACCCGAACCTCGAAGTTCATCATCGAGTGGTAGGTGCCGCACAACTCCGCGCATCGGCCGACGAACGCACCGGTCTTGTTGATCTCGCTGATCTGGAAGACGTTGTCGGAGTGGTTGGCCTCCGGATCGGGCATCACGTCGCGCTTGAACAAGAACTCCGGCACCCAGAACGCATGGACGACGTCGGCGGAGGCGATCTGGAACTCGATGCGCTTGCCGGTCGGCAGCACCAAGATCGGAATCTCGGTGGAGCTGCCCAGCGTCTCGACCTTGTCGAAGTTCAGGTACGTGCGGTCCTCGGGGTTGAGGCCACGCACCGCACCGACGATCTCCTCGCCGTGCGCGTCCTTGCCCTCGGGCTTGGACTCCATCGCGGCCTTGCGCTCGTTGTCGACGCCGTCGAAGGTGAACGTGCCGTCGCCGAAGTTGACCTTCTGGTAGCCGAACTTCCAGTTCCACTGGAAGGCGGTGACGTCGATGACGACCTCGGGATTGGGGTCCTTGTGCAGCATCTTCTCCTGCACCACCACGGTGAAATAGAAGAGCACCGAGATGATCAGGAACGGCGTGACGGTGAGCACCAGCTCCAGCGGCATGTTGTAGCCGAACTGGCGGGGCAGCTCGGTGTCGCCCTTCTTGTGCCGGTGAAACGCGGAGCTCCAGAAGATCAGGCCCCACACGATCACACCGACCACCAGCGCCGCGATCAGCGAACCGATCCACAGTTCGCGGTTCAGGTGTGCCTCCGGGGTGATGCCCTCCGGCCAGCCAAGGCCCAGCACTTCGGACCAGCTGCACCCGCTGAGCAGCACGGTCGTGCCACCCAGGATGACTGACAACGCCAACACCCGAAGCCCGCGCGGTGTCACGTTGGAGCCTCCTACGAAGTCAGTGACCGCCTTGCGGTCATGCGGACGCAGTGAATACTACGCAGCGTAGACCACCGTCAGGTGCCGGTCTCGACACACCTCACGGATTAGGCATACTGGCGCGGTGTGCGGACTGCTGGCCCTGCTTACCCACCCGTCCGCTGACGTCTCAGCGGCGCTGGTCGATGCTGTTTCGGGTTCCTCGCACCTCATGCGCCACCGCGGCCCGGACGAGCCGGGCACCTGGTCTGACGACCGCGTCGTATTGGGATTCAACCGGCTGTCCATCATCGACATCGCGCACAGCCATCAGCCATTGCGCTGGGGGCCGCCCGAGTCGCCTGACCGCTATGTGCTGGTGTTCAACGGCGAGATCTACAACTACCTCGAGCTGCGCGAGGAGCTCTCGGCCGAGCACAACGCCGTCTTCGGTACCGATGGCGACAGTGAGGCGATCATCGCCGCCTACCACCACTGGGGTACCGACGCGCTCACGCGGTTGCGCGGCATGTTCGCATTTGCGCTGTGGGACACCGTCGAGAAGGAACTGTTCTGCGCGCGTGACCCTTTCGGCATCAAGCCGCTGTTCATGGCGACGGGATCCGGCGGGACGGCGGTCGGCAGCGAGAAGAAGTGCCTGCTGGACCTGGCCGACGAAGTCGGCATCGACCTCGGCATCGACGATCGCGCCGTGCAGCACTACACGGTGCTGCAGTACGTGCCCGAACCGGAGACGCTGCACCGCGGCATCCGGCGGCTGGAATCGGGCAGTTACGCCCGCGTGCGGCCGGGACAGCCACCTGAGGTGACCCGCTACTTCGCACCGCGGTTCACCGCGAAGCCGTTCGGTGCGGGCAGCGAGCAGAGCCGCTACGACGAAATCACTGCGGTGCTCGAGGATTCGGTCGCCAAGCACATGCGCGCCGACGTGACCGTCGGCGCCTTTCTGTCGGGCGGAATCGACTCCACCGCGATCGCCGCTTTGGCGATGCGCCACAACCCGCGACTGATCACGTTCACCACCGGCTTCGAACGGGAGGGGTTCTCCGAGGTGGACGTCGCGGTTGCCTCGGCCGAGGCGATCGGCGCCCGGCACGTGACGAAGGTGGTCAATCAGGCCGAATTCGTCGCGGCACTACCCGAAATCGTCTGGTATCTCGATGAACCCGTCGCGGACCCGGCGCTGGTGCCGCTGTTCTTCATCGCACGCGAGGCCCGCAAGCACGTCAAGGTGGTGCTGTCCGGTGAGGGCGCCGACGAACTGTTCGGCGGTTACACCATTTACCGGGAACCGTTGTCGCTGCGGCCTTTCGACTATCTTCCCCGCCCGGTTCGACGTTCGTTGGGAAAGGCGTCCAAACCGCTGCCGGAGGGCATGCGCGGCAAGAGCCTGCTGCACCGCGGATCGCTCACTCTCGAGGAGCGCTACTACGGCAACGCGCGCAGCTTCTCCGACGCCCAACTGCGGACGGTGCTGCCGGGCTTCCGCGAGGAGTGGACGCACACCGACATCACCGCGCCGGTGTACGCCACGTCCGACGGCTGGGACCCGGTCGCGCGGATGCAACACATCGACCTGTTCACCTGGCTGCGTGGCGACATCCTGGTCAAGGCCGACAAGATGACGATGGCCAATTCGCTCGAACTGCGGGTCCCGTTTCTGGATCCCGAGGTGTTCGCGGTGGCGTCGCAGCTGCCCGCGGAGCAGAAGATCACCAGGGCCACAACGAAATTCGCGTTACGCAAGGCGTTGGAACCGATCGTTCCCGCGCATGTGCTCAACCGGCCGAAGCTGGGCTTCCCCGTCCCGATCCGGCATTGGTTGCGGGCGGGTGAACTGATGGACTGGGCCTATGCGACGATCGCCGCCTCACAGGCCGGCGACCATGTGGATCTTGCCGCGGTGCGGGCCATGCTTGACGAACACCGCAGCGGCGCAGGCGATCACAGCCGCCGGCTGTGGACGGTGCTGATCTTCATGCTGTGGCACGCGATCTTCGTCGAGCACAGCGTGACGCCACAGATCAGCGAGCCGCACTACCCCGTGCAGCTCTAGGCAAACGCCTGCGAGATCTCCGCGGCCGCGTCTGCTCCGTACGCGTCCGACAGCCGTTTGACGGCGGCATCCTTGTCCCACTGCCATTCCTGCGGACCGGGCGCCTCCAGCACGAGAGTCGCGACCATCGATGCGAACTGCGCCGACCGCTCGAGGCTCAACCCGGCGCTGCGGCCGGTGAGGAAGCCCGCCCGGAATGCGTCGCCGATGCCGGTCGGGTCGTCCTTGTGTGTCTCGGGCACCACATCGACGTGGACGAAAGTGCCGTCGCGGCCGACGATGTCGACGCCCTTCTCCCCCAACGTGGTGATGCGCATCTCGATCTGGCCCATCACCTCGGCCTCGGACCAGCCGGACTTCTGCAGTAGCAGGTCCCATTCGTAGTCGTTGGTGAACAGGTAGGTCGCACCATCGATCAATTGGCGGATTTGGTCGCCGGACAACCGGGTCAATTGCTGCGACGGGTCGGCGGCGAACGCCAGGCCCAGCTTGCGACACTCCTCGGTGTGCAGGAACATCGCGTCGGGGTCGTTGGCTCCGATGATTACCAAATCAGTTGTGCCCGTTCGTGATACGACGTCAGCGAGTTTGATGTTGCGGGCCTCCGACATAGCTCCCGGGTAGAACGAGGCGATCTGGGCCATGGCCTCATCAGTCGTGCAGACGAACCGCGCCGTGTACGCCGAGTCGGAAATGAGGACGTTGTCGCAGTCCACGCCATGCGACGTCAGCCACTGCCGGTAGTCGTCAAAGTCCTTGCCCGCAGCGCCGACCAGGGCGACGTCACCGCCGAGTATGCCGATCGCGTACGCCATGTTGCCCGCCACGCCGCCGCGATGGATGACCAGATCGTCGACCAGGAAACTCAATGACACCTTCTGCAGGTGATCGGGCAGAAGTTGCTCGGAGAACCGACCGGGAAAACGCATGAGATGGTCGGTGGCAATCGAGCCGGTCACCGCAATGGTCACGAAACGTCACCCTTCATTTATTAAGCCGTCTACATAACCTTACCCACGGGATACTCGATGACCGTGCGCTAACCTGCCTACAAGTACCCGCTCGGTCACTGTAGACAGCAGAAATTCTCGACACATCTCGGGGGAGCAAATATATGACTGGTCCGTACCCGCCCGAATACGGCGCTGGACCGGTCGGCCCGCAAATGTATCCGCCGCAGCCCTATCCCGAAAACGTGCCGTCGCCATACCCGACGATGCTGCCGCCGCCGCTGCCATATCCGAAACGGCGGTGGTGGCGAGTCGTCGCGGCGGTGGCAGCCGCGGTCGTCGTTGTCGCAGCAGTGGTCGCCGCAATTGTTTTCGCGTCGCGCGACGATAATTCGTCTGCCAACACTGCGCTCACAGAAACATCAGCCCGGGCCGCGATTCAGGAATACCTGGACGCGCTGGCGAGGGGCGACGATGAAATGGTCGCGCGGCACACTTTGTGCGGACTCTTCGACGCCGTCAAGGAGCACCGCTCCGACCTCGCGCTGGCCAGCTTGAGCAGCGACGCGTTCCGCAAGCAGTACAACCACGCCGAGGTCACCTCGATCGACAAGATGGTGCTGTGGTCGCCGAATCAGGCGCAGGTGCTGTTCACGATGAAGGTCGCGCCCGCGGCCGGATCAAGGTTTGACCAGCCGCCCAAAGACGAGGAACAGGCCGTCGCGCAGCTGCTGGCCCAGGACAACGAGATCCTGGTGTGCTCTTACTTGCCGAGGACGGCCGGCCAGTACTAACTCAGTTGAACGAGTCGCCGCAGGCGCAGGACCCGGTGGCGTTCGGGTTGTCGATGGTAAAGCCCTGCTTCTCGATGGTGTCGACGAAGTCGATTGTGGCGCCCTGCACATAGGGGGCGCTCATCCGGTCGACGGTCAGCGAGACGCCGCCAAACTCTGCGGTCAGGTCACCGTCCAGCGACCGGTCATCGAAAAAGAGGTTGTAGCGCAGGCCAGCGCACCCGCCCGGCTGGACGGCGATGCGCAACGCCAGGTCGTCACGGCCCTCTTGATCCAGCAGCGCCTTCGCCTTGGCGGCCGCGGCGTCGGTCAGGGTGACGCCGTGGGTGCTGGTGGCCGTCTCGTCCTGAACAGTCATTACATCTCCCCTGTGCATGTTCGTGGGTAGACCCTTGGGGTCCACTTCATCAACGGTACCTTGTTTGCGCCCTATTCCCGATTTATCCCCAGGTCGCCGCCGTCGCCTCGGCCAGCCCTTCCAGCTGATTCGCCGCGTCCTCGATGGCCCGCTGCACGGACCCCGCATGGTCGGTGATGGAGAACGCCGCCGCGATGCCCGCCTCGGCCAGTGTGGGTTCGTCGAGCGTGACCTGGCCTGCGAGCACCAACACCGGTATCTGGTGCGAGCGCGCGCCTGCGGCCAGCGCGCTGACCACTTTGCCGTGCAGCGACTGGTCGTCGAACCGGCCCTCGCCGGTGATCACGAGTCCGGCGGCGGCCACGTCGTCGGCCAGCCGGGTGTGTTCGGCGATGATCGTGGCACCGGATTCGCGGCGGCCGCCCAGCGCCAGCAGTCCCGCGCCGATGCCTCCTGCGGCGCCCGCACCCGCTTCGTCGCTGACCGCGCGCCCTGCGGCCGCGTTCAACTCGACCGCCCAGTCGCTGAGCCGTTGTTCCAGCACGCGCACGGTGTCGGGGTCGGCCCCTTTCTGCGGGCCGAAGACGGCCGCGGCGCCCTTCGGTCCGAGCAGCGGGTGCTCCACGTCGGTGGCGGCGACGAGCTCGACACCCGCCAGCAGCTGGCGGCCCGCCTCGAGTCCGCCAAGTTCGTCGATCATGCCGCGGCCACCGTCAGTGCAGCTGCTGCCGCCCAACCCGACCACGATCCGCCCTGCGCCCGCCTGCACCGCGGCGGCGATCAGCTGTCCCACACCCCGGCTGTGCGCGGCCAGCGCGGTCTGCACGGTCGGCGGACCGCCCAGCAGATGCAGACCACAGGCCTGCGCGCATTCGATATAGGCCGTGCGAGGCGCGGCCGGGTCGAGCACCCAGTCCGCGGACACCTCCTCGGTCAGCGGCCCGCTCACCCGAAGGGTGTGCACCTCACCGACCCGGCCGGCCAGCACGCCGACGAAGCCGGGCCCGCCGTCTGACTGCGGGGCCAGGGTGAGCTCGTCGTCGGGGCGGCCGCGCTGCCAGCCGCGCGCGATCGACTCGGCGGCCTCCACTGCGGTGAGGCTGTCGCCAAAGCAGTCGGGGGCGATCAACACCTGCACCCCGGCAGACTAATCTGGCAGGCGTGAAACTGCTGGGCCGAAAGAAAGACAACTCGGACTCGGACAACACCGCCGACGAGGCCGTGTCCGACACCGAGACCGGCCAGCGCGCCGGCGGCACTACCGCACCCAAGGGCAGGCCTACCCCGAAACGTAACCAGGGCAAGCGCGGCCCGATCGCACCCGCGCCGCTGACCGCGGCCGAAGCGCGGCGGCGCCGCAAGGAGATCGGCGGGCCGAAACTGTCCCGCGAGGAACGCAAGGCCGAACGCCTCGTCCGCCGCGCCGACATGGCCGAACGCCGCGAGAAGATGATGGCCGGCGAGGACGCCTATCTGCTGCCACGCGACAAGGGCCCGGTGCGCCGCTTCGTCCGCGACGTGGTGGACTCGCGCCGAAATGTGCTCGGGCTGTTCATGCCCGCGGCACTGGGCCTGATCTTCATCATGCTGGCCGTGCCGTCGGTCCAGGTTCAGCGCCTGCTCTCCCCCGCCATGCTTGTCCTGGTGTTGATCATGGTGATCGACGGCTTCCTGGTTGGCCGCCGGGTGAACAAACTTGTCGACGCGAAGTTCCCCGACAACACCGAAAGTGGTTGGAAGCTCGGCTT
>DASRJA010000324.1:0-13897 GCA_035649695.1 Mycobacterium sp. | reverse complement strand
GCGCTCCTGATGCGAAGAAGCTGAAGCTGGAAATCGCCGCGCGAAGACCCGTGCCAACGGCTTCGTGCTGGTCGGGGTCGGGCCGGGCGATTCGGCTGTGGCTGCCGCCTGTCGCAAGGTTGTTCAGCACCTTGGCCGCGTGACCGGTTGCCTCCTCGGCGCTCATGCCGCGTGCCCGATAGACCAGCGCCAGCTCGTTGGCGTTCACATCCAGCTGCGGCAACGCGGCTCCAGCCTCGGGGCTCGGCGTGGAGGCTTCCAGCAGTTCGCGTTGCGAATTCACTGACACGTACTCCCCAGCGCCCATGGACAGCGCGCCTGCGAGCAGGCCGGCAAGGCCGGTGGCGAGCACTGTGTGGTTGGTGACGCCCGTCGCGCTGATGCCGAGGACGAGTGCAAGGTTGCTGACGAGGCCATCGTTGGCGCCGAACACCGCGGCGCGGAAGCTGCCCGACAATTGGTTGCGCCCGCGGGTGGCCAGTGCACGCACGACTTCCAAGTGAATGCGCTCATCGGCGGCCATCGTGGGTGTGGCGTCGACGTCGGTGTCGTAGGCGGACCGGGCTTCTGCTCGTTGTGCGAGGGCCAACACGAATAGCGACCCGAAGTGTCGCGCGAGGAAGCTGAGCATGCGGGTTCGCAGGTCAGCGCGCCGTGGCTTGCCCACATGATCGCCGAGCAGGTTCAGCCAATGCTGCTCGTGGCGTCGTTCGGCGTCTGCCAGCGTGAGCAAGATGTCGCGTTCCTCGCCGGTCCGGCGCTGGGCCAGATGCCGGTACACACCCGCTTCGGCGCGTTCATTGGCCAGGTGCTGACGCCAGCGACGCAGATCAGCCGGTCGCAGGCCTTCGGTGTCCATGTTGCGATCATCGCCAAGAATCGAGTATCCGAATACTTATTCGGCCTCGACGAACCCCTGTCAACCTGATCGCATGCTCGAGGTGATCGACAAGGGGTCGGTTAGCGACGTGCACCCTGTGCCGCTGCTATTCGTCCACGGCGCCTGGCGATAACGGCGAAACGATGGGTCGGTTGTTGACGATCGAGAGATAGATCGAGCAGTCCGCGCTCGGGCAGTCGATAGGTGGCGAGAATGTCAATTCGCTTGCGGTCATCACGCTCGCCTTCCTCGGATGGAAGGTGCGGCATCAGTCTTGGATCATCCGGGTTCTTTGCAAGCACGACGTCTACGAGTCTGGCCTGCTGCGGTAGGGCGAGCTTGCTCCGTAGATCGGCATTAATTGCATTCAGAGTCGCGTCATCCGCGTTCTCGGCATCTAACACCCATGCCCAGAACGCGGTGGCGCTCAACACCTTTGACGCGTAGTCGAATATGTTCTTCGTGCGCGCCATCGATTATCCGCCGCGCTGGGTTACAGCGGGATGTTCTTGTGCCGACCACGGCGCGCCGGCGCCTCGGCCAGTGCCTGCGTCAGCTTGCTGCGAGTGTGCGCCGGGTCGATCTTCTCGTCGACAACGCCGATCTCGATGGCGGAGTCGACGCCACCGGCGATCCGCTCGTGCTCGGCGGCCAGTTCGTCGTGAAGCGCTTCGCGCTCATGGTCTTCCGCGGCGGCCAGCGCCCTCTTGTGCAGGATGCCGACCGCGGCCTTGGCGCCCATGACGGCGACCTCGGCGTCCGGCCACGCGAACACCTTCGTCGCGTTAAGGGACCGCGAGTTCATCGCGATGTAGGCCCCGCCGTAGATCTTCCGGGTGACCAGAGTGACCCGCGGAACGGTTGCTTCGCCGAATGCGTGCAGCAGCTTGGCGCCGCGCCGGACCACGCCGCCCCACTCCTGATCCACACCGGGCAGATAACCGGGCACGTCGACCACGACGATGAGCGGAATCCCGAACGCGTCGCACAGCCGCACGAAACGTGCTGCCTTCTCGGCGCTTTCGGAGTTCAGGCAACCGCCCAGCCGCAGCGGATTGTTGGCCAAAACGCCGACTGTGCGCCCGGAGAGCCGACCGAGGCCGACCACCATGGACGGCGCCCACTTGGCCTGGAATTCCTCCAGCGGGGCGTCGTCGTCGAGCAGCGCATCGACGAGCGGGTGGACGTCGTAGGCGCGCCGCGCCGAATCCGGCAGCAGCGCATGCAAATCGGTGTCACCCGCTTCAGCTTTGTCACGGTCGAAATGGCCCTGCTGGCAGAACAATCCGACCAGCCGGCGGCCGCGCTCGTACGCGTCGAGCTCGTTGTCGGCGACGATGTGGCACACACCCGACTTCTTGTGGTGGGTGTCCGGACCGCCCAACGACGCCATGTCGACGTCCTCGCCGGTGACACTGCGCACGATGTCGGGTCCGGTGACGAACACCCGGCCCTCCGGCGCCATCACGACGACGTCGGTGAGGGCCGGCCCGTAGGCCGCGCCGCCGGCGGCGAAGCCGACGACCACCGAGATCTGCGGGACATAGCCGGATGCGCGGATCATGGCCTCGAAGACCAGACCGACCGCGTGCAGCGCCTTCACACCCTCGGCCAACCGCGCACCACCGGAGTGCCAGATACCCACGATGGGGCTCTGCTCCTCGATCGCGGTGTCGTAGGCGTTGACGATGTGCGCGCAGCCCTCCACACCCATGGCGCCGCCCATGACGGTGCCGTCGGTGCAGAAGGCGATGGTGCGCACGCCGTTGACGGTGCCGGCCGCGACCAGCACGCCCGAGCGGTCACGCTCGTGCAGCAGCTCGACGCTGCCGTCGTCGAAGAACGTGCTCAGGCGCAGCAGCGGATCGCGTGGGTCTAGCGATTCGCCGACGACCTCGGGGGCCATGATTGTCATTGAAACCTCCTGTAGTGCGTCGGATGTCGGCTGTATGCCATCAAGAAATTCGAGGAATTGCTTCCTTAATATTTCCCGAAGGCGAGCGCGACGTTGTGCCCACCGAATCCAAACGAATTGTTAACTGCGTATTGATAGTTGCCGGGTCGAGGACCGCCGTGCACGACGTCCAGATCGATCTCCGGGTCGAGATTCTTCAAGTTCAGCGTCGGCGGGATGATCCCGTTCTTCAACGCCAATATGGTCAGGATCGACTCGACCGCGCCGACCGCGCCGACCGAGTGGCCGAGCGCCGACTTCGGGGCGTAGACCGCCGGTCGGTGGCCGCCCATCGCGTTATTGATCGCGTGCCCCTCGGCCACGTCGCCGACCGAGGTGCCGGTCGCGTGCGCGTTGACGTGGTCGATGTCAGTGGGCGCAAGACCCGCGAGCTGGATGGCCCGCGTCATCGCGTGCCCCGCCTGCTCACCGTTGGGATCGGGCGCCACCATGTGGTAGCCGTCCGATGTGACGCTGGCGCCCATCACGCGAGCCAAGATGTTCGCGCCGCGCGCCTTGGCGTGCTCCTCGGTCTCGATGACCAGCAGTGCACCCGCTTCGCCGAACACGAACCCGTTGCGGTCCCTGTCGAACGGACGACATGCACCGGCAGGGTCATCGTTGTTGGTGGACAACACGATTCGCATCTGTGCGAATCCTGCGATCGGCACCGCCTCGATCCTCGATTCCACGCCACCGCAGACCGCGATGTCGGCCTCGCCGAGCACGATCTGCTGCCACGCGTGCGCGATGCCCTCGGAACCGGACGCGCAAGCCGAAACCGGCGTAATGACACCGGCCTTCGCCCCACGCTCCAGGCCGACGGCGGCCGCCGGTGAGTTGGGCATGTACTTCTGCACCGCCAGCGGGGACACCGCCCGCATACCCTTCGCGCGCATGTCGTCGTACGCGAAGACCAACTCCTCGGTCGACCCCAGGCCCGTGCCGATGGACACCATCAACCGACGGGAGTCCACCTCCGGCGAGCCCGCGTTCTGCCAGGCCCGCCGCCCGAGCACGGTGGACATCTTCTGCAGGTACGACAGCCGGCGCAGCTCAATACGAGTGAGCTCGCTGTCGAAGTCCTCGAGAAGATGCCCGCCGATCCGGACGGGCAGGTCGTACTGCTCGACGAACGGATCGTCGAGCTTGCGGATACCGCTCTGTCCGTCCAGCAGCTTCTGCCACGTGCTCTCCGCATCGGTTGCCAAGGCGGTCGTCATCGCGATACCGGTGACGACCACGTTGGGGAAACCGTTCCCCGTTGCAAGCCCTCCCATTACTGCTCCGATGGTTCCTCTCGCTCAGTAACGACCAAATGCCAGGGCGACATTGTGACCACCGAAACCGAACGAGTTGTTGATGGCGTACTGGTATTCGCCATATCGAGGCTCGCCCGCGACGACATCGAGATCGATCTCGGGATCGGGGGTCTCATAGTTCAGTGTCGGCGGAATGACGCCGTCGCGCAGCGTAAGCACCGTCAACACGGATTCGAGTGCACCGACCGCACCGATGGAGTGGCCGAGCGCCGACTTCGGCGCATAGACCGGCGCGTGCTCCACGCCGGCGACCCGGATGGCGTTCGCCTCGGCCGTGTCACCGATCGGGGTGGCGGTCGCGTGTGCGTTGACGTGGTCGATGTCCTTGGGGTCCAGGCCCGCGGTCTCCATCGCACGCTTCATCGCGTGACCGGCCCGCAACCCGTCGGAGGCGGGGGCGACCATGTGGAACGCGTCGGACGTGATGCCCGCGCCCATCAGCCGGGCCAGCGGCTTGGCGCCGCGGGCCTTGGCGTGCTCCTCGGTCTCGATGACCAGCAGCGCGCCTGCCTCGCCGAACACGAACCCGTCGCGGTTCTTGTCGAACGGCCGCGATGCACCGGCCGGGTCCTCGTTATTGGTTGACATCGCGCGCATCATCGAGAACGCCGCGATCGGCAGCGCCTCGATTCCGCCCTCGACACCGCCGACGACGGCGATGTCCGCGTCACCCATCACGATCTGGCGCCAGCCGTGAGCGATGGCCTCCGAACCCGACGAGCAGGCCGACACCGGGGTGATGACCCCGGCCCGGGCGCCGAGCTGCAGCCCAACCACCGCGGCCGCACCGTTCGGCATGATCATCTGCACGGCGAGCGGCGACACCTTGCGGGGGCCGCCCTCGTTCATCGCGTCGTAGGTTTCGACGATCTTCTCGCCGCCACCCAGACCGGTGCCGATCACCACGGCGAACCGGTCCGGGTCGACCTCGGGTGAACCCGCGGACTCCCAGACCTGGCCGCCGAGCAGCTTGGCCATCCGCTGGACGTACGACATGCGCCGCAGGTCCAGTCGCGTCATGTGGTCGTCGACCGAATCGACGAGGTGACCGCCGATTCGCACCGGCAGGTCCCACTTGGTGACGAACTCGTCCTCGAGTACGCGGATACCACTCTCGCCTGCGAGCAGGCCCTTCCACGTGCTCTCGATGTCCGCCGCAATCGACGTCGTCGCCGTGACGGCGGTTACCACAACGCTGGGGAAACCGCCGTTAGCAGTGGAAGGCTTGGTCACTTGGTCTCCGCGATCTGCGCCCGGATGGCCGCGGCGGCCTCGGGATTCTCTTCCTCAAGCTTCTGGATGTAGGCGACGACGTCACCGACGGTGCGCAGACCCGCGAGGTCCTCGTCGGGGATCTTCACGCCGTACTTGTCCTCGGTCTGCACCGCGATCTCCACCATCGACAGCGAGTCGATGTCCAGGTCGTCGACGAACGACTTCTCCGGGGTGACCTCGGACGGCTCGATACCGGTGACCTCTTCGATGATCTCGGCGATACCGGCGATGATTTCTTCCTGAGTGGTGGCCACAGTGGCTCCTTCTAATCGGGTTGTTACATGCCCTCCGCGGAGCGGAGAAACGATTTCGGATTGACGATTCGATATGTGGTTGTACTGGTTAGAGCTCAGCTAGCCCGTCCAGCTCAGCGGGGGACTTGACGGCGTGCGTCGGCACCCCCCGAAGTTCACGTTTGGCGATGCCCGCCAGGGTGCCCGCGGGCGGGAACTCGACGATCGCCGTCACATTGCTTTGACGCATTGTCTCCGTGCATAAGTCCCAACGCACCGGACGAGTCAGCTGCGCCACCAACTTGGTCATGGCGTCCGCCGCCGAGGCGACGGGCTGGCCGTCGGCGTTCGACAGGAGTTTCGCGGTGGGCCTCAAGGACTCAGCGGCCGTTACCTTTTCAACGGCACTGGCATATCCGTCGGTGGCCGAGGCCATGAAGTGCGTGTGGAAAGCGCCTGCGGTGGCCAGCTGGCGGACCCGGGCCTTGGCCGGCGGATCCTCGGCGAGCTTGTCCAGTGCGGACAGCGCACCGGCGGCCACGATCTGACCGGCAGCGTTGCGGTTGGCCGGAACGAGATCCAGTGCCTCCAGGCGGGCCAGCACCTCAGCTTCGTCGCCGCCGAGCACGGCCGACATCCCCGTCGGCTCGAGCGCGCAGGCCTTGGCCATCTCCGCACCGCGGGTGGCCGCGAGCTTGACGGCGTCGTCGGCGGAGATGACGCCGGCGATCGCGTACGCAGCGATCTCGCCGACCGAATGGCCGGCCACAACCGTTTCCTTATCCGCGAGGGACCCGCGCCGGGTCAGTTCCTCGTGGGCCAGCAGCGTCGCGGCCACCACGAGCGGCTGGGTCACAGCCGTGTCAGTGATCTCCTCCGCGGTCGCGGTGGTCCCCAGGCGCACCAGGTCCAGGCCGCTGATCTGCGACCAGGCTGCGAGACGCTCGGCAGCGCCGGGCAGCTCGAGCCACTCGGCGAGCATGCCGGGAGTCTGGGAGCCCTGTCCGGGCGCAAGCAATGCAAGCACGTCTCTAAGAGAACACTGTGAAGACGGTTTCGCGCGGTGTAAGAGATTATGAACCTCGTCTTATGTTTTTGTAGGACCTCCACAAAACGGCATGTGATTTGACTCCACCGATACCGCTCCGCAACCTATTACCCGGCGCGATGCACTCCCTGTGGCCTCTGATGGTCGGACTTGACCACTTCTGACGAGGCATTTGACGTGCTGGGGTGGTACGCGTGACGGCCCAGCCGCCCCACGGTTGCGGCGACCCGCAGCACATACGCGTCGCGCGGGAGCGTGGGATCGCGGCCGGTGAAGTCGGCGATACGTTTCAGCCGGTAACGGACGGTGTTTGGATGAACGAACAATTTGCGGGCGCAGGCCTCGATCGCGCCGCCGGAGTCCAGATACGCGTCGAGCGTCTCGGTTAGCGCCGGGCCGGCGTCGGCCAACGGTCGCATTACCTCGGCTTCCAGGGCTGCGACCGCGGTCGCATCGCCTAGCAGGGCTCGTTCGGGCAGCAACTCTCGCGCCGATACGGGTCGTGGCGCCCCGCTCCAACCCGCGACGGCGTTCATCCCAGCGATCGCCTCGGTGGCGCTGATGTGCGCGGCCCCCAACGTCGGCGCGGTCGGCCCGATTACCACCGGCCCGTCGGCGAACACCCCGAGCAACTCGTTGAGAAACCGGTCGGTCGGCGCGAGCGGGCCGGAGACGATGGCCACCAGCCAGGTGCCGTGGACGTCCGATAATGCGGCGCGCCCGTTGCGAGTGACGACGTCATGGACGTCGTCACTGGTGAGGTCGATGCGGTCGGGTTGGGGCAGCCCGACGATCACGGTGGCCGGCGCGGTGGCGTCCCAGTTCAGCGCAGCGGCCTGCGACTGCAGCTCGGGCCCGGTGTCCCCACGGACGACGGCGTCCACGACGTTGGCCTCCATCCGGGTGTCCCACGCACCGCGCGCCTCGGCCTGGTCGGCGTAGGCGGTAGCCGCTGCGAACGCCAAATCCCGGCTGTAGCGCAGGATTCCGGCGGTCATCGCCGTGACTTGTTCCTCGGACCGTGCCAGCACGGGCACCCACTCCTCGAAGAACTCCATCGTGACCCGGACCATCTCGACCGACTGTCGCAGCGCGATGCGCCGGCGCAGATCTTGTGGCACCACCTCGAACGCCTGGGCCGTGTAGCTGACATTGCTCCTTGGATCGCGCATCCACTGGACGAAGTTGACCACCGCGGTCTGCACCACCAGTTGCACGCTCGCGCGCTGCGACGCCTCCAGGTTGGCGAAAAACGGCAGCCGCTCCTCCATCGCGCGCACTGCCTCGGTCGCCAGCCGGCCGGAGTAGTTGCTCAGCCGGCGCAGCACCGACTCGGGGACGGTCTCCAGCACTTCGAGCGTGGACTTCGGCGGGATGAACCGATTGTCGGTCATCCCTAAAAGCTACGCGATCAAGCTGTTAGTTCTCTACAACTGCGCGGTGCGATCAGGCGACTCCCGGGTCGGACGTCTGCTCAGGGGCGGCCATCACGTCGTCGATCCTGTACTTGCGCGCCGCCTCGACCGCGACCGATTGATCGATGTTCCCGTCGCGCGCGAGGCCCTCGAGGACGCCGACGACGACCGACTCGGCATCGGTATTGAAGTATCGCCGCGCCGCAGGGCGGGTGTCGGAGAAGCCGAAGCCGTCGGTGCCCAGCGTGATGTAGGTGCCCGGCACCCACGGCCTGATCTGCTCCGGAACCGCGCGCATCCAGTCGGACACCGCGATCACCGGGCCTGCCGCATCGGCCAGCGCGTTAGTGATAAACGGCGTGCCGGCCGGCCGCTCGGGATGGCGCAGTCGTTCCTTCTCGATGGCCACGCCGTCGCGGTTGAGTTCACCCCAGCTGGTCACCGACCACACGTCGGCGGCGACGTCCCACTCCTCGGCCAGGAGGTCGGCCGCCCGCACCGCTTCTGGCATCGCCACACCGGAGGCCAGGATCTGCGCGACGTGTGTGCGCTTCTCCGGCGCCATCCGGTAGCGGTAGATACCGCGCAGCAGCGCTTCGACGTCGACCCCTTCGGGTTCGGCGGGCTGTACGTACGGCTCGTTGTAGATCGTCACATAGAAGTAGATGTTCTCCGGGTTCTCGCCGTACATGCGGTGCAGGCCGCTTTCCACGATGTAGGCGATCTCGTAGGCGAACGCCGGGTCGTAGGCGACCACGGCGGGGTTCGTCGCCGCCAGCAGCAGTGAGTGTCCGTCGGCGTGCTGCAGGCCTTCACCGGTCAGCGTGGTGCGGCCGGCGGTGGCGCCAAGCACGAAGCCACGCGCCATCTGGTCTGCCGCGGCCCAGAAGCCGTCGCCGGTGCGTTGGAACCCGAACATCGAATAGAAGATGTAGACCGGGATCATCGGCTCGTTGTGCGTGGCGTAGGAGGTGCCCACCGCGGTGAACGATGACGTCGAACCGGCCTCGTTGATCCCTTCGTGCAGGATCTGTCCGACTTCACTTTCCTTGTACGCCAACATCAATTCCGCATCCACGGCGGTGTAGAGCTGGCCGTTGCGGTTGTAGATCTTCAGGCTCGGGAACCAGGAGTCCATGCCGAACGTACGGGCCTCGTCCGGGATGATCGGCACGATCCGCTTGCCAATTTCTTTGTCCCGCAAGAGTTCTTTGAAGGTGCGCACGGTCGCCATCGTGGTGGCCACCTCTTGGGTACCTGAGCCCTTCTTGAGTGCCTTGTAGGTGTCGCGGCCAGGCAGCGTCAGCACCTTGGACTTGGTGCGACGCTCCGGCAGGAAGCCGCCCAGCGCCCGCCTGCGCTCCAGCAGGTAGCGGATCTCGGGGGCCTCCGGGCCGGGGTGGTAGTACGGCGGCAAGTACGGGTTCTCTTCGAGCTCCGCGTCACTGACCGGAATGCGTTGGGCGTCCCGGAAGTACTTGAGGTCTTCCAGCGCAAGCTTTTTCATCTGGTGAGTCGCATTGCGGCCCTGGAAGTGCGCGCCCAGCGAGTAGCCCTTGATGGTCTTGGCCAGGATCACCGTCGGCTGGCCCTTGTGCTCTGTCGCCGCACGGTAGGCGGCGTAAACCTTGCGGTAGTCGTGGCCGCCGCGCTTGAGGTTCCAGATTTCGGCGTCGGACATGTCCGCGACGAGTGCTTTCGTCCGTGGGTCACGACCGAAGAAATGGTCGCGGACGTAGGCCCCGTCGTTGGCCTTGTAGGTCTGGTAGTCACCGTCGGGCGTGGTGTTCATCAGGTTCACCAGCGCACCGTCGCGGTCGGCATGCAGCAGGGCATCCCATTCGCGGCCCCACACCACCTTGATGACGTTCCAGCCGGCGCCCCGGAAGAACGACTCCAGCTCCTGGATGATCTTGCCGTTGCCGCGGAC
This sequence comes from Mycobacterium sp., assembly GCA_035649695.1. Taxonomy (GTDB): domain Bacteria; phylum Actinomycetota; class Actinomycetes; order Mycobacteriales; family Mycobacteriaceae; genus Mycobacterium. The sequence goes on along the minus strand of DASRJA010000324.1, from coordinate 3,840 downwards.
CGGACCGTCGAGGCGCTGCAGGTTGCAGTTGATCACGAAGGTCAGGTTGTCCAGACCCTCGTTGGCGCCCACCTGAATCAGCCCGCGGCTCTCCGGCTCGTCCATCTCACCGTCGCCGAGGAACGCCCACACGTGCTGGTCGGAGGTGTCCTTGAGGCCCCGGTCGTGCAGGTAGTGGTTGAACCGGGCCTGGTAGATCGCGTTCATCGGGCCGAGACCCATCGACACCGTGGGAAACTCCCAGAAGTCCGGCATCAGCCGCGGATGGGGGTAGGAGGGCAGCCCGCCGCCGGGGTGGCTGTGCTCCTGACGGAAACCGTCGAGTTGGTCGGCGGTTAGCCGGCCCTCGAGAAATGCGCGGGCATAGACGCCCGGCGACGCGTGGCCCTGGATGAATACCTGATCGCCGCCGCCCGGATGTGCCTTACCGCGGAAGAAATGGTTGAAGCCGACTTCGTAAAGCGCCGCCGAGGACGCGTACGTCGAAATATGGCCTCCCACACCGACTCCCGGGCGCTGCGCCCGGTGCACCATGATCGCGGCGTTCCAGCGGATCCATGCCCGATAGCGTCGCTCGACGTCTTCGTCGCCGGGAAACCACGGCTCGAGTTCGGTTGGGATGGTGTTGACGTAGTCGGTCGACGTCAGCGCGGGAATGGCCACCCGCTGTTCGCCAGAGCGTTCCAGCAACCGCAACATCAGGTAGCGCGCCCGCGCAGGCCCCGACCTCTCAAGCAACTCGTCGAACGACTCCAGCCATTCGGCGGTCTCCTCCGGATCGATATCGGGCAGATACGATGCGACGCCTTCACGAATCACCCGAACCCGATCGGGTTCGGCTGTGGTGCTGGAGTTTTGGGCCAGGTCTTGGCGCACGAACTCGGTGGTCAACTTCCGCTCCTTGTTAGGCGGTGTAGGTGCTCCGCGATCGGCGAAGCTGCCTCCATCTTTGTCCCATCCTGCCGCACTTGCACCGCCGGGTGTGCCGAGTGGAATGAACAGACGATCAGCGGCGTGAGGCGGTAACGTCTGCAGACCGTGCTGACCGGTGGGCTGGGCCGAATGCGGCTGCGGATCGCCGCCCTGGCCGTGGGCAGCATGGCCGCGGTGGCGGGGATCATCGTCGGTTGCACCAGCGTCACTCAAGGTACAGCCGAGATCGACCGCGCCGATGCGCCTGCGTATCGGGCCTCGGTGTCGGCGTCGGCGGAGGAGTCGTCCGCCAGCTCGAGCTCCCGTGAATCGGAGCGCCAGGCGTCGCTGACCACGCAGGCGATCCACTCATCGTGTGAAGCGTTGAGTTCGTCAAGCGTCGACGCCATCACCGCGGTGAACAACTACGTCGACGCCTTCAACCGAAACGCCGCCGACGCGGGCGCCAAGGCGCCCCCGGCCATCGATGCGCTCAACCATAGCGCCGACCTGGTCGCCCGCAGTGTCTCCGACGCGCTGCGCGCCGACCTGCGCGATGCGCTCAACGCCTGGGTCGACGCCGCACGGGGGCTGGCGAGCGCGATCGCAGGCAACTACGGGCCCGACGAATTCAACGCCGCGATCACCAAGCTGAACGACACCAAGACCACGGCGCTGAACCTCTGTGACGCGGCATATCGATGAACCTGGCCGCCATGCATCGGTCTTAGGTCTCGGCGTGCGACGATAGGGCTCAGGACATCGCCGAGCGCATCGTGCGCCCGAGCCGGCTGAAGGAGGACCGACCGTGGTCGCGGCGGATGACGCCCCGAGCTACGCCCGCAGACTGGGCATCCAAAAAGATCAGGTTGTGCAGGAGTTGGGCTGGGACTCCGACGTCGACGACGACATCCGGGCCGATATCGAAGAGGCGTGCGGCGGCGAGCTGCTCGATGAGGACGCCGACGAGGTCATCGACGTCGTGTTGCTGTGGTGGCGTGACGGCGACGGCGACCTCGTCGACCAGCTGATGGATGCCATCACACCGCTGGCCGACGACGGCGTCATCTGGGTAGTCACCCCGAAAACCGGCCAGCCCGGCCATGTGCAGCCCGCCGAGATCGCCGAATCGGCGCCGACGGCCGGCCTGATGCAGACGTCGTCGGCCAACCTCGGCGACTGGATAGCCAGCCGGCTGGTGCAGCCGAAGTCGAAAGCTGCCGGGCGCCGGTAGTGCTGGACGTCGGCACCGAGGCGCCGGACTTCACGCTGAAGGACCAGAACGGCCAGCTCGTCACGCTGAGCAACTTCCGCGGAGTCAAGGATGTGCTGCTGGTGTTCTTCCCGCTTGCATTCACCGGCATCTGCCAGGGCGAGCTGGACGAGATCCGCGACGACCTGCCCTCCTACCAGAACGACGACACCGTCACGCTGGCGATCTCTGTCGGTCCGCCGCCGACGCACAAGGTCTGGGCGACGCAGAGCAGCTTCACCTTTCCCGTGCTGTCCGACTTCTGGCCGCACGGGGCGGTCGCGCAGTCCTACGGCGTGTTCAACGACGACACCGGCTTCGCCAACCGCGGCACGTTCGTCGTCGATCGCTCGGGCATCATCCTGTTCGCCGAGATGAAGCAGCCCGGGGAGCAGCGCGATCAGGCCGTGTGGACAGATGCGCTCAAAGCGATGAGGTCGGGTTGACGGATTTCCCCCTGCAGGTCATCGGCCTGTAGCCTGCCCGGCAAGGGCGCGTAGCTCAGTGGTAGAGCTCTGGTTTTACACACCAGCGGTCGGCGGTTCGATACCGTCCGCGCCCACCGATCACTCCGGCGGAGCGAAAAACTCCAACGCATTGCCATCGGGGTCGCGAAAGCTCACGCCCGACCCGTAGTGCGCATCGACGACTCTCCCGTGTTCGATGCCGAGGCCCTCGAGCTTCTCGGCCCATTCCTCCAGTTCGGCGCGGTCGGCGCAGCCGAAACTGACATGGTCGAGGCCGGCCCGGAACTCCGTGAATTGCCCACCTTCGATATCGCGGTCGTGCTGGTGGATGCCGAAGAGCGTGCCGTTGTCGAACGCCCAGACCAGATGCCGGAAACCTGCATCGGTGTGCTCGTCGAGCACGGGGTCAGCACCGATCAAGGATCGGTACCAGGGGGCGCTGACGCCGAGATCGCGCACGGTGAGCGCGACATGGTTGAGGGCCGGGAAAGCCATTCGTTACTCCTTACTGTTCACATTGCGAAGTCGTGCTTGATACGTGGCCGGGCGGCGCCCGGTTCACACGATTGGTCTGCCGCGGCGCGCACGGGCCCGCATATCGCGCAGATACAGCTGGTAGCCGAGGATCCAGACGTCACGTGGAATCACCCGATCGGCCAGCCGCAGCGCCCTCAGCAGCCATTCGAACGAGCGTTGTTGACCGGCGGTCCAGGACAGCCGCATCTGTGAGCGGAACTCCGGCGGCAGGAACCCTGCGGTCGCGAACAGGTTGAATCGCCCGGCCAGCAGTCGCAGCGGGGCGGGTAGGAACGCCATCGCGGCAACTCCGCGCAGATGTTCGCGCACCGGTGGGTCGATCCGAAGGTCGTCGAGCGACCGTTTCCAGAATTCATCGAACGCGACCCGGTCGGGCGGCCACATATCGTCGCGGACCTGCAGCGTGGTGCCCAGTGTCTTCGCATCCTGATACACCGCATCGGCGGAGTCATCGTCGAGCGGCCCGTACAAGAACTCGTGTTGGTCGACGTAGTAGCGGTACAGGCAGGCGGCCACCCAAAGCTGCAGCCGTGGATCGAATGCGTTGTAGGACACCGGGCTTGACTCCACCGAGCGGATCAGTGCGTGCACCCGGTCGACTTCAGTGCGGATCAAATCTCGGTCCGCGTCGGTGCCAATCGTGGCGGCGGCGAGGTAGGTCCCGGTGGTGCG
>DASRJA010000323.1:0-6489 GCA_035649695.1 Mycobacterium sp. | reverse complement strand
CCGGCGTCGTGGTAGGCCTGTATCCGCGCGATGATGCCCTCCGGCGTGCCCAGGGCGCACACCTGGTCCAATAGCTCGACGGGGACGGCGGCCGCCAGCTCGGCGCGCTTTGCACCACCGCGGGCGCGCTGGACGAGGTCGAGAAAGCCGAGCTCGCTGAACATTTCGCCGTATCCGGGAGGGGCCAGATAGACGGCCAGCTGGGCCGACAGCTGATCGCGCGCCGCGTCGCCGGGGTTGACTGCGACCGGAACCCACACCGTCAAGCGCGGCGCGATTCGCCCGGCCGCGGCCGCTTCGGCGTCGATGATCGCCCGCATGCCGGCGACCCGAGCGGGCGGAGTGAGATTGAGTACGACCTCATCTGCGTGCTGCGCAGCAACCCGCGTCATTGCAGGTCCGAACGCGCCGACCGCGATTCTGCTGTCCAACATCGGCTTTCGCAGCCGGAAGCCATGGCAGCGAACGTGGCGTCCGGTGTAGTCGACCCGCTTCCCGGCCAGGATCGACCTCAGACACTCGATCGTTTCGCGCATGCGCGACGCGTGCTGCGCCCACTGGCGGTCGTGCCAGCCGGCCACGATCGCCGGACTGGAGGCGCCCAGCGCGACGTCGACTCTGCTGCCGGCGAGGGATGCGACCGACGATGCACCCAACGCCAGAGTTACCGGGCTGCGGACACCAAGTGCCAGCGGTCCGAGCTTCAGGTGCAAGCCGGGCACGCGGTGACCGATCGCGGTGGCCAACGCGAAGGCGTCGTAGGTGGCCATTTCACCGATCCACAACGTGTCGAACCGGGCGTCGCGGGCCGCCATCGCGACGTCGAGCGCCTCCTCGTCGGGCCGGTCCAGCCAGAACGGCAGGGCGACTTCGATGCGTCCGGTCACAGCATCGCCACGTCGGCCTGCTGGTCGAGCAGGATGCGGCCGGGCAGTTCGCGCGACGCCTCGTTGACTTGGAAATGGGCGGTGGCGGTGTACGCGTCGCGGAAGCGTCGCTGTAGTGGGGAGTTGTCGTATATCGCGGTGCCGCCGGCGAGGTCGTACATGTCGCGGACCACATCGGCGGCGGTACGCGTCGCGTGAGTTGCCGCCAGACGCAGGCGGTTTCGCGTCGCGACGGACACGCCTTCGCTGTCCTGGCTGGCCTGCCACGCAGTTTCGATCGCCTGGTAGTACAGCGCTTGCGCAGCGCTCAGCGCCGACTCGGCTGTGGCCACCGCCGCTTGGGTTGCGGGTCGCTCGGCCAGTGTGCGGGTCGACCCGAGCCCTTTCTTGGCGCAGGCCAACTCGATGAGGTCGTCGATCGCGCCGCGCGCATTGCCCAGCGCGGCCGCGCCGATCGACAGCGCGAAGAACCCGAACACCGGGAAGCGATACAGCGGTCGGTCCACGACCGGACCGTTGAATATAGAGAACACGCGATCGGCCGGCACGAAGACCTCGTCGGCGACGGTGTCGTGACTGCCGGTGCCGCGCAGGCCCAGTGTGTGCCAGGTGTCGAGAACCGCGAGGTCTTCTTTGCGTAGCGCGACGACCGACGGCGCGCGCTGATCGTCGATCAGGCAGCCGGCAAACATCATGTCCGCGTGGGTGATTCCGCTGCAGAACGGCCAGCGTCCCGAGATAACGACGCCGCCATCGACCGTCCGCGCTGTACCGCGCGGCGCCCACACGCCTGCCGCTACTCCGCGCCCGTCACCGAAGAGCGCTTCGCGGCTGGACGTCGGCAGATACGCGACCAGCAGGCTGCTGGTGATCGCGATCGAGACGCACCAGCCCGCCGAGGCGTTGCCGCGGGCCAGCGCCTCCGCGCACGACAGGGCCACTCCCGGCGGCAACTCCAGCCCGCGGACTTCCGTCGGCGCACCGGCGCGTAGCAGTCCAGACTCTCCGAGGAGCGCCACCAACTCCTCGGGTAGCCGGCGGTCCTTGTCGATCTCGAAGGACTTCTCCCCCGCCGTCACAGCGATCTGCCGGGCGACGGTCTCGATGTCGCTCGCACTGCTCGGCGGTGCTGTCGTCAGGTCGGGCTGGTTCATGGCGATCTCAGCATTCGTGTGGGCGGACTGGTTCAGTCACGTTACCACTACCGGTTCAGTTTCTTAACCAGTATGATTATTGAACCATGGTTGCGTCCTCTGATCTGTCCCACCGCTTCGAAGCCGAGTCCGTCAGCCGAGCGCTCGAGCTGGTCGGCGAGCGGTGGACGCTGCTGATCCTGCGCGAAGCGTTCTTCGGGGTGCGGCGCTTCGGTCAGCTCGCGCGCAACCTCAACATCCCGCGGCCCACGCTCTCGTCCCGGCTGCGGATGCTGGTCGACGCTGGCCTGCTTGAGCGGGTTCCGTATTCCCGCGATCCCGAGCGCCACGAATACCGGCTCACCGACGCCGGGCGCGATCTCTTCGGAGCGATCGTGACCCTGATGCGGTGGGGCGACGAGCATCTGCCGCACCCGAGTGGCCCACCGGTCGTGCTGCGCCACAACGCCTGTGGTGAAATCGCCGACCCGCGCCTCACGTGCACCCATTGCGGCAAGGAGATCACCGCACACAACGTCACCCCTGAGGCCGGCCCCGGCTTCCGCACCGATTTGGTCGACGAAGAGCTGGCCTGATCGGCAGTCACGCTGGCCTCCACCGCAGTCACGCGAATCGGGGAAACAGGCGCAGGGCGTTGTCGCGCTCCACGCGACGTAGGTCCTCGGGGGTGAAGCCGTCGAAACTGGTGAGGTTGGCGATGTTTCGGACCACAGTGGGCTCCGGGGCGGCGGGCCAGTCGGTGCCGAAGAGGACATGGTCTGCGGTGGTCACCTCCAACGTTGGCAGCAGCGAGTTCCGGCTGCCTGCCAATGCCGTCTCGTAGTACAGCCCCTGCAGCACCTCGGCGACATGGGTCGGGTCAATGTCAGCGTCGGTGGGTCCGCCGCCCATCACGGTGTGTTCGCCGATGCGCCATCCCAGCGTCGGCAGGGCCCCGCCACAGTGGGCCAGGATCAGCCGTAGCCCCGGATGCCGTTGAAAGAACCCGGTGTACAGCCCGTTGGTGATGTTGCGCGCAGTGTCGAAGGGGAACTCGACGATCTCGGCCAAACACAAGGCCGGCGAGCGTCCCGACCATTGGCTGGAGTTGACCGGCCTCGGGCTACACGCTGTGCAGGCTGACACACACTCTGTGCGGACAGTCGGCCGATCCGGTTCTCGGCTGCCTGACATGTACCGAACCGATGGGTAAGGAAGACATCGGCATTTGGAGCGCGGAGGCTGTCGAGGAGCCGTCCTGACGCTCCTTGCCGAATCGACCATGCTGGACGACCACTGGGCGTACGCCGCCCTGGCAGACCATGACACGCCTACGATTCCGCGGGACTAGGCGGACAATTGCCCTAGCTCGTCAAGCTGGCGAGCAGGCGCAGGCTTTCCTCCGACGGCGAACCGGGATCGGCGTGGTAGGTGACGATCATCTGACGTTGCTCCGGTAAGTGCAGGACCGTGTAATGCAGATCGAGCTGCCCGACTTGCGGGTGGTAAAAGGCGGTCGGACCGCTAGTTCGATGTTTGACGTCGTAACGCGCCCACAATGTGGCGAAGCGCTTGCTGCCGATGCTGAGTTCGCCGATGAGTTCCACCAGTTCGCGATCGGGCGGGTCGGCGCCGAGTAGGGCTCGCACGAACGGGACAATCCTGGTGGTGAGTTTGTCCCAGTCACAGTAGAGCGTGCGCATTTCCGGCTCGAGAAACGCTGCGCGCAGAAGGTTTTCACCCGGTGTGAAGAAGCGCGACAGTGCTCGGGCCATGGGGTTGGACGCCAGTATCGTCATGTTCCTGTTGAGAACGAACGTAGGCGTAAGCGGCCAGCTGTCGATGAGAGTTTGCACGGCCGGGTCGAACCTTTCGGGGGTCGAGCGCGTGCGCCGACGCGGTGCTGGGCGCGCTAACTCGCGCAAGTGACTGCTGGCGTCGTCGTCAAGTTGGAGGGCGTGGGCAAGTCCTTCAAGAACTTCGTTGGAGGGCTGGTGATCTCGTCCTTGCTCGAGTCTCAGGTAGTACTCCGTGCTGATGCCGGCAAGCATCGCGACTTCTTCCCGACGCAAACCTTCGACGCGTCTGCGCTCGCTGTCCGGCAGGCCGACATCGGCGGGCTTGAGCAATTCGCGGCGGGCGCGCAGGAACGCCGCCAGCCCACGGGACGCTTCCATCGATCAAGGGTAGGACGCGTCGCCGTAGAAAGGGTGACCCTCGGATTACCAGCAACGATGTGGCCTGGATACCCGGTGCGTGGGAGCGCATCGTGGTCGCATCGGAAATGAACGGATCGCCAGCCGGCGCTCGAAGACGGGAAGAACCTTGGAATCTGCGGATTTCCCCCGCGGCGACCACGCCGAGCTATCCGTTCGGGAAGTAGCAGACAGGCTGGCGATCCGCGAACTTGTCGACGCGTACGCGTTTTGCGCCGATCGTCGTGACGCTGCCCGCCAAATGGCTCTGTTCACCGAGGACACGGACTTTGTCGTCTATATGGACAGCAGAAATCTCTCGCCGACCCAACACCTACGCGGGCGGGCCGCCCTCAGGCCGGTGTTCGAAGAACTCAACACCTACGAAGCCACCATGCATTTCAACGGACAAAGCACCACGGTGCTGGATGGCGACGATGCCTCAGCGGTGACCTACTGCCTGGCCCACCACGTCAAGGTCGACGGGTCGGCACGCAGCCTGATGGTCGCAGCGATCCGCTATCTCGACACGTTCGTCAAACACGACGGCACCTGGTTTTTCCGCCAGCGCAAACTCATGGTCGATTGGACCGAAACCCGCCCACTGACGATCGGTTAATCCGGTGAATCCTCGAAGGAGACCGCCATGCCTACGAGCAAATACGGAGCCGCCACCACGGCCGCCGAGATCGTCCGGGACGTCGATATGCACGGACGACGCGCCATCGTGACGGGCGCCAGCTCGGGAATCGGTGTCGAAACGGCCCGCGCGCTCGCATCAACCGGCGCCGACGTGACGCTGGCGGTCCGCAACCCCGAGGCCGGCACGAAAGTCGCGAACGCTATTGCCGAGAAGCTGCCGCACGGGACGGGAGCGCTGCAGGTCGCCCCGCTCGACCTGGCCGATCCGGCGTCGGTGGCAAGCTTCGTGCGCACGTGGACCGAACCGCTGCACATCCTCGTCAACAATGCAGGCGTAATGGCGTTGCCACAGCTAACCCGTACCCCGGCCGGGTATGAAATGCAGTTCGCCACAAACCATCTCGGTCATTTCGTCTTGGCCACCGGCCTGCACAAGTGGTTGGCCGCAGCCGACGGCGCGCGTGTCGTCTCCGTCGCCTCCATCGGACACCTGTTCTCCCCGGTTGTGTTCGATGACCTGCACTACCGATTTCGCCCCTACGACCAATGGACGTCCTACGGCCAATCCAAGTCGGCGAACGTGCTTTTCGCCGTCGGCGCGGCGCAACGCTGGGCCGACGACGGCATTGCAGTCAACGCATTGATGCCTGGCAACGTCGCCAGCACCGCGCTCGCGCGACACATGGGAGCGGACGACCTCGCCAACTTCGGCGAAACGACAGCCTTGGGGCTGCCCCCAGTGAAGACAGTCGAGCAAGGCGCTGCTACGTCGGTCTTGCTGGCGGCGAGTCCCGATCTCGACGGCGTCACCGGCCGTTACTACGAGGACTGCGCTGTGGCGCCACAAGTCAGTGAGCGCGGCACTCACACCGGTGGCGTGGCACCATACGCACTCGACCCGAACAACGCCGAGCGCCTCTGGCAGATCTCGACCGTGCTGACTACGGCTTAGGGCACCAACACGACCTTGCCGACGTTCTCGCGCGCCGCCAGGATGCGGTGGGCCTCACCGGCGTTGGCGAAGGGTACCGCCGCGTGGACCACAGGCTGGACGATGCCGTCGGCGAGCGCGGTTGACAGCGGCTCGATCCACGGCTGCAGTGTGCCGCGGTCGTCCCTCAGCGCAAGCATGTTCAGACCGATCAACGTCTTGGATTCCGACGGCTGCTTGATCAGGTTGAAACCGCGCACCATGGACAACAGTTGCGGTAGCGCGGTGCGAAGCGATCGCTTCTCGCCCTGTTGCATCGCCGAAGCTCCGTAACCTACAAGCCGGCCGCCCGGACGCAATAACTCATAGGATCGCTTCAGGGACTTGCCTCCGATGGCATCCAGCACAATGTCGTACGGCGGCAAGCCTTTCCACCAACCATCGCGGCGATAGTCGATGGCGAGATCGACGCCGAGCTCTGCCAGTCGCTTGTGCTTGCCGGGCGAGGCCGTGCCATGCACCTCGGCACCCGCCGCCTTGGCCAGCTGGATCGCCGCGATGCCGCCGACTCGTGCCCGACGCAGGCGATCACCGTCGCCGACTAATCGGGCTCAACGCGCGGAGCCAGCAGCGCGATCGACGCATCCACCGCTTCCTCGGTGATGTCGCCCACCCGGCCGCCCTCCTCGACGGTGATCGCG
>DASRJA010000322.1:0-3049 GCA_035649695.1 Mycobacterium sp. | reverse complement strand
GGTTCACGAATGCGCCCGGATGTCGTCATCAGGTTCATGGATCAGTTCGGCGACGTCATCTACAACAACTACAACGCCACCGAGGCCGGCATGATTGCCACGGCGACACCGCAGGACCTGCGGGCCGCGCCCGATACCGCGGGAAAGCCTGCCGGCGGCACCGAAATCCGAGTTCTGGACGACGATTTCAACGAAGTGCCCCGCGGTGAGGTCGGCAGCATCTTCGTCCGCAACTCCAGTCAGTTCGACGGGTACACCTCTGGCAAGACCAAGGATTTCCACGAGGGCTTCATGTCGTCCGGCGATGTCGGTTACCTCGACGACGCAGGTCGGCTGTTCGTTGTCGGCCGCGACGACGAGATGATCGTCTCCGGTGGCGAAAACGTCTACCCCATCGAGGTGGAGAAGACGCTGGCCGCGCACCAGGAGGTGGCCGAGGCGGCGGTGATAGGGGTGGACGACGAACAGTTCGGCCAGCGGCTGGCTGCGTTCGTGGTTTTGGCTGACGGCGCAACGGCTACCCCGGACACACTGAAGCAACACGTCCGCGATAACTTGGCGAATTACAAAGTGCCCAGGGAGATCACGATCCTCGACGAACTACCTCGCGGCAGCACCGGCAAGATCGTGCGCCGCGAATTGCAGGACCGCGCCGGTGCGTAGGCGCTGGCCGCTGCTGCGCGCATCAGCGGAGCTGCTCAACGCCGCCAACGGTGTGCGGCCCCTCGGCCGCGAGGGGTACATCACGCTGCCGGTGTTCGCGTTCGGCTGGCCCACCACCGAGATGTCGCCGGTGTATATCGCCGGGTCGATGCTCGACGCGGTGCGGCGCGGACTGCGCGGCGACTTCCGCGGCCGCCGAGGGCGAATTGCCTTGGTGCTCACCGCCATCGCGTGGGCGCTGTTGTGGCTGATCCACCGCCGCAATGTGGCGTCGGAGCCGCAGTTCGAGGAGCCGCTGCGCGAGGCGTTGGGCGACGACTACGAGAAGATCGCGGCGCAGTCGCAACCCGCCCGGCGTCGCAGGATGATCGGTGTGTGGCCCAACGACTTGATCCGTCGCCGCTATGTGGAGAAGGCCAGCACCGTCCAGTACGGCCCGCACCCGAGGGTCAACCTCGCCGATGTCTGGCGACGGGGCGACCTGCCCCGGGACGGCAAGGCGCCGGTCCTGCTGCAAGTGCCCGGCGGTGCGTGGGCGATCGGCATGCGCAAGCCGCAGGCGTACCCGCTGCTGAGCCATCTCGCCGAGCGTGGCTGGGTGTGCGTGTCGATAGATTACCGCGTCAGCCCGCGTCATACCTGGCCGGACCACATCGTCGACGTCAAGCGCGCGCTGGCCTGGATCAAGGAGAACATCGCCGACTATGGCGGCGATCCGGACTTCGTCGCGATCACCGGCGGCTCGGCGGGCGGTCATCTGTGCTCGCTGGCTGCGCTGACCCCTGACGACGCGCAGTACCAACCGGGATTCGAGGACGCCGACACCTCGGTGGTGGCCGCGGTGCCGATCTACGGCCGCTACGACTGGGTTTCCGCCAAGGGCGACGGCCGCAAGGAGTTCATTGCGTTCCTGCAGAAGTTCGTGGTGAAGAAACGGTTCATCGAGCACAAGCAGGTGTACGTCGACGCGTCATCGATCGAACGGGTACGGCCCGATGCGCCACCGTTTTTCATTCTGCACGGCCAAGACGACTCGATCATCCCTGTGCAGGAAGGTCGCGACTTCGCCGAGGCGATGCGCCAGACGTCGACGTCCGTCGTTGCGTACGCCGAGATCCCGCACGCCCAGCACGCGTTCGACTTCTACTACGGGTCGCCGCGCGGGCACTACACCGCACGCGCCGTCGAAGAGTTCCTGTCGTGGGTGCACGCCAAGCGGAACCAGGCGTCGAGTGGCCACCTATTGCACGCGAAATCGCCTGAAGCGTGACATAACTCGCCACTCGACAGAATTACTGTGCCATAGCGGATTCGACGACCGTCAGCTCTTCGGGAAGGCCTGCCGCACGGCGGATTTCGACGAACGCGTTGATCATCTCGTCGGTCAGCTCATGCGGGTCGTCGAGGGTGCGCCCGTCGGACAGCACCGAGATGTTGAGCTGATCGACATAGCTCCACACGGTGATGTTCAGCCCGCTGCCCGCCGTCAGCGGGCCCACCGAATAGATCTCGGTTACCAGCGCACCGCCGACGCGGCCATGCTCACGCGGTCCCGGCACGTTGGAGATCGGCAGGTTCAGCACTTTGTTCTGGCCGTCCTTGTTGGACAACCACCGGAACATCGCCTCGGCCGGCTTCGGCGGGAAGTACGCCGACCACCGGCTCACCAGTTCGGGGCCGAGCAGGTTGTGACTTTCCTTGGCCTCCAACGCCGCTTCGCGCGCGTTGCGGACCCGATCCAGCGGATCCTCGCAGTCGGTCGGCAACGCCACCAGCACCCCGGTGAAGTAGTTGCCCGAGATGCGGTCCGGTGAGAAGTCGAAGCTCACCGGTACCGACGCCAGCAACGGATTGTCGGCATGACCGTCGTAGCGCAGCAACAGTTTTCGCAGTGCGCCCGCCGAGATCGCCAGCACCATGTCGTTGATCGTCACGCCCAGGTGTTTGCCAGTCGCTTTGATGTCTGCGAGCGCTAGCGTCGCGGTCGCGAATCGGCGGACGGGATCGATCTTGTGGTTCATGAACGTCGGCGGCGGGGTGAACGGACGGGTCAACTCCGGGGACAGCTTCCGTGAGCTCTGCCGGACCCGGCGTATCCCCTGCGCCGTGTAGCGCACCGTGCCCGGTAATCGCCCGACCAGTCGGGCGTGGTCGGCGAACGCCGATCGCAGGAGCTCGCCTTTTGTCGGCGCCGGGTCGGTGGCATAGGAGTCACGGTCGATCTGCGGACCCTGCTGCAGGTCCATTCCCCGCGCCAGCAGGTTGGCCGACGCCACCCCGTCGGCCAGCGCGTGATGGATCTTGCCCAGCACCGCGATCCGGCCGTTCGCGAGTCCCTCGATGAAGTACATCTCCCATAGCGGACGGCTGCGGTCCAGCGGTGTGC
>DASRJA010000321.1:0-6060 GCA_035649695.1 Mycobacterium sp. | reverse complement strand
TGCCGGCGACCATCAGCACATCCCCGCCGTCGCGGTCGACATGCATGCCGCCGTGTGGGTTGGACAGCCGCCACCGATCGCCGGGCTTGGTCTCGCCGACGATCGCCGTGCTGACCATGCCGCCGGTGACCGAGCGGATGTGGAACTCGATCGCTCCGCCACGGTCGGCCGGAATCGCCGGGCTCAGGTAACGCCACCGTCGCGGCCACTGCGGCACCTGGACCGTGACGTACTGGCCGGGGTGGTAGTACAGCGGCTTATCCAGCTGTAGCCGGATCACCGAGACATCGCGGGTGCTCCGCACGTGTTCGATCACCGTGCCGTCGCGGTACGGCGGTCCCTTCTCGGCATCGGCGGAGCCCCGCATCACCCCGATGATCAGCGTGACCGCGTCTTGCGCGGCCGCGGCCAGCCTGTCGTTCCAGCGCGCGATCAGATGACTGCGGAGGGTAGTGAGCAGCGCATCCTGCATCGTGTCGTAATGCTGTTGCGTCACAGCGTATTTGCGGTGGTCGCGGCCTAGCTGAGCGAGGAACGCCACCGGCTCATCCGCCCGCTGAGCGATCAATTCGGACAGCAGCCACGTCACAGCCTTGGCGAACGCGTCGCGTTGCACATCCATATCGGGCGGAAACAGGTCGCGGGCCGTGATGTCGACGGCGAACCAGCGGGTGTAGAAGTCGCGGATCAGCTCGTCGGACCCCAACGCAGGATCGATCGCGTCGCGCAGTATGCGCAGCGAGTCGCGGTCGTCCAGTCCCACGCCGCCCGAGTTTAGGCGGGCACCGATCTACCCTGGCGAACGGCGGCGATCACCACGAGTGCCGTACCGGTAACCGCCCAGCATGTCAGCGCCGCGATCGCAGTCGCCGCGCCTGCACCATCGAAGAACGCGGTGGAGCGCAGCAACGTCGCGGTGGCTCCCTGTGGCAGCCACTGGCCAAGGGTGCCCCACCCGCTCGGCAGCATTTCTGGCGCGCTGGTCAGGCCCGACAGCGGGTTGCCGAGCAGCAAGGCCAGCAGCGCGCCGACGGCGAGTCCACCGCGCCCGAACAGCGAGCCCAGGCCCAGCACCGACAGGCCGGCGGCCAGCAGTCCCAGGGTGAGCCCCGCCGCGACGCCCCACAGGTTCTGGTCGATGGACCCGAAGACGTAGCGCAGCAGCGCGGCAATCGTGACGCCCGCCCCCGCGGCGAACACCACCGCGGCGACGAGGCGCGTCCACACCTCGCGCCGCACCAGCAGCACCAGGGCGACAGCGGGCAGCAGGCCGGCCAGCGTGATCGGCAGCGCCGACGCGGCCAGGCCCGCGCCGCGGGGGTCGTCAGCGGTCGGCGGGGCGAGGTCCTCGGTGTGCAACGGCACGCCTGCTTGCTGCGCAACGCCGTTGCCGATCTGCGTCAGCATCTGCGCGACGACCGGGCTACCGCCGGTGGCGATCAGCAGGCTGCGGCCATCGGGGCGAAAGGACATGCCGCCGTAGACATCCCGATTGCGGATCGCATCGCGCAGCGCCGCCTCGCCGGGGTAATAGGTGAGTGCGAACGCGCCTGGCGCGTGCTGCTCGAGGATGTCGGCGACTTGTCCGCTCGCGGCCTGCGGCCCGGCAGCACCGATCGGGATATCGTGCGGCTTGGAGCGGGCGGCCGGCAGTGCGAACGCGATCGCGAGGATCGCCAACGCCGTCGTCAGGGCCACGACGATCGCGGTGGCGCGGATCGCCGCCGGCGGTTCGTGCACCGGCGCAGCGTGGTGGTTCCGTCTCGCTGTCGGTACTGAGTTGATCGTCACGACGGGCCCCTGTTGTCAGCCTGCGGCAGGATGCGCGTCGGACGTCCACCGTGGCCGAAATGACGTCGCGGCGGCTAAGTCCGGTTGCGGTACATCACGAGGCACGGGATGTCCCGGCGCATCCGATTCTGCGGAGACTCGGAACTTCTCGACTTGCAGGCGCTGCGCGGCGATGACGACGATCAGAGCCCCGACCACCGCCCAGCAGACGAGGACGGCGATCGGAGTGCTCGCGCCGGCGCCGTCGAAGAATGCGGTCGAGCGCAGCAGCGTCGCGTTGGCGCCCTGGGGCAGGAACTGGCCGAGGCCACCCCACCCTGCGGGCAGCATCTCCGGTGCGCTGGTCATCCCCGATAGTGGGTTTCCGAGCAACAGCGCCAGCAGAGCCCCGAGCACCAGGCCGACCCGTCCGAAGAGCGACGCGAGGCCCAAGACGAACACGGCAACGGCCAACGCTCCCAGCGCAAGCCCCCCTGCGACGGCCCAGAAGTTCTGGTCGATCGACCCGAGGACATATCGGAGCACGACCGCGATCGTGATGCCCGCCAGACCCGAGAATGCAGCGATGGCCGCGAACCGCGCCCACACGCCGAGCGGAATCATCATCGTCAGCACGATGACGGGCAGCAGTCCGGCCAATGTGACCGGCAATGCGGCGGCGGCGAGCCCGGTTCCGCGCTGGTCCCCGGCGGGCGGGGGCGCCAGGTCTTCGGTGTGCAGCGGTGCGCCCGCCTGCTGGGAAATACCGTCGCCGACCTGGCTCAGCAGCTGCGCGACGGCCGGACTGGCGCCCGTGGCCGTCAACAGTGTCGGGCCTTGCTGTCCGAACGAAAGGCCGCCGTAGACCTCGCGATCGCGAATCGCGGTGCGCAGTTCGGCCTCATTCGGGTAGATGGTGACGGCGAAGGCGCCGGGTGCGGTCCGCTGAAGAACATCGGCGATCTGACCAGTGACTGCCTGTGGGCCGACGGTGCCGATCGGCACATCGTGCGGCTTGGACTTCGCGGCTGGCAGTGCGAACGCGATCGCAATCAGGGCCAACGCCGCAGCGAGCGCGATCAAGATGCCGGTGACTCGCAGCGCCGCAGGTGGCTCGTGCGTCGGTTCAGCGTGGTGTGTGGATCGGGGTGGTGACTGGGTGGTCACGGCCGGCTCCTCATTTCATCTCGCGTTGAATTCCTGTCCGCCCGAGCGTAACGCCGACAGGCAGCTATTTCAACAACTATTGAAATGTTATCGTCGGCATATGCCCTCACCAGCTACGACGACGAAGCGCCGGGGTCGACGCCAGGGCGAACCGGTGTCCCGCGACGCGGTGCTGTCGGCGGCCAAGCGGCGATTCGGGAGCGAGGGCTACGAGAAGACGACGCTTCGCGCGATCGCCGAGGACGCGCGCGTCGACGCGTCGATGGTGCTCTACCTGTTCGGGTCGAAAGAGGAGCTGTTCCGCGAGTCGCTGCGGCTGATCATCGATCCCGAGCTGTTGGTCGCGGCACTCACCGGCGATGAGGATCCCGACGTCGGCACCCGGATGGTGCGCACGTATCTGCGGATCTGGGAGACGCCCGACACCGCCGCGAGCATGCGAGCGATGCTGCAGTCGGCCACGTCGAATTCCCACGCGCACGACGCGTTTCGCAGCTTCATGCAGAACTACGTGCTGAGCGCGGTGTCAGGGGTGTTGGGGGGTGGCGAGCAGGCTCGGCTGCGCGCGCTGCTGGCTGCCAGCCAGCTGGTTGGAACGGCCATGCTGCGCTACATCATTGAGGTGCCACCGCTGGCGACGCTGCCGGTGGATGACGTAGTCAAGCTGATCGCACCGACAGTGACGCGCTACCTGACGGCCGATGCGGCGGAGCTTGGACTGCCCGCCTCATAGCCCGTGAATTCCCTTGTACAGCACCAGAAGACCGATGACGATCAGGATGGCGGCCACCAAAACGGCGTGCTGGCGCTCCATCCAGTCCTTGAGCCGTCGCAATGATTCGTCGAGGCGGTCACCGGACACCGTGTACGCGAGGATGGGAATCGCCACTGTTGACCCGGCGACCGCCACGTACCAGGCCACCGCGACCCACGCGCGCGTTGTTCCCAGTCCGGCGGTGCCGATCGCCAAACCCGCTGCGGCGCAGATGAATAGCACCTTCGGATTGACGACGGTCAACGCCACACCGGCGAGGCCGGCCCTAGCCGGCGTGAGCTTGCCGATGCTCTGCATCCAGCCGGGTGTATGCGCCGAGCGCTTGCGCATCAGCCACCGGTAGATGCCGAACACGATCAACGCCGCGCCCACGAGGACGCGCACCCACGACGCCCAACGCGGTGGCTTGTCGAGATCGCCGAGTAGGTCCGACACCTCGACGAAGATCGCCGTCAACGCCGCAAGGCCGACAAACCAGCCGGCCAGGAAAGCCAGCCCCGCTGGTCGAGGTCGCGGGGTGTGCAGCACGAGCACCGCCGGAATGATCGACAGCGGCGAGAGCGCGACCACCAGCGCCAGCGGAATGAGTTCTGTAAGTACCGATCCCCAATCGCCGGACAACGCCTACCCTTTCGTCGGACCGCTCGACATGAAACGTAGCAACCGACGATGAAGGAGACCGAACATATGAGCCGACGAGCGCAATCGAAAGCCAGGATGTTCGCGATCGTGTTGGCACTTGCGGCGGTTCCCGCCGCCGTCGCGGTCGTCTCGCCGGCAATCGCAAGCGCCGACAGTTGCTCGGATGCCGCGACGAACGCTCCGCTGCCACTCGAGGTGGGAGCGTGCGCCGACGTGCTCGCCCAGGAGGCACGCTGGCTGAAGGCGATCACCGCCGGGGACGTGCCGACTGTCGAGTCGATCCTCAGCCCGACCTACAAGCACATCAACTCCGACGGGCGGCTGCTGAGCCGTGCCGACGAGATCGCGAGCACCGAGCCGTTGCCGATCACGATGAACCCGTCGGAGCAGCTCGTCGACATCGCGGGCGACACTGCGGTGATCCATGGGGTCAACACCATGACGCAGGACGGCAAAGTGGCCGGAGTCTCGCGATTCACCGATGTGTTCGTGCTGCAGAACGGAGTGTGGTTGGCGCTGTCGGCGCAGGAGACGGCGACCTAGACGGAGCTACACCGACTGGCCGGCGTCGTAGCGGCAGGCTTTCCACTCGCCGGCCTCGCGAAGAAATTCGACGTCGAGGGTTTTCGCGTCGCTGTGGTTGGCCGCGACGAATCGGACGTTGGCAACGGCAACTTGCGGGCGGGGGCCGCCGGTCACGTCGACCGAGTTGATGGTGATCTGCGTGGGTCCGTCGGACTTCCTGCTCGCATACCAACCCGCTTCCAACCCAGCGGCGTTCAGCATGGCTTCACACAGATGCGACGCGAACGTGCCGAAATCGGTGCGGTTGTAGGAGGCGTTCATCCCATTGAGCACGGCGCGAACCTGGTCTTCGTCAGAGGCCGCCGACGATGGTGCGCTGGCAAGCACGCTCAGCCCCATGGTGATCGCCATTGCGGCGGCCGGGATTCTGATGCGCATTCGTTCAGCCTGACCGATGATTGCGCGCATGACGGGTCGACGCGCCGACAAGTCGCGATCACCAGCGCCCGCTGGCGACGTCTTCGACCGCGTCGGCCGCGTGCCCGGGACCGCCGACGCGGTGCAGCTCATCTCGAATCGCCTTCAGCCGCAACCGAATCTGTGAGTCGGCCGCCACCTCCAGGAACGCGTCGCGGATTTGGCCGGGACTCGGGGAAACGCCGGTAAGGTGCCGACCCGCCCCGATCGCCTCGAGCTGATCGGCATTCGACGGCTGATCGACCGCCTGGGGAATGGCGAGCATCGGCACGCCGTACCAGAGTCCCTCGGTGCACGAGCCCATACCCGCGTGCGTCACGAACGCGTCGGCCACCCGGAGCACCGCCGGCTGCGGCACGGTCTTTCGCACCTGCACCCAGCCATGCACGTCGCCCAGCTCGTCGGGTGCCACCCGGCCCGTGGCAATGACGAGGCGCCAACCGGTGCCATCGAGCGCCCCAATCACATTGCGGTACAGGTCGATTCGGTCGGTGTAGGCGGTGCCGAACGCCATCAGGGCGAGAGGACCGTCCCCGGCGGGTGGCGTCCAATCGTCGGCGTTCTCTCGCCGCGGATCGATGCACGGTCCGACGAACCGGTAGCGGACAGCGTCGACGCGATCGGAGTTGGGCTGCATGACACGGGGAATCAGCACGAGACAGCGGCGGGGCACGCCCGTTACGTCGTCGAAGATCAGCGAGGTG
>DASRJA010000320.1:0-21255 GCA_035649695.1 Mycobacterium sp. | reverse complement strand
TGCAGACGGCTAAGCCAGCGCCGGCTGGGACCACTCGCGCCGCCGCTTCGCCGCTGTCTGCTTCGGTTGTCTCCGACCCGATGGCGGTGCCCCAGGATGCCACGGTTTCACCGAGCCTGGCCCCAACAGCAGCTGACTCTGTTTCCCCATCTACCCAACCGCAGAACGCAAACGGCGGCGCGGTCGCCGACACCGTAATCACGACGACAGCTCCTGACCGCGCGGACGTGCCAGACACGGTGACAACGAGCACGCCGCTCGCCACGCAGCCGGGGCCGGCCAATGCCGTTGCGGCCACGCAGTCCACCACCGCGCGGACCACTTACACGACCGACGCGTCCAGCACTCGCGGCGACAAGGTGGTGACCGGCAAGGCGGGTGGGAACCAAACCACGAGTGGAGATCAGGCTACGTCTGCGAAACGTACTGCTACGTCTACAAGAAAAGGTACGGACGCTACGGAGAGCAACGGATAGGGTTGCATGGGCTCTGACGAGCGACGCTCAGCGGGCCCCGGCACGCGCGTACTAATCGCACTTATCTGGGCCGCCTGGTTACCCAACTCTGGCAGCGTCCTGCCGATGGTCGCCAAATAGACGCCTGATTCGCCTACACCGACTCGGCACCGTATCCCTTTGTCGGCGGAGAAGGGCGGTTCACTCGCACATTGATTGGCATGAACGAGGCCCGCCACCGGAGCCGACATGGCGGGCCGTATGCGGTAGGACGCGGTAGTCAGACGAAGGGTTCCCGATGCGCTGGACCGTCGCCGATCTATCCCTGTCACTGCCCCCGCCGTGCCCGGTTCCCACTCATCGCTTATTCATCGTATATGGCCGAGCATCAGCGACATTCCGCGAGAAGCGTTGAGACGCAACACACTCGGGACCGGCTGCTCAGCAGTGGTTTCTGAGAATTAACAGAACGCGACGGCAAACCGCTGCTGCTAAAGCCGGTGTCGCAGGTTCGAATCCTGGCGGGGGCACTCACTGTTTTTCGCAGGTCAGCGATGGTTTCGGTCGCGATCACACCGGAGTTCTTGGGATCGGTAGCAGCGCACGCCCGCTTCACTTGCGGCGCGGCCACCACAGAGCCGCCAGCATTGAAGGGATAGAACCATGAGCCACAACCTGAAGACCGTGGTCGCGAGGGGTGTCCTGTCCGCCGGCGTTGCGCTGGTCGGACTGGGACTGGCCTCGGGCACCGCGCACGCCTTTGATCCACAGCCCGACCCGCCGAGCAATCCTCGCGTCAAGGTGAACCAGCAGAAGTCATATGCAGATGGCAGTGTGCGCGTTGGCGACGGCAGCGTCCGGCTCGGCGACGGAAGCGTCACAGTCGCGACCCCAGGCTGGTAACCGGCCTCAGCCCAGCGCTGCCGGGTCTGCCGCCACGTAACACCTGCGGGTATTGGTCATGATGATCACTTCGGAGACGGCGGCCTGGTCGATCTCAGGGAACTCGAACAACCGCAGTTCGCCGGGGCCGAGCAGCGCACGCTGCGCTTGATCGTTGCCGACCCTCGTGCGCACCAGCACGGTGACGGGCGCGGTGTCATCGCTCCAGTGGGTGACCAGGATGCCAGCGCCGAACGGGTCCTTCCCCCACGCGTCGGCGACGGGACACGCCGGGTCGCCATCGGCGTTCGGCGGAAGTGCGACCGCTGCCTGAAGCGAGGCGGCAGCCGGGGAAGGCACTGGCTCGGACGTGCGCATCGGATCGGCCGGCTCACTGGAGGGTGAACCGCACGCGACCGCCGCGGCAACCACGGCGCCGCCCACGATCGCGCATACTCCGGCGTGCACAAGGTCCCCCTCGCATCCGTCCCCAATACGAGTGAAATACCCGCTTACGCGCGCGTCAATCCGCGTCCCGATGCTTAATCGCCGCGCGTATCGATGACCCGTTGCGCGATGTCGATCAGCCGGGTGTTGCTGTCCTGGGACAGCCGGCGCAGCATCTCGAACGCCTGCACATCGTCGACGCCAAACCGTTCCATGATGATGCCCTTGGCCTGCCCGATGCGGTCCCTTGTGGTCAGTGCCGACTCGAGCTGTTCACCATGGCGGCTGGACAGGATCGCCGCCGCCGCGTGCGCCGCAAGGACTACGCCGGTGGTTTCGTCCTCTGCGTCAAATGCATTGGGCTTGAACGAGAACAGGTTCAGCGCCCCTGCGGTCCGATCGGCGGTGTAGAGCTTGAACGACAACCCGCTCAGGACGCCGATCTCGACCACCGCTGTTGAGTATTTGGGCCAGCGCTCCTCGGATCGAAAATCCTCGGTCCGCACGATCAGTTCATCGAGCGCCGCCTCCACACACGGCCCCTCGTTGAACTTCATCTGCAGCTCATCCAGTAGATGCGGCAGGTCAGAGGTGCCGGCGACGGAGTCGAATTTTCCGGCCTTTCCGATGAGCAGCACTCCTGCCGTATCCGTCCCGGGGATCAGCTCCTTCGCCGCTGCAGTCACGTCCGACAGCACGTCTTCGACGCTTCGCGGCGCCGCGGAAGCGCGCGCCAGCTCGGCCATTCGCCGAGCCAGGTCGTAGTTCCGCGGCTGCGTCATCCCTTAAGGCTTCCCGATGTCACGCCGGGATATGCGTTTGTCATTCGACACAGCGGGCAATGCCCCAGTACAGGCGCGCGCGATGGTCGACTATCGCGTTCGCTGAGGTCTCGTCGGTTCAGACAGAGAGCCGGCGGGGCCGCCTCCGGGGATGGGCGAATCGGCCGAGTCACTCTCTTAGTTGTAGTACCGTCGCGTCATGGGCACTCCCAACGTCTGGATCCTCGGCGGCTATCAGAGCGATTTCGCACGCAACTTCACCCGCGAAGGCCATGATTTCGCCGACCTGACCGCCGAAGTGGTCGACCACACGCTGACCGGAGCCAGGGTCGACGCTGCGGACATCGAAGTGGTTCACGTGGCCAATGCCTTCGGCGAGTTGTTCACCCGGCAGGCCCACCTCGGCGCGATGCCGGCCAGTGTCAACGACGGTCTCTGGAACACCCCCGCGTCCCGCCATGAAGCCGCTTGCGCATCCGGAAGCGTCGCGACCCTCGCGGCATTGTCGGATCTGCGGTCAGGCGCGTACCGCACCGCCCTGGTCGTCGGCGTCGAACTGGAGAAGACGGTGTCTCCTGACACCGCAGCGCAGCACCTCGGCGCTGCCGCCTGGACCGACCACGAGGGTGGCGAGGCAAAGTTCATGTGGCCGTACCTGTTCGACCGCGTGGCCGACGAATACGATCGCCGATACGGCATCGACGACGCGCATTTGCGGGCGATCGCCCAGTTGAACTTCGCCAACGCCCGCGCGAATCCGAACGCGCAGACCCGAGATTGGACGGTCCCGGATCCGATTCGCGCCGATGAAGCCAACCCGCCGATCGAGGGCCGGCTGCGCCGGTTCGACTGCAGCCAGATGACCGACGGCGGCGCAGGCATCGTGCTGGTCACCGACGAGTATCTGCGCGACCATCCGGACGTGCGGCCGATCGGCCGCGTCGACGGCTGGGGCCACCGCACGGTGGGTCTGGGTTTGCAACAGAAACTCGACCGCGCCGCCGGCGACCCCTATGTGCTGCCACACGTGCGGTCGGCGGTGCTCGACGCGTTCGGCCGCGCCCGCGTCACGCTCGATGACGTCGACGGGTTCGAGGTGCACGACTGCTTCACCCCCAGCGAGTACCTCGCCATTGACCACATCGGCCTGACCGGACCGGGCGAATCGTGGAAGGCGATCGAAAACAACGAGATTGAACTCGGCGGCCGGCTGCCGATCAACCCCAGCGGCGGACTGATCGGCGGTGGTCATCCGGTCGGCGCGTCCGGCGTGCGCATGCTCGTCGACGCCGCAAAGCAGGTCAGCGGAACGGCCGGCGACTATCAAGTCGACGGTGCAAAGAGGTTCGGCACGCTCAACTTCGGCGGCAGCACAGCCACCACAGTGAGCTTCGTCGTGAGCGGAGTCTGAAATGGCCGCAACAAACCCAGAGATTGTCGCCAAATATCTCTCCACACTGCCCGAGGACGACGACCACCCCTACCGCACCGGGCCGTGGCGTCCGCAGACCACCGAATGGGACGCCGACGACCTGACCGTCGTCGAAGGTGAGGTTCCGGCTGATCTCGATGGCGTGTATCTGCGCAACACCGAGAATCCGCTGCATCCGGCGCTGAAGTTCTACCATCCGTTCGACGGCGACGGCATGGTGCATGTAGTCGGGTTCCGGGACGGGAAGGCGTTCTACCGCAACAGGTTTATCCGCACGGAGGGTTTCCTCGCCGAGAACGAGGCGGGCGGCCCGCTGTGGCCGGGTCTTGCCGAGCCTGTGCAGATCGCCAAGCGCGACAAGGGCTGGGGCGCAAGAACCTTGATGAAGGACGCGTCGAGCACCGACGTGATCGTACACCGCGGCACCGCGCTGACGAGTTTCTACCAGTGCGGCGACTTGTACAGGGTGGACCCGTACTCCGGGGACACGCTGGGCAAGGCGGCCTGGGGCGGCGAGTTCCCGTTCGACTGGGGCGTCTCGGCTCATCCCAAGGTCGACGACGAGACCAGCGAACTGCTGTTCTTCAACTACAGCAAGGAAGCGCCGTACATGCACTACGGCGTCGTCGATGAAAACGATCAGCTTGTGCACTACGTGGACATCCCGCTGCCAGGTCCGCGGCTGCCGCACGATATGGCATTAACCCGAAACTACGTCATTCTCAACGACTTTCCGCTGTTCTGGGATCCCAAGCTGCTGCAAGCCGACGTGCACCTGCCGGGGTTTCACCCTGACATGCCGTCTCGGTTTGCCGTCATTCCTCGCCGCGGCGGAACCGACGAAATTCGCTGGTTCGAGGCCGACCCGACGTTCGTGCTGCACTTCACCAACGCCTATGAGGACGGCGACGAGATTGTGCTCGACGGGTTCTTCGAGGGCGAACCCTCGCCGGTCGACTCGCTCAGCGGTGACAAGTGGGACAAGGCGTTTCGGTTCCTGGCGTTGGACCGGCTCCAGGCCAGGCTGCATCGCTGGAGGTTCAACCTCGTCACCGGCGAGACGCACGAGGAACAACTGTCGGACAGCATCACCGAGTTCGGCATGATCAACGGTGGCTACGCCGGCGGAAAGTACCGGTACACCTACGCCGCGACGGGGAAGCCGGGGTGGTTCCTGTTCGACGGGCTAGTCAAGCACGATCTGCACAGTGGAGCCGAGGAGCGATTCGCATTCGAGGACGGCGTGTACGGCAGCGAGACGGCGATGGCGCCGCGCGTCGGCAGCACGGATGAGGACGACGGCTACTTGGTCACACTGACCACGGACATGAACGCCGACGCCTCGTACTGTCTGGTGTTCGACGCCGCCAGGGTCGGCGACGGGCCGGTTTGCAAACTGGCTCTGCCGGAGCGGATCTCGAGTGGGACGCATTCCACCTGGGCCTCCGGTTCACAGTTGCGGCGGTGGCACGAGACCGACTCCGCGGCGGCGGCGATCGGGCTGTAGTGGCTGTAGTGGAGCAGCCGGAGCCCAACGCCGTAGCCCGCATGCTCGGACTGCTCGGTGACGAGTGGACGCTGCTGGTCATCCAGCAGGCCCTGCTCGGCGCGACGCGGTTCGCCGAATTCAAAGTGCGGCTGCCGATCTCGAATTCCGTGCTCACCCGTCGCCTGCAGTCGCTGACGCGCGACGGCCTGCTGGACCGCCGTGTCTATCAGCTGAACCCGACCCGCTCCGAGTATCTGGTGACCCCGCGCAGCCGGTCGTTATGGCCCGTGCTCGTGTCGATCTGGGAGTGGGAGCGACGATGGGTGCCCGACCATGCCGAGAGCTTGCCACGCATGAGGCATATCGCGTGCGGCACTGACTTCGCTCCGTTGCTCGTCTGCCGCTCGTGCAATGAAGCCGCCAGCGACAAAGACGTTGTCGCACAGTGGGGCCCGAGCGGTTCGTGGCCGCGGTCCATCCCCGTCGCATCGACCCGGCGCCGGTCCGAGGCCGATCAGCGCGACGCGGCCGGCCTGTTTCCGCAGACGATGAGCGTGTTGGGCAACCGCTGGGGTTTCGCGCTGTTGGTCGCGGCTTTCGTGGGAATCAGCCGGTTCACCGACTTTCAGACCCAGCTCGGCGCACCGCCGGGTTCGATCGCCGACCGGCTGGCGATCTTCACCGCCAACGGCGTAATCGGATCGACGGACAACCGATACCGGCTCACCGAAAAGGGCAGGGCGTTGTTCCCGGTGCTGGTGTCCGCGCTGCAATGGGCGCAGCACTGGTTCCAGGCGCCCGAGGGGCCTGCCGTGACCTTGACCCACACGGTCTGCGGCGGGCGGTTCGGCGCCTCACTGGTCTGCGATCAGTGCACCGAGCCGCTCACCGGAGTACAGGTGGCCCCGGTTAGTCGAGCCGGGCGATGAGGAACTTCGGCGCCACCTGACGATAGGCATCCGTGAGGATCTCGGCGACCTCTTGCCAGTCGGGTCCGGCTGGCTGCAGATCCAGTCGCATGCCGACCCAGTCGTAGCCGCCGAACCGCGGGACGAAGAACCGCTGTGGGTCCTCCGCGACAAGCTCATTGCGGGCACCGGGGGGCGCAGCGGCCCAGAACGCGACATGCCGCTCATCGAGCCGATGCTTGTCGGGGTCGACGAACTTGGCGAACGACCGTCGGCGCACGAACCAGGTTTCGCCGCCGTGGGTCAGCCCCTCGGTCACCTCGGGCAGTGCCAGGCACAATCGCCGTACCCCGGCAAGCAGATCCTGCGTCGCGGCTGGCATAGAGGCATCGTCGCACGGCCGCGTTACGGTCGACGGAGATGGAATCGATGGTGAGGGGAAAACATTGACGACACTCGAGAACCGGCCCAACAGCGCACTGCTCGTCGTCGACGTACAGAACTGCGTCGTCGAGGGAGCGCATGAGCGCGAGGCAGTCGTCGCGAACATCGACAGTCTTGTCGATCGCGCCCGGCGGGAAAACGTCCCCGTGGTGTGGGTCCAGCACTCCGATGAGGACATCATCAGGGGCAGCGACGACTGGCAGATCGTGCCGGAGCTGACACCGGCAGACGGTGAGCCGCGGGTGGACAAGAACTACGGCGACTCGTTTGAGGCCACCACGCTCGAGAACGTGCTCTCAGGGCTCGAGGTTGGACGCCTCGTGGTAGCGGGAGCAGAGACCGACGCATGCGTTCGCTCGACGGTGCACGGCGCCTTCGTCAGGGGGTACTACGTGACCCTCGTCAGCGACGCCCATACGACAGGTGACAAGACGCAGTGGGGTGCACCGCCGCCGGGCCAGGTCATTGCGCATACCAACCTGTACTGGAGCTACCAGTCGGCGCCGGGCCGGACCGCCGCCACGGTCGAGACCAAAGACGTCGCCTTCGGGAACTAGCACTCTCCGAGTGAGAGTGCTAAAATGCCAGGTGCACAGTGATTTGGCTGCCCGCCAGGGTGGCGGGCTCTGAGGTGACGTAGGAGGTGGATTGCTGTGCTTACCTTTGATCCGTTCAGTGACCTTGATGCTTGGACCCGGGGCCTGCTGACCAGCCAGACCGGATCAAGTCGAACCCCGCGATTCATGCCGATGGATCTATGCAAGATCGACGATCACTACGTTCTGACGGCCGACCTGCCCGGTGTCGATCCTGGCTCGGTCGATGTCAACGTCGACAACGGCACACTGACCATCTCGGCACACCGCACGGCTCGTTCCGAGGAGTCAGTTCAGTGGCTGGCCAGCGAGCGGTTCTTCGGCACGTACCGGCGGCAGCTGTCGCTCGGCGAGGGCATCGATGCGTCGGCCATTTCCGCGACGTATGAGAACGGCGTGTTGACCGTGACCATCCCGCTGGCCGAACGTGCCAAGCCGCGCAAGATCGACGTTGCCCACGGCGGCGGGCAGAAGTCGATCGAGCCGACTACCGTCGAATCGGAATAGCGGAGGCCTAGACGGGTGAACAGCCGACGACTTGGGCTGTTCACCCGTCTACTCCCCGATCGTCCCGACGCGCCTGCATCGTTGCTGTATTCGCAAGCGCGCGAACAGTTTCTGCTTGCCGAACGACTCGGCTATGACGTCGGCTGGGTCGCGCAGCATCACTTCGACGTCGAAGAGGGCGGCCTGCCGTCGCCGCTCGTCTTCCTGGCGTGGATGGCCGCGCAGACCGAACGGATCCGGCTCGGCACCGCGATCATCACACTTGCGCTCGAGGACCCGATCCGGGTGGCCGAGGACGCCGCCGTGCTCGACGCGTTGTGTGAAGGACGGCTGGAACTCGGCGTGGGCACCGGTGGGGATCGAAACGGGCTGTTTGCCAACAACTTCCAGCGGCTGCGCGACGCCCTGCACGGCGCGGGCCTGGATGCCCGCCACCGCCCGATGCATCCCAGCGGACACCGCCTGCTCGACGATCTGTGGCAGGCCACGTTCTCTGTCGAGGGCGGCAGCCGCGCCGCGCGCGACGGCTGTGGGCTGCTTCTGTCTCGGACGCAGCCCCGATCGGTGGACACCGCGCTGCACGACATCCAACAACCGATCGTCGATGCGTACCGGGAAAACCTGCCGGACGGACGACCGCCGCGAATCGGCGCGTCGCGGTCGGTGTTCGTGCTTCGTGATGGTGTGCGGGCGAAAGAGCTTGCCCGCCAAGGCGTCGCGGGTCACGTCGATTGGCTGCGACGCAACGACCTACCGGTACCCGACGTCATCGATGTGAACGCCGGGACGCCAGCCGAAGTCATCGACATGCTGGCCGCCGACTCGACGATCCTGGCCGAAGCGACCGACCTGATCGTTCAGGTACATCCCGTCGACCCGCCCGGCGAATACGTGCTGGAATCGATCGAGCTCATCGCCACGGAAGCAGCGCCCGCGCTGGGCTGGCGTTAGCCGTTGGAATCCAGTCGGTGTCGCAGATTGTTGCGCACCGCAGGCCACTCGATGTCGAGGATCGAGTACACCACCGTGTCGCGGCGCGACCCGTCGGCCAGCACCTGGTGGCTGCGCAGGATGCCGTCCAGTTTGGCGCCCAACCGTTCGATCGCCGCCCTGCTGGTGGAGTTGAAGAAGTGCGTGCGGAATTCGACTGCGACGCAGCCTAACTGATCGAAGGCATGGCCGAGCATCAACAGCTTCGTCTCGGAATTGACCCCGCTTCGCCGGGCCGAAGCCACGTACCACGTGTTGCCGATCTCCAGCCGACGGTTTGGGGCGTCGACGTTCAGATAGCTCGATGACCCGATGAAAGCGCCGTCGAGACTGCGGACCACGAAAGTCAGGCCCTCATCCGGGTTCTGGGCCGCCAGTCGCATGTCGACCCACTGCTCGGCGGCGGCCGCCTTCGGCGCGTGGGTAAACCACAGGCGGCCAAGCTCACCATCGGCGGCGGCCGCGGCGATCTCCGGAAGATGCTCGCGCGCAAGCGGTTCCAGCGTCACCCAGCGCTCGCCGGTCAACGAGACCGGGTCGACGAAACCGCTCATGACATCCGGCCCGCCGCGGACCACGCAGCAACCATCGCCCACACCGACAGCATCACCGCCGCCACCGCCGCCGCGGCGCCAAGGTAAAGCCCATAGCCCGCCGCCACCGGCGAGTACACATAGAGCCGGTAGTACCACATCGTCAACACCACCAGCAGCACCGAAATGGTCAGTGCCGCCGTCGATGCCAGCCGGCCGAACAGCTCACGCGCAGCCATCGCGCCTGCGACAATCAACGTCGAAGCCAGCAGGACGATGAGTTGCCCGACACCGAACCCGTCCGGCGGCACCG
Source organism: Mycobacterium sp. (assembly GCA_035649695.1). GTDB lineage: Bacteria > Actinomycetota > Actinomycetes > Mycobacteriales > Mycobacteriaceae > Mycobacterium. The sequence goes on along the minus strand of DASRJA010000320.1, from coordinate 11,477 downwards.
GCATGGTGCCGACAATGCCGCCGATTGCGTTCGCGCGGCCGCCGCCGTCTGCTTGACTGGTCAGCCACGGCAACCAGACACTGACCGCCAGCACCGCCGCGCACAGCACGACCAGCCAACCGGGGCGCAGGCGAGCCATGCGGTCAGACTATCCGCTGTACCCGGCCGTCCACGTCAACGCGTAGTCGGCCACGTCGCTCCAGCCGTCCAACGCAGCCGTCAAATGGGACCGGTCGTCGAACAGCTTGAAGTCCGTCGCGGCAGGCGACCGCCGGTAGCGGTTGAAGTTCTCGTAGACCACCGAGGACGGCACGATATGGTCGCGGCCTCCAGCGATCAATAGCAGCGGCGCTCGGTCCGGCTTGGTGAAGTCGACCACCGTCGCCGCCCTCGACTTCGGGGTGAAGTTGGCGATCGCTGACTGGAACAGTGGCCGGCCCGGCGCGGGGATCGCCAGCTTGGCGTGCCAGGAGTCCGATTCGGCCCGCGAAACGGTGTTGGCGAACGCGTAGTGGAACTCCGCCGACGTGAGAGGCACTGCACGGTGACGGTTCGACGGTCGGCGAAACACGGGAAACGTGGCCCTCAGTACCGACAACGGAAGCCGGTAGACGCCGCGCGGCGCGGCTGGGTGGATGGCGACACCGGCACGGCCCAGCCCGCGGCTGAGCAGCATCTGGGTGATCAGTCCGCCGAAGGAATGCCCCATCAGGATCGGCGGCTCGGGCAGCGCCCGCACGACGGCGTCGTAGTGATCCACCACGTCAACGACGCCGATGTCGGCCGGCGCCTTGGCGTGGTCGAGTTCCTCTTCGAGCTTCGATACTCCTGGCCATGCGGGTGCATGCACCGTGTGCCCCGCCGCGCTGTAGCGCTCGATCCAGCCGCGCCAACTGTGCGGCGGCATCCACAATCCGTGGATCAGCACAATAGGTGCCTTGCCGGTAGCCATCGTCTTTATTGTGGAGTCCCAGAACCGATTGAGGGGGCATTTGCGATGAGCGACCTTCCGGAGTGGGCGCGTCGGCTCGACCTGTCCCCTCATCCCGAGGGCGGCTGGTTCAAGGAGACCTGGCGCAGCGGGCTGACAATGCCGCAGTCCGCGCTACCACCCGACTACACCGGTCCGCGCAGCGCCGGCACCGCAATCCTGTTCCTGCTCATGCCCGGTCAGCAGTCGGCATGGCATACGGTGCGCAGCGCCGAACTGTGGCTCTATCACTTCGGCGGTCCGCTGCTGCTGCAAATGGGGGCCGAACAAGACACTGCCACAACGCATTTGCTCGGCGCCGATATCATCGCCGGAGAACAGCCGCAGCTAGTCGTGCCGCCGGGGCACTGGCAACGGGCCCGTCCCCGCGACGACGTGCCCTGCTTGGTCAGCTGTGTGGTGGTACCGGGTTTCGACTACGCCGATTTCGCGCTGGCCGCGCCTACCGACTGAGCAGCTGCACCGCCGCGGACACCAGCGCGGCGTTGTCCGGAGCGGACGAACCGTCGGGCAGCCGCAGCGTGTCCTCCAAGCCGATGCGGGTCTGCACGCCGCGCACCCCGGCGTGTTCCAGTAGTGGCCAACAACTTTCGTCCAATCCGTGCAACAGGACCGGTGCCGGTGAGCCTGCGGCAAGTACCTGGCTGAGCAGGTCGTCGGCGGTTGCGACATCACCGTCGGCCTGCAGTTCGATCATCACCCGCATGCAGTGCTGGGCGACTTCAGAGGCCGCCCAGGATTCGGCCGCCTCGGTGTGGAATATGCCGACCTCGACGCCGAGCCCCTTGCTCAACAGCAGCCGGGCGAGATCCTCCGAGCCGGGCTCGTGCCAGTTCACCGATGCGAAGTCGGGCAGCACGCTCCAGGCGTCGACCGCTCGCAGCCGCGCATCCGCGTCGGGTAAGGCCCAGAACCCCGTCGTCACGCCAAGTGGCAGGCCCGGCACCGCGTGCCGCACCGCGTCCACCGCGGCGTCCACGTGCTCGGGAAGCAGTGAGTCGACGCCGTCGGCGGTCTTGGGATGCATGTGCACCGCCTTGGCGCCTGCGCCGTGTGCGGCGAGGGCCTCGGCGGCCAGCTGCTCGGGCGTGACGGGCAGGTTCGGATGCGCGTCCGGCGTGCGGGCGCCGTTGATACAGGCCTTCACGTAGAACTTGGGACTCGTGGGCATCTGACCATCTTCGCCCTTCGCGGCGGCCTTTTCCGCAGTAGCGTTCTGCGAATGAGCGGGCACATCATCGTGTGCGGTGACGATGCGCTCGGAATGCGGATCGTCGAGGAGCTGAACAACGCCGGCACGCGCGTGGTGACGTTGCAGGCCCCGGAAGGTCTGGCCGCGGCCGGGGTCGCCAATGCGAGTGCGGTGATATGTGCCGACGACGATGACGATCTGAACCTCGAAATCGCGCTGCTGGCAAGACAAGCCAACCCGAACGTCCGGGTGGTGGCCAGGCTGGCGAACACCGTGCTGCGGTTGGCGATGGCGGAGGGCAATGGCCCCGGCGCCATCCTCGACATCGCTGACTTGGCCGCTCCTGCCGTCGTCGAGTCCTGCCTGTCACGCACGACGCACACGATGTCGATCGCCGGCATCGACTTCGTCGTCTCCGGTGCGGAGGCCCCTCGCGACGCCACATTGCGGGAGATGTACGGCGATCTGGCGCCCGTGGCGGTGGTATCCGGCGAGAACTCCCCTGCACCGGGTGAGGTGGTGGCCTGTCCCGGCCGTGACCTGCCGGTTCACCAGGGTGATTGGACGGCGATGATCGGCGCCGCCGACGAGCTGGTGGCGCAGGGCATCAAGGTGCCAAAACCGCTGGCACATCGGCGCGTGCGGCGACCGCCGATTCGCCGATTAACCGACGCCCTTCGCGCCTTCCGCGAGGACATCAACCCGATGTTCTACCGGGCACTGGCGGTATCGGCGAGCTTGCTGATCGGCTCCACGATCATGCTGCGGTTCGCCTATCAGTTCCCCGGGATGGATTGGGTCGACGCGCTGTACTTCTCCACCGAAACCATCGCCACGGTCGGCTACGGCGACTTCAACTTCCTCGACCAGCCGACGTGGCTGCGGCTGTGGGGGGTCGTGATGATGTTCTCCGGGGTCTTCACCACCGCGATCGTGGTGGCGTTCGTCGCCGACGTGCTGCTGTCGCGCCGACTGGCACAGTCGGCCACCCGGCAGAAGGTGCGATACCTGCGCAACCACGTGGTCGTCGTCGGACTGGGCTCCTTCGGGATCCGCGTCGCCAGCGACCTGAAGTCCGCCGGTTACGACGTAGCGGTGATCGAACGTGACGACGACAACCGGTTCTTGTCCTCAGCGGCCGAACTCGACATCCCGGTGATCGTCGGTGACGCGACGCTGCGTCAGACCCTTGAGGCCGCACGCGTCCACGAGGCCCGGGCCGTCGCCGTCCTCACGCAGGACGACATGGTGAATATCGAAACCGGCATCGTGATCCGCGAGATGCTGAGCCCGCGGGTGATGCCGGAGGTGGTCAGGCCGCGCGTGCCGATCGTGTTGCGCGTGTACGACCGCACGTTGGGCGCCGCCGTGGGCCAGCGGTTCGGGTTCGCGTACGTCCATTCCACGGTGGACCTCGCGATACCGTGGTTCATCGGGGCGGCCATGGGCCTGCAGGTCCTCGGCACGTTTTCTGTGCGGCACCGCTCGTTCGTGGTGGGTGGCATGCGAATCGAGGCCGGCAGCGAGCTGGATGGGATGCGGATGTTCGACCTGTCCACCCAGACCCGCGTCATCGCGATCACACGGTCCGATGCGCCGGTGCAACTGCACCCCCGTCGCGACACCAGGCTCAGTGGCGGGGACACCGCCTACCTCGTCGGGCCCTACCGGGAACTGCTGGACACCCTGCGCAAGGGCCAGGGTGCCCAGCAGACCGATGTCAGTACTGATCCAGCGACGACAGGTTGAAACCCGCGCCGGTCGGATCCGCCACAGCAGCCAGCCGGCCGTACGGCGTGTCCTCGGCGTCACGGATCACGCTGCCGCCGTTGTCCTTGACCAATTGCACGGTCTTGTCGACGTCGTCGGCGCCTAAGAAGAAGAACCAGTTCGGCGCGACGTCTTCGGCCATCACGCCGAGCTGGGGGTACCTCCCGCTTGCGGGGGACGCTTGTCCGTCGAAAATCGCTGTGCTGTACCGGAATTCGTCGGTATCAGACACCGTGTCGGTCTGCCAGCCGAACACCTCGCGGTAGAAGTCGAGCGCCTTGCCGTAGTCGCGGGTGGTGAGCTGGAAATACACGGGTGCCCCGGCCTCGTTCACCACGGCGAAGCCCTCATGCCCGGTCGGCTGCCACAACCCCACGAAAGCCCCGGTGGGATCGGTCAGCAAGCCCATCCAGCCTTTGTCCTTGATCTCCATCGGTTCCACACAACTCACGCCGCCCGCGGCGGTGGCCGCGGCCACGGTGGCCGTGATGTCGCCGGTGTGCAAATACGTGGTCCAGCCGTCGGGCGAGCGCATCTCGGGGGTGTTGCCCATCAAGCCGGCGACGGGCTTGCCGTCCTTGAACGCGTTGACGTAACCGCCGTATTCGGGACCGGCGGACTCGAAGGTCCAGCCGAACACGGCGCCATAGAACTGCTGGGCGCGGTCCAGGTCGGACGTCAGCAGATCAATCCAGATCGGGGCACCCAACGGTGCGCCTTGGCGAACGGACACGACGGTCTCCTTCGAGGTGGTGTGGGTCGGTCACGGATATCGACCACGGCCGCTGTGAAAACTCATCGCGCTACTTGGTGACACCCAGCACCCGAAGCGCGTTCTCCTTGAGGATCAGCCTGGCGATGTCGGGCGCGATCTCGAGCCCTTCGAAGTCGCGGCGCCACCGGTCCTGCTTGATATAGGGGTAGTCGGTACCGAAGAGCACCTTCGTGCGCAGCTGACGACTTACGGCGTGTACCAGTTGCGGCGGGAAGTACTTCGGCGACCAGCCGGACAGGTCGATGTAGACGTTGGCCTTGTGGGTGGCGATCGAGATCTGCGAGTCCACCCACGGCACCGCGGGGTGGGCCATCACGATGATCAGCTCCGGGAAGTCAGCGGCGACGTCGTCGAGCAGCATGGGATCGGAGTACCGCAATTTGATGCGATGGCCGCCGGGCAGTCCGGCGCCGATTCCCGTCTGGCCGGTGTGGAACAGCGCGGGCACATTCGCTTCAGCGATCGCCTCGTAGATGGGGTAGAAGCGACGGTCGTTCGGTTCGAACGCCTGCATGCTGGGGTGGAACTTAAAACCCTTGACGCCGTAGTCGCGCGCCAGCTCGTGGACCCGGTGCACCGCGCGTCGCTCATGCCATGGGTCCACGCTGCCGAACGGAATCAGCACATCGTTGTTGCGGATAGCGCCCGCGACGAGGTCCTCGATCGAGTTCGGCACGTGCCGCATTGCCGTGCGCGCGTCGATGGTGAACACCACTGCGGCGGTGTTATGGCGCCGGTACTCGTCGGCCAGCGCGTCCACGCTCGACAGCGCACCGGGCGCCATCTTGAAGTACTTTCCAACGGCGTCGACCAGCTCGTCGTCGTAGGCCTTGTGGCCGTGACCGTCCACCTCCACGTGAGTGTGGAAGTCGATCGCGGCGATGCGGTCGAAATCGATTCCGTATTCGTACTTTTCGCCGGGCATGGCCGCAGTCTAGGACGACCTCTCGCGGCGGTTGACCAAAGGCCGCTGATAGGACGGATCGGCCGTGCTGCGCGACGGAGCCCCATTTCCGTGGATGTCGGGCACTTCGGCGAACGGCAACGGCATGGTCGGGACCATGCCTGACCATTCGATGACGTTGGTCCGCACGGCGATCCGCCACGCTCCGTCGCGCCGGTGCAGCCGGTCCAGGTAGCGGCCGCCCGCGATCCAGTTGGTGTCGTCGCGGTTCCGCGCGGCGAACAGGAAATAGGTCTCGGCGTGTGCGGTGTCGCCGTCGATCTCGCAGGTGTGGTTGAGCAGGTTGTGGTGCGTCGCAATCTGCCCGCGCTCGTGCATGGCCGTGGCCCACTGGAAGAGATCTGCCGGACCGCCGACGAAGTCACCGGCCGCGATGACCGCGTCCGGATGAAATGCCGAGAGGAACACGTCGCGGTCGAAGCGGTCCATGCCGCGGCTGAACCGTGTGAGGCAGTCGAGGATGTCCTGCCTATCGACGAGCAGGGCGATGCGGTCAGCGTCCATGGCCCGCCTCAGCGATCGGACGCCAGACGGGTTCGCCACGCTCGGCGCGCAGTGAGGGGACGACTTTCCCGTCGACGTCGGTGATTCCGTAGTCCCAGGCGACCTCCGCGGTGATGAAGGTGCCGCCCGACCGCTTCATCACATCTGGGTCGGACGCCAGCGCCGCGATCACCCGGCCGGGAAACTCGGGCGAGCATCCGACCGCGGGGTCGGTGACTGTCTGCTTGGTCATCTCCGGGCTGCGACGCAAGTTGCGCTGGGCCCGCTCGGTGAAGGTAAGGCCTTGCCACAGCGAAAGCGAGGCAACGTTGTGCGGTTCGAACTCGACGGCCATGTCGCGGGCCATGCGGTCGACCGCCGTCTTGCACATGCCGAAGATGACGCCGTAGGTGTAAGTGACCGCGGCGTAGCCCGAGATGGCGACGATCAGGCCGGACCCCTGCGGGACCATCATTGTTGCCGCGTGCCGGGCCGCGACATAGTTCGAGCGGACGCCGACATCGACCATGTCCCAATGGCTTAGCGGCTTCTCCCAGAACTCGCCGGGTTCGGTCAGGTCCTCGGGAAGTGCGAACGCGTTGTTGACCAGGATGTCGAGTCGGCCGTGGTCGCTCTTGATTTGGTCGAAGAGCGCCGCGACTTGCGCGTCGTCACCGTGGTCTACCTGCACGGCCACGCCTTGACCGCCGCGGCGGGTGACCTCTTTCGCGGTGTCGCCCACAGTGCCGGGCAGCGGATGGGAACCCGGCGTCATGGTACGGCCCGTGACATAGACCGTGACTCCCTGCGCCCCGAGCGCCACGGCGACGCCTTTGCCGATTCCACGGCTGGCACCGGTGACCACTGCGACTTTGCCTGTCAGCGCTCCCATTTCGGGCCTTTGCCGAAGAACGTTTCGCTGTAGTCAAGGTCGGCGCTGCCGGTGTAGTGATCGGTACTGAACTGCAACCCCATCAGGCCCTGGGCCCAGTCGGTCGATCGGCCGAAGTCGTGATACCAATCGTAGAGCATGGTGCGCTGGCCGATCCGCCATTCAGCGCCGCGCTTGTCCAACCGGTCGAGGTAACGCCCACCGATGACGGTGTCGCGGTCGCCATCGTCTGCGGTCAGCCGGTGGTAGGCGGTCACGTGCGTTTCAGCAAAGGCTGTAGCGCCGTCGAGTTCAATCACGCTCTGTCCCAACACATGCTGAGTCACCGGAATCAGCGGTGAGCCGGGAACCACCCACGCCAGATACTCGTCGAAGGATCCGGCGAACACACCGAGATCGATCGTCGCGTCCGGCCAGAAGGACCCACTGATGAGTCCAGCATCACGGCGGTCCTCGCCGCGAGCAAGGCGCGCGATACAGTCGCGGACCTTGTCGCGGTCGAGCAGCGCCGTCAATTCCGCTGTGCTGGCGTCCATTCCGCCCTAGCCGGCCGTCGCCTCCGGCGCGTAGCCGAGTGCGGCCTTGGTTTCCAGGTACTCGTCGAAGGCGAACTGCCCCCACTCGCGCCCGTTGCCACTGCGCTTGTAGCCGCCGAACGGCGCATTCATGTCGAAGGCATGATTGATCGCGACCGAGCCGGCACGGATCCGGCGGGCCACCGAGCGCGCCTTGTCGAGATCGGCAGCCGAAACGTAGCCTGCCAAGCCGTATTCCGTGTCGTTGGCGATGTCGAGGGCCTGATCGAGGTTGTCGTAGCCGAGGATGCACAGCACGGGCCCGAAGATCTCCTCGCGAGCGATCGTCATGTCATTGGTCACGTGCGCGAAGACGGTGGGCTTGACGAAATAGCCAGTGTCCAGGCCGTCGGGCCGACCGGTTCCGCCGATTGCAACCGTGGCACCCTCGTCGATGCCCTTCTGGATCAGGCCCTGGATCTTGTCGAACTGTGCCTTGGACGCGACCGGCCCGATCGCCGATTTGTCGTTCAGGTCGCCGATGGTGACCGCTCCGGCGACCCCCTGGGCCACCGCGACGGCCTCGTCCATGCGCGAGTTCGGCACCAGCATGCGCGACGGGGCGTTACAGCTCTGGCCGCTGTTCATCATCATCACCGACACGCCTGCGGTCACACTCTTGGCGAAGTCCTCGTCGTCCAGCACGATGTTGGGGCTCTTTCCGCCGAGCTCTTGGCTCACCCGCTTCACCGTCGTCGCGGCGTTGCGCGCGACCTCCACACCCGCACGTGTCGACCCGGTGAACGACACCATGTCGATGTCGGGATGGCTCGAGATCGCCGAGCCGACGCCGGGGCCGTCGCCGAACACCATGTTGTATACTCCCGCGGGAACGCCTGCGGCATCGACGATTTCGGTGAAGATCTGCGCCGAGTACGGCGCCACCTCGGACGGCTTGAGCACCATCGTGCACCCAGTCGCCAGCGCCGGGTACACCTTGACGGCGATCTGGTTGATCGGCCAGTTCCATGGCGTAATCAGGCCGCAGACACCGATCGGCTCTTTGACCACCAGCGTGGCTCCATGCTGCTCTTCGAACTCGAAGTTCTTGAGGACGTCGATGGCCGTCGCCAGATGTCCGATGCCGAGGTTGACCTGAGGGCCCGCCGCCAGTGAGGGTGGGGCACCCATCTCCTCGCTTACCGCGTCGGCGAGATCGCCTGCGCGCTTTTGGTATTCGGCCAGCATCGCTTGGAGCACGTCGAGGCGCTCCTCCCGACTGGTCTGAGACCACGAGGCGAACGCCCGCCGCGCCGCCTGCACCGCGACGTCGACGTCTGCGGACGAACCGATCGAGATCTTGCCGGAGACCTGCTCCGTTCTCGGGTTGTCGACGTCGAGAGTGTTCGGCCGCACCGGGTCCACCCACTGGCCGTCGATATAGAACTTGAGATATTCGCGCATTCCTCTACCCTTCCTTACTGCGTGCCCTCGGCGTACCAGGTTCTGAATTCGTCGTATTTCGGCATCTCCTCCGAGTTGGCCTTCGGGTCGATGCACACGTGCACCACGGCGGTCTTGCCGCTGGCGTAGGCGCGCTCGATGGCCGGGCCGATCTCGTCCTCCTTTTCGACGTACTCGCCGTGGCAGCCGAAACCTTCGGCGATCTTGTCGAACCGCACGTCCTTGCTCCAGTGCACGCCGGGCTGCGGCGACGGCTGCTCGAACGTGCGCTTGTAGACGCCCACCTCCAGGCCCCACTGATGGTCGACGCCGACCACACACACCAGCGGTAGACCCTCCCGCGCAGCCGTCTCCAATTCGGCGATGTGGAACAGGAACGCGGAGTCGCTGGTGAGCAACATGACCGGACGCTTGCGACCCTCGGCCACCGAGGCACCGACGGCATACGGCAGCCCCGTGCCGAGGTGGCCGAAGTTCTGATTCCAGATCACGTCGCGCGGCTTGGCTTGCGAGTAGGTCCACTGGAAGATGACGGTGGCCCCGCCGTCGCGCACCAGGATGCCGTCCTTCGGGAACGCCTTGGTGGCTTCGACGACGAATCGTGCGGGATGAACCGGAGTTCTGCCCGTGGGTGCGTTCTCGGCGAGCTGCGCCAATTCCTCGGCGTCCTTCTTGATCAGCACGTCCAGATTCGGCGACGGCTGTCGCGGTGTGTCTTTGAGCGCCTCGACCAGTTGCGGGACGACGCCGCGCAGGTCACCCACGAGCGGCACGTCGATTTGCCGGTTCACGCCGATCGCCATCGGGTCCTGCTCGACGTAGATCCACTTGCGAATGTCGTTGCGCTCCGCCCAATGTCGGGTCTTGCCGTAGTGCACAGGCTCGCCGAGCTCGGTGCCCAGCGCGACGCACAGATCGGAGTTGACGACGGCGTCGACGGCCGACGGCGAAAAGCCGTAGGCGAAGGTGCGGTCCTCGAGCCCCGGGATGAACGAGGTGCCGCCCGATGTTTGGATGACGGGGCAGGCCATCAGGTCGGCGAGTTCCTTGACCGCAGACTGGGTGCGCGACGTGTGAACACCGTGTCCCACCAACAGAATCGGGCTCTTGGCCTCTCGAATCAGCTTTGCGGCCTCGGCAACTTCCGGTGCGCCCGCCCCCTGGTTGACCAGCCGGTACCGATTCGGCGGCAACGGATCCGGCACATCGAGCTCTGTGAGCAGGATGTGCGCCGGGTACTCGACGTAGCTCGGTCCTGGCGTGCCGGACATCGCGCGCCGGATCGCCTCGCGGATGATCTCGTCGGTCTGGTCGGCGTACTCGATCGACGCGCTGTATTTCACTGATGGCGCGAAGAGTGGCTCCTGGCGGACGAATTGGATGCGACCGCGGCGCACCCGCCGCTCGGTGATCCGGGCCCGCTGGCCGCCGAGGAAGATGACCGGCGAGTTCTCCACCTTGGCGCATTGGATCGCTCCGGCGATGTTGGCCATACCCGGTCCCAGTGTCCCGATGCACAGGCCCGGCCCGCCGGTCATGCGCGAGACGGCCTCGGCCATGAAGCCGGCGCTCAACTCGTGATGCGGCGCCACCACCGACCACCCGCGGGCGTCGGCTTCGGCGAACATGTGCACGAAGTTCGGGTCGGGAATGCCGAACAGCGTGTTGACACCCTCGGCCTCGAACAGGTCGAGAATGCGTTTGTAGACGGGTACGCCCATTAGTCGAAACTCCTTTATAGATAGCGTTGAGCGAGTCGTTTGCGGTGTGCTGCCGGTGAACCGAACAGCGAACGGTTGAGAGCGGCGCGTTTGAGGTAGACGTGGATGCCGCTCTCCCACGTGTAGCCGATGCCGCCATGCAGTTGCATGGCCTTACCGACGACGTCGACGGCGGCGCTACAGACGTATGACTTGGCCATCGCGGCTGCCGTGGCGGCATCGGGTCGCTCCGCTGCGACGGCTTCGACTGCGGCGCTGACGAGTTGGCGCGAGACGGCGATACTCACCTGCATGTCGGCGCAGGCGTGCTTGACGGCTTGGAAGGAGCCGATGGGTCTGCCGAACTGGTGGCGCACCTTCGCGTAGCCGACGGTCGCGGAAAGCATTGCCTCACATAGCCCTAAGCTATCGCAGGCAACGGCCACGGCAGCCCGGTCCAGCAGGCGACGAACGGCGGCAGCGTGGTCGCCTTCGAACTGGAGCATCTCTGCACCGTCGTCTGCGGTGACGGTGGCCAGCCGACGTGTTTCGTCGAGGACCGGTTGAGGAGTGACCGCCGGGCTTGCCACTGCGAGGCCGCCGTCGGCGATCACCAGGACGCGGTCGGCGCCCTCGGCATCGGGGACGAACTCCGTCGATTCAAGCGCAACGGCTGCCCTGACCGCGCCCGACGCGACATCTGACAGGAGTCTGTCGCGGGTATCGCTGGG
>DASRJA010000319.1:0-21003 GCA_035649695.1 Mycobacterium sp. | reverse complement strand
CCGGCGAAGGTCAGCAGGTCCGAGGTGCGGTCGCCGATCTCGTTGACCACGAAACCCCACGGCCGGCTCACTCCGCGGGCACGGGCGACCGCGCCGTCGAGATTCGCGCCGGCCAGTCGCAGCGTGAGAAACAGGGCCGCCAGCGGCCACCATCCCAGCGCGATTGTCACGCCGGCGGCGCCGGCCGCCACCACTCCGGCGGCGGTGAAGACGTCCGGTGACACGTTGTGCGCCACCGCGGTGTTGAGAATCGGAGTAAGCCTTCTGGTGTACCAGGGCTTCAGTGCGTACAGGCCGATCATGTGCTCATTCCTTTCGTTGCAGTTCGGCCTGTGGGGCCGGTCACGAAAAGATTGCGACCGACGCCTTGGGGGATCCTTGGCGGATTCTTGGCAGTCAGATCCAAGGACTGATTCGTGTTAGCTATGCTTGAAAAGCAGCAGTACAGCTCCCTAACACTATTTGCTGAATGGCGCCTGTGTCGGCGGGCATCATGGGGTCGGCCCACCGCGACCCGATCGTGGCGTCAGCGCGGAGGCCGGCCGGCCGGCTTGTCGACCGCGACGAATTCCTGTTCGGGCCGTCCGGTTGTGCCATAGCGCAGCTGGATTTTGACCTCGCCGGAATTGGCCAGCGTCGACAAGTAGCGTTGCGCGGTTGCCCTCGACACGCCGATCTCCGCGGAGAGCTCAGCCGACGACATCGGCTGGCCGGCTGCGCGAAGCGCCTGCAGCACCAGCTGCTTGGTGGGGGAGGCCACGGCGGTCGGCGACTGCGGAGGTGCGATGCGGGGGCGCAGGGCGTCCAGTGCTGAGTCCACCTCCGGTCCACCAAGATTGGTTCCGGCGAGGATCTTGCGGTACCGCGCATAGCCCGACAGCCGGGCCGCGAGATCTGCGGGGGCGAACGGCTTGACGAGGTAGCTCAACGCTCCCGCGGCCACCGCGGCGCGAATCGTCGGGGCGTCAGTTGCTGCGCTCAAAACCATGCTGTCGCACTGTAACTCGCGGACAAAGTCAATGCCCGACCCATCGGGCAGGTAGACGTCCACCAGGGCCAGGTCGACGGGGTCGGCCTTATGAGCTGCGGCAAGTGTCGTCGCCGTCCCCGTCACCGTGAAGCCCGGTAGCGCGTTGACGATGCCCGCGTGCATGTTGGCGACTCGGAAGTCGTCGTCGACCACGAGCACGGTCAGTTCTGAGCCACCCATTGGGCTTCCTCCTCCACCATCACGCCCGGCAGTTGGGCGATGAACTCTGCGCCACACAGCTCCGCGCCCGGGTTGCCCGGGCTGGACAGCCGGACATCACCACCGAGTGCGCGGCTGATCTGTCGAGACAGCGCCATACCGATGCCGCGACCCCCGGGTATCCCGGACTCCGGCTTCGTCGACTTGCCTTCGGTGAACACGTCGTCGACGAAGTCGGGTGCGACGCCATCCCCGGTGTCGGCCACCGTGATGTGCAGCGTCGAACCATCCTGCAGCAGTTCGACTTCCACCACCTTGGCTTCGTTGGCGCCTGTGCGGGCCGCGTCGATGGCGTTGTCGACCAGATTGCCCAGCACGGTTGTCACGTCGACCGGCAGCGCGAGTCGACCTGGGACCCAGGTGTTCTCGCCGATCGTCAGCGTCACTCCTGCTTCGCGGGCGGAGGCCGCCTTCGCCGCCAGAAATGCCTGCAGGAATGCATCGCGGACAGTGTCGATCCCCGGCAGTGCCGATCCCAGCGGACCCGATCCCAACAACTCCTCGACATATTGGGCGGCCTCCTCGGTGTGGCCGCTGTGAAGGAGACCGTTGATCAGGTGCAGCCGGTTCGCGAACTCGTGGCGTTGGGCGCGCAGCACCGTGCTCATCAGCTGCACGGCGTCGAGTTGGCGGGTCAGCGATTCGACGTCGGTGCGATCGCGCACGACCAGTACGGTTCCCAGATCCCGGTCGTCACGCGCCACGTGTCGTGCCGAGACCACCACAACCCGATCACCCACGGTGGCAAGCGTTGGCGTCGGATCCGCCGATCTGAACACCTCGAGCACCCGCGGCGTCAACCCGATCTCGTCCACTGGCCTGCCCGATTCGTTGCTGACCTCGAGGAGGCGGCACGCCTCGTCGTTGACGAACGTTGTCTTCCAATCGGTGTCGACTGCTAGCACACCCTCGTCGATACCGTGCAGCACCGCTGCCTGACCGCGTATCAATTCGGCCATCTCGGAGGGCTGCAGCCCCATGGTCAGGCCTCGCCAGCGCCGGGCCAGAAACAGGGAGCCCACGACACCGATGAGAAGCGCCAAGCCCACCAGAACCGCGGCGGTGCGCACGTCGGTCCACAGCTGCTGGTGAACCGCCGCGGTCGAGATGCCGATACTGACCTCGCCTATGACCCGATTTGAATCAGGAGCCAGCACAGGAACTTTCGCGCGCACCGATCTTCCTAGGGTGCCGGTTTCCCTCGTCACCACCTCGTGGCCGGCGAGCGCCTCGGAGGGATCGGTGCTGACATGTTTGCCGAGTTCGTCTCGGTTGGGGTGCGTCAGCCTGATGCCCTGGTTGTTGGTGATCACCACGAACAACACGCCTGTGCGCTGCTGGATCTCGGTGGCCAATTGCTGCAGCTGCCCGTTCGCCAGCTCGTCGGTGAGCGCCGGGCTCGGCGTCAACGGGGCGTTGTCGTAGCGTGCGACGTCGGCACGGACCGCGGGCGCGAAGGCGATCGCACGCGCCATGTCCAACGACCGGGTTTCGTATTGGGCGGCAAGGCGCTGGTGGCTCATGAAGGCAACCAGCCCGCCCGCTATGCCCAGCGTGAGTGTCACCACGGCGACTTGCAACAACAGCACCTGGGTAGCGAGCCGCACATCTACGTGCAGCCTTCTCACCATGGAAAGAGCGTACGCGGCTTCCTGAGCATAATGCGCAAAACTCGGAATGTGGACATCGTTGGTTTGCGCGGCGGTCATGTCGGGTTGATTTCGTCGAGGCTCTTCCCCGTGGTGCGCGGTCCGATGGGTGCAATCACGGCGATCGTGGCGGCGAGCGCGACCAGCACGGCGGCGAACATCGCTGTGGCGCCGTAGTTATCGAGCACCGGGATGAGAATGAACGGAAGCGCAGCACTCGACAGCCGCGAAACCGAATAGGTCCAACCGACGGCGGTTGCCCGCACATCGCTGGGAAAGATCTCCGCCTGGTACACGTGGTAGATGTTCGAGAAGATGTTGCTCGCCGCCGTGATCAGGAGGCCGAATACGACAATGAGCGCGGGGACGTTCACGGTCGCGAAAAGGACGCCAGCTGTCGCCATCACGGCGACCATGACGATGATCAGGTTCTTCCGTTCGAACCTCTTCAGCAGCGGAATCGAAACCAGCGACCCGATCGGATAGCCGATGAACGACACCGCGGTAAACAGCAGCGATGCCGTCACGTCGTAGCCGCGGCTGACCAATACCAGCGCAGCCAGGGTGCCGAATCCGTAATAGCCGAAGGGTTGGAACAGATGAAACACCCCAAGCATGATCAGCCGCTGCCGATAGGGCGAAAGCCGTAGTCGTTGAAGCGCAGACACGGTCCGACCCGGCTCGGAGGCGGCCGCGACGTCATCGTCCCCTTCGCTGTCAGCGGCGGGCTCCGGTGCCGGGCCCGTACCGGATTCGAACGCCCGCAATGCGGCCCGCGCATCAGCGATGCGGTCCACGCTTGCCAGCCACCGTGGTGACTCCGGCAGGCCGCGCCGCAGCACGATGACGAACAGTGCGCCGAGTGCGCCGACCAACAACAGGACCCGCCAACCCTCCACGCCGAATAGGCTGCGCCCGGTGAGTGACAGCGACAGGAACCCCAGCACTGGAACCGCGAGGAAGGAGCAGGTGTAGGCCCAGGCGGCTAGCCGTCCGCGATGAGCCATCGGCAGGACGTCGGACAGGTAAGCGTCGGCGACGGGATATTCGGCGCCAACGCCTATCCCCGCCATGAAGCGTGCCCCGACCAGGATCCACGGACTCGGCGCGACGGCTCCGATGACGCTCCACACGGAGAACCACACGAGATTCAACAAGAACGCCCGTCGGCGCCCGATGCGATCGGCGATGCGACCGAATGCCGCTGCACCGAAGAACATTCCGAGGAATGACGACGCGAGCAGCAGCTGTAGCGCGGTGCCGCCGAGGCCGTATTGCGTCGACAGTGCTGTGGCGATCGTGCTGGACAAGAAGATCTCGTACACCTCGAAGAACAGGCCCAGCCCGACCGCGATAACCACTCTGCGGTGGACGGGGCCGACGGGAAGGTGATCGAGTCGCCGCCCGATATCCCGCTGGTCGGCGGGCAATGTCGCGGTCATGTCGTTAGTTCGAATGCCCGTTGTCGCCTGAGCCCGTCGAGTGGTTGTCGCTGCTCTGATCGTGTGTCCAACGGCTACCGTCGTGGTCGCGTCGATGCGTCAACCAGTAGAAGAAGTTTCGATTCCATGTCGGCGGCGTTGACACCGTGTCGTGATCGCACGGCCTCTGCTGGATATTGGTGTTCTGCCCTGACGAGGGCGGCGTCGAGTATTGCTGCGGCGGAGGCGGCGAGTGATGGCCGGCGGAATGGGAGGATGCCCGGTGGCTGGCGATCACTGAGTGGTTCGTCGTGGCCGGCATCGTCTGCATACCCGGCGTCGGGGCTGGATTCGCCGGTGCGGCAACAGGCGCAGCTGGAGGCGCGCTGTGGCGGGTCACGTCGACTGGAGTGCTTTGTGCGCCAAGCAGCGCTCCGAAGAGGCCGGCTGCCGCGGCGGCCACAAGACCGCCGCCGACAAAAGTCAGCACACGTGAACGCGTGAACCAGCGCCGCCGCCGCTGGATGGGGAGCGGCGAAGCGTACCCGGGCGGCTCGGCCGACCACGCCAGGTCGGCCATGTAGGGACGCGCGGCCGTTGGTGTTGCGTTGAATTCCGCCGCCGCGCGCATCGACACGGTCTGTGGAATGCACGCCGCCATGGTCGCTGCGGACCACTGGTCGTGGCTATGGTTTGACGGCCAGGTCGTCATCTCTTGCTCCTTGCGCTCTCGTCACTGCCCACGACGCTATGAAGTTGCTCGCGCGTTGGCTCGGTTGTGCGCACTAGTCGCGCAATAGACGTTTTGTTGCCTTTTGCGCATTGTGCTCAAGACTCCTCGGATCATTCGAATCATTAGTCAGCACAGGAGCTTTCGTATGCGCGTCTGTTGAGCGCAATGCGCAAAAGCTCAAAATCGCCCGGTTGCGCGGGTTGTGCGCACAAGCGAGCCACCGCCTCCGCCGATCCGTAGCTTCGGGCGCATCAGGTTGTCGGGAACGTCCCGACATCGGCACCTACCGAGGAGTCCACCATGTCGGTTGCGCCCGATTCGGGTCTGGCACCCGCCGTGCTTCGTCCTGCCGCACTAACCGGTGACGGCTGCGTCGAGCGGACGGTGACGACGAAGGACGGCGTCCGTCTGGCAGTGTCCGACTACAGCTCTGATCGAGCCGACGCGCCAACAGTTGTTCTGCTGCACGGTCTTTTACTCTCGCAAGAGAGCTGGGAGCCCCAGGTGCGCCAACTGCGGCGTCGGTATGGCAGCAGAATTCGCATTGTCACCTACGACCATCGCGGCCACGGCCGGTCGACCGGCTCGCCGATGCCCACGTACGAAATCGCGCAACTCGCAGCCGATCTCGCGGAGGTCCTGACCGCATTGCACATCACGGGTCCGCTCACGCTCGCGGGTCACTCGATGGGCGGCATGACGGCGCTGGCGTATTTCGGGCGCCCGGCGTCGAAGCGTCCTGTGGAACCTCGAGGCCTCGTTCTGGTTGGCACCGCCGCAGGCAGGCTCGCCGCGCGGGGCATCGGTCGCCTGCTGGCGACGCCCGCGACGGGAGCGCTGTTCGAACTCGTTCACCGCATGCCGCAACGAGCGACCGATAAGGTCGTCCAGGCGCTCATCCGGCCGCTTGGCGAAGCGTTGGGCAGATTCTCCAGCGACGGCACCGCGGTAGCGGCGGTCGCGGCGACCGCCATCCGCACAACGTCGTTGACAACGGCGGCCGGCTTCCTGCCGAGCCTGAAGCGCTACGACGTGTACCAAGCGCTTGAGGCGATTTCCGCCAAGACGTTCGTCGTCAGCGGCGGGACAGACATCCTTACTCCGGCATCCCACTCGCACGACTTGGCCGCCGCCATCCCGGGTGCGGTGCATCTGCACCACCCCACTGCCGGTCACATGCTGCTTCAGGAAGCTGCCGCATGTGTCAGCGATGCGATCGGCCGAGCGATGGGCATGCGCCGCGGATCCCGCCGTCCCGCGACCGCGCGCAAGTCCCGGAACCGTTCCTCCGCAGCGCAACTCGCAGTCGTGGTGTCCTGATTTCTCCGTTGACTCTGCGGTGGCGGTTTAGTCCACTCGCACTTTTTCGCCCTGTGCGCAGAGTCAACAGCAACCCTCTACGCCCCTGAGCATTATGAGAAAAACGCGGACATTGCTGCTTGTAGTGAGTAGTGAGCACAAGCGAGAAGTGCTGGTACGCAAGCCATAACGTATCCGGTAGTGATCGTCAACGATAGTTGTCCCCAACGGGGACAGTACAACCGGAGCAAACGCCATGAATGCCATGAAGAGTCTGTTGGTCGGCGCCGCTGCCTGCGCAGCCTTAGTCGCGGCCCCGGCCGTCGTCTCACTGCCCAGGTGTGACGCGCACCCGGATTCCGCCAACAGCGACGCCACCGCGAACCTCAAGACCATGACGTTGCACGGTGACCGCGTCGCGTACCGCGATGAGGGCGCCGGTGAGGTCCTGTTGCTGGTGCACGGCATGGGTGGCAGTTCCAATACCTGGAGCGGCGTAATACCGCTGCTCGCCAAGAAGTATCGCGTCATCGCACCGGACCTGCTCGGCCATGGGGAATCCGACAAGCCGCGCGGCGATTATTCTGTGGGCGCCTTCGCCGTCCTGCTTCGCGATCTACTGGACGCGCTCGATGTCCCCCGAGTCACGGTCATCGGTCACTCTCTGGGTGGCGGGGTCGCCATGCAATTCGCCCATCAACACCGCCAGTACTGCGAGCGGATCGTGCTGATCAGCAGCGGCGGGTTTGGCGACGATGTCGGCCGTGTGCTGCGCCTGCTGTCCCTCCCCGGATCCGAGCTCGTGTTGCCGGTGATCGCGTCGCGGCCTGCTGTCCTCGCCGGCAATGCTCTGCGGGCGCTGATGGGATCCTCCGATCGCTTCAAAGCTCGTCCCTCGCTGTCGAACCGGGACAACAGGCAAGCGTTCCTGCGCACACTGCGCTCGGTTGTCGACTTTCGCGGTCAGGCGGTGTCCGCCCTGAATCGCTTGGGCTTTCACGGGGTTCTGCCCGCCCTGATCATCAGCGGTGACCAGGATCGGGTCATCCCCGTCGAGCACGCACGTGCAGCGCACCGAATGCTGCCGAACAGTCGGCTGCACATCATGCCGGGTGTCCAGCACCATCCGCCGACGGAACGTCCCGAGACTGTGGCACGCCTGATCGACGATTTCGTTGTCACAACTGCCGAGGACACGCCCCGCGCTGCCTAGGCGCGCATGGTTCCTCTTACCTCCCGAAGGGCCGTATCCGCTCGACGATGCGCTTGCGAAAACATTCGGAGCTAGTTAGACACGGCTGCTGAAGGCATTCACGCAATCAGTATGTGTCGAATGCTGGCAATGTGTTCCAGCTCGGCCACGTTGTTTCCCACACACGGCTGATGCGGCCGTCGGTAAAAGCGGCGATCAACACGACTTCGATACGAGTTGGGCTCTCGCCCGGGCGGCTGGTGGTGATCCAGACCCGGCCGGCGACCTTGTCGGTCGTCTCTACCCAGGCCTCTTCGTCGTACTCCACGGAATAGCTGATCGGCGTGGCGTAAATGGTGCGGTGGCTTGCGGCGAATGCTTCGAAATCCTGGGTGACGCCGTTGGAGAACATCACGAATGACGGATGGTAGAAGCGATCGATGGCTGTGGGTCTTTGTTCTCGACCATCTGCTCGAACATCTGACGCAACACAGCGATGCTCATGGGCCGCTAGGTTCCTCTGGCGATGACTGGCAGTCAAGCGATTCGTGTGCGATGAAGAGCTGACCGGACCCCAAGAATTGGTCCACGGCGGATGAGAGTCGTTCATCGGTGAGTGCAGGCAGCAGCGTACCGGGTGGACTACCGAGGTGCCGCAACAGGTTAAGACACCGGTTCCATGACTAACACGACGACCGGGTCATCGGACGACGCGGTAGCGCAGGTGGGCCACGCCCGGGGCTTCGAGTACCCGGACTAGCTCAAGTGCGGGCTTGCCCGCCTCGAACCCGTCGAACAGGCGCTCACCCGAACCGAGGATCACCGGGTTGATCTGAAGATCGATCTCGTCGACTAGACCTGCGGCGATCGCCTGCCGGGCGCACGACGCCCCTCCTGCAATGGAAATGGCGTGGTCACCAGCAGCCGCCTGAGCCTGGGCGTAGGCCGACTCGATCCCGTCGGTGACGAAGTGAAAGGTGGTCCCACCCTCCATCTCGATCGGGTCGTGTGGGTAGTGAGTCAGGACAAACACTGGGCAGTGGTAGGGCGGGACGTCGCCCCACCAGCCCTTCCAGTCCGAGTCCTCCCATTCGCCACGAATTGGGCCGAACATGTTGCGGCCCATGATCGTCGCTCCCATGCCGTCCATCATGTCGGAGACCACCTGCCGGTTGACAGGATGGTTCTTGGTGGGGCCTACGTGCCAGTCATGAAGCGTCCTGCCGCCGACTCCGAGCGGCTGCTCCTCGCACTGGCCGGGCCCGGCAACATAGCCGTCGGCAGAGATCGACATCGAAAGATTGGTTCTGGTCACATAGCCTCCATCCAAGTGTGGTCAGTTCGGTTGTATCTAAGAGGACCGAGGTGGCATGAGAAACTCATCGGTTATCCGACGGGTCGCATTCCGATGCACATCGATTTGTTGAGCCTTCCTGCCCACGTCGTGGGCCGCAAGACTCTCACAAGCCGTGGATCAACCCATCGGGGCCAGGCCAGAGCGGTGAGCACTCCGAAACGCACACATATCGCTAGCAGCAGTGACGGAGGGCCGCCAATTGGCGGCCCTCCGGTAACTACTGCGGAACATCAGATCGGTTACCCGGCATGGGCATCCACCGCCTTGCGGCCGGGCGCGGCTTTGCGCGACTTCGTTGGCCACCAGTTCGCCCGCCCGATCAGCGCGGCCAGTGCAGGCACCGTGATGGTGCGCACCACGAACGTGTCGATCAACAGGCCTGCGCCGATGATGAAACCGATCTGCAGCATCGTCGAGACACTGCCGAACATCAGGCCGAACATCGAGGCCGCGAAGATGATGCCGGCCGAGGTGATCACACCGCCGGTCGAATGGACGGCGCGAATGATCCCGGAGCGGATGCCATTACGGGACTCTTCCCGGATGCGGCTGATCAGCAACAGGTTGTAGTCCGCACCGACCGCGACCAAGACGATGAAGGCAGTGGCCGGCACATTCCAGTAAATGTGCTGATGGCAGATGAACTGGAAGAAGGCAACGCCTAGTCCCAACGCCGACAGGTACGAGATCACCACGGAGGCAATCAGATACAGCGGTGCAACGATGGCGCGGAGCAGGGCGACCAGGATGAGGAAGACGACGACCAGCGTCAAGACGATGATCAACCGAAGGTCATGGTCGTAGTAGCTGCGAATCGCGCTGTACATCGGAGTGGTACCGACCATCGAGATCGTCGCATCGGACAGCGTCGTGTTCGGCTGTGCGCCGCGCGCCGTATCGAGGATCGTCTGCACCTGGTCCATGGCGTCCGTGCTGAACGGGTCGAACTTCGTCTCGACCATGTAGCGGGCGGAATGCCCGTCCGGCGAGATGAACACCTTCGCGGCGTTCTTGAAGTCGTTCGTCGTCAGAACCTGCGGCGGAACGTACATACCCGCCATCGACGGCGACGAGGCGTCGTGCTTGATCGACAGCAGCAGACTGGCCGCCTGGTTCAGTCCACCACCCATCTTCTTGGTTTGATCGACGAGCACCTGAACGCCTTGGGCCAGTTGCGCGCTGCCATTGGCCAACGCGTTGGCGCCCTGTTGCATCTGCGCAATCTTGGCTTGTGCGCCTTGGGGACTGTTGATCCCGGCGGACCGCAGACTGGTGCCGGCCGATTGCATCATCGAGCTCAGCCGCTGCACCGAGGACAGTATGCTCTGCGCAGACGCCCCGGTTTGGCTGTAGCCCGTTGAAGCGAGTTGCTGCAGCTTGGCGCGGCCGTCGCTGCACACCGGATCGGCGTCGCACTGCGGGTTGTTGCTCAGTGCGTTCAGCATGGCAGGCGCGGAGTTCGCGACCCCGTTCATCGCCTCCTGATTGCCACCCACGGTATTCGCATAGGTACGAATGGTGTTCAGCATTTGGGTCGTTTGAGGTCCGTCCAGCTGATTCTGCACCTGGCTGAGTGTCGCCGTCATCGCCGTCATAGATCGGCCGGCGCCGTTGACCTGGTCACGAACTTGGGCGAGGCTGCCGGCCAACTGGTGGGCGCCGCCGCTCAGCTTGTCGAGATCGCTTGATTTATCCGAGATCTGCGACGACGCATCTTCAAGTTTGGAGCCGACCTCACCAGCTTGATAGCTGACCTTGGTCTGCTCAATCGGCTGGCCCGTCGGCCGGGTGACACCGCGCACTGCCGCGACGTTGGGCAGCTGAGCCACACGCTGCGCCATCTGTTCCATATCGGCCAGCGACTGCGGGTTCCTCAGGTCGTGCGGCGAGTGGATGTAGATGTACTCCGGCAGCAAGGCGCTCGTCGAGAAGTGGTCTGCCATAGCGGAATAGCCGAGATTGCTCTCTGCCGATCCGGGCAGCTGCATGCGGTCGTTGTACGTCGGGTTCATGAACAATGCGCAAGCCCCGAGTGCGATCAATATGGTCAAGCTGACAAATAGATGTGACTTCGGCTTCCGGACGATGTGAACCGCCGAGCGCTGCCACAGTCGGTCGGTGAGCGGTCGCCGCGGTGCGATCCAACCTCGCCGGCCCGCCAGCACCAGAACGGCGGGCAACAGCGTCACAGCCGCGAGGAATGCCACCGCGATCGAAACTGCCAGCGCCGGACCCACACTCGTGAACGCGGGGAGTTGGGTGAAGATCATGCCGAGGAACGTGACGGCAACCGTGGCCGCCGACGCGCCGATCACCTTGCCGATCGAGGTGAGCGCTTTTTCCACAGCCGCGTCGGAGTCCATTCCGGACCGGATGTACTCGTGATAGCGGCTGATCAGGAAGACGGCGTAGTCCGTGCCTGCTCCGACGATCATCGCCGTCATCAACACGATCGTAAGAGCCGAAACGCTCATCCCGATCTCAGTCAGTGCAGACACCAACCCCTGGGCTGATGCGACTGAGATTCCGATGGTGATCAGGGGAAGCAACACGGTGACGGGACGCCGGTAGATCACCAGCAAGATGAGCAGAACCAGTGCGGCGGTGGCGATCTCGATCACATGCATGTCGTGAGCGGTCACGATCGATAGGTCACCGATGACCGCCGCCGATCCAGTCACGTGTGTAGTGAGGTCGGAGCCGGCGGTGGCTTGCTTGACCATCTGCGTGATCTGTTGATACGCCTGCGAGGACTCCGGCGAGCCGGGCGGCGCCTTGAGAGTCACCGCCATGTAGAAGGCCTTGTTGTCCTTGCTGACCATCAACTGCCGCAACGGAGGCGTGCTGATGAAATCCTGCACAGCGGACACGTCACTGGTGTCACTGCGCAGTTTGTCGGCCACCGCGCGGTAGGTGTTGTTGTCGGCGGGGTTCAGCCCATGCTCGTTGGTCATGACCACGACGAGAATGTTTTGCGCGGACTCGTGAAAATCCTTGGCCATCTGGTCGGTGGCCGCCATCGCCTGCGGCGGTAGCGGTTGAATCGTTTGGTTCTCGACGACCTTCGTCAGCGCGGGAAAGGCCATGAACAGCACGACGACCAAGGTGATCCATGCGGAGATGACCAGCCAGGGAGCGCGCACCACGGCGCGACCCAACAGCGAGAAACCGTCGAAGTTTTTCGGGGTCTTGGTGGTGGCTTTCTTTAGCACGGCGGGTCCTTCGTTGTTGAGTTCGTACTGCGGGCAGCGCTGAAATTACGGATGCGGCCCAGTCGTGGCGCGCTTGTGCGCACAACCCGCACAAGCGGCGATTCCTCGGCTTTTGCGCGTTGTGCTCACGCATATCAAGCGCACGAATCACCTCGTAAGACGGGTGAGCACAATGCGCAGAACCGGTTAAATCGCTCACTTCGCGACTAGCGAGCACAAGCGAGTCATTCCGTCGGCGGCACCTTACGTTCGGTCGCATCGAGTCAACGCACCACCGAATCAAAGGAGCTTAGAAATGGTCTCGCTCGGCCCCATCCATTCATGGCACCCGGCAGCCGGCACAGTTACTACGTGGACGGCTTCTTCGGCCGCGCGGGAAAGCGCCAGTAGGGCGAGTCGGAGCGATCTGCCTCCGAGCTTTCAGCAGGCTCAGCACCTGCGCGGCGCCTTCTACGGAAAGGCGCTCGGGCGAGAGCTACCCCGGCTGATGGTCGTGGCGTGGGATATCCCCGGTGAGTGCGACATCGCGCTGATGACCGAGGCGATCAACACGCACGTGCGGCGCCATGACACCTATCACAGCACGTTCGAATTCGAGAATGGAAACATTTTTCGCCGCACAATTGACGACCCCAAGGAAATCGAATTCGTGCCCTCTTCGTTCGGCAGTATGGAGCAAGAACAGATCCGCGCACACGCACTGGCGATGACATCGGAGACCCTCGAATGGGACTGCTTCAGCTTCGGCGTCATTCAGAGCGCTGACCATTTCACCGTGTACGCCAGCGTCGACCATCTGCACATCGACGGCATGTCGGCGGGGCTGATTTTCGTCGACCTGCACCTGATGTATCAGAACTTGTCGCAGGGGCAGCCTGTCACACTTCCGGAGGTCGGCGGGTACCGCGACTACACCGCCCGTCAGCGCGAGAAGGTCGCCAGCATGACCCTGTCGTCGCCGGAGATCAAAGACTGGATCGCGTTCGCCCAGAGCACCGACGGCGACTGGCCGAGCTTTCCGCTGGAGCTGGGCGACACGTGGGCAAACAACAAGGGCGACTTCGTCACCGTCGAGTTGTTGAACGAAGACGACACGGAGGCTTTCGACACCGCTTGTCGCGAGGCCGGCGCGCGGTTCTCCGGCGGTGTCCTGGCGTGCGCGGCGTTGGCCGAGCACCAACTCACCGGCAACACCACCTATCACGGATTCACTCCGTCGGATACGCGTACGGCCGACATTGACACCATGAGCGTCGGATGGTTCGCCAGCCTCTTCCCCGTCGCCGTGCCGATCGGCGACGGTGAGTTCGCCGAAATCGCTCGCGCAGCGCAGAAGTCGTTCAACGCGGGCAAGTGCCTGGCCAGTGTGCCGTTCGAGCGCGTTCTCGAACTTGCGCCGGTGGATCAACTCGGGATCAAGCTGCCTACCCGTCCGGGAATGATGGTGTCCTTCCTCGACTTCCGCAAGATCCCCGTCGCCGAATTGTGGGAGCAGACCAATTACGGGATTTACGGCGACAACCTGTCGCACGGTGGAATCAACATGTGGATCAACCGGCACGCCGGCCGCACCACGGTGACAATCTCCTTCCCCGACAACCCGATTGCGCGCAAATCGGTGCACCGCTACATCGCGGCGCTGAGCAAGGCGTTCGCGGACGTCGCAAAGATCACCGCGGACTGGATCGAAGAGCTTGCCCACCATGCGAATTCCAGTGACTCGTGCGCCGTGTGCGCCGGGAGCCGGTGACGGAAATGACGAAAATGAAGGGAACCGAAGAAATGACGAACATTCTCGATCTGGCCGACCAGGCATTGTTCCTGGGCGAGCGCGCAACCGGAGCCACCAGCGTGATTCAGTGCATCTGGGTCTACGACCGGGCGATCGATGTCGATGGTCTGCGGCGCTTCCACCACCATCTTCAGCGGGGGCGGCTGGCCCGTCGCATCGAACGGTCGCCTTTGCCTTTCGGTCGCCATCGCTGGGTGACGAGCAGCGACTCGTCCGACATCGAGTTCACCCAAACACCCCGTCCGCGGGAGGAATTCGACGATTGGCTCACCAACCAGGCCCACACGCCCCTCGACGCCGAACACGGCCCCGGATGGCACCTTGCGGTTGTGCCGTTCACCGACGGCGGAACCGGGGTGAGCCTGGTCGTCGCTCACGCCCTCATCGACGGAGTCGGACTGGCCATGGCGCTGGTCGAGGCGACCTCCGGCGTTGACGACGCGATCATGTGGCCTCCCGCGAGGTCACGTCGCCGCTGGCGGGCACTGGGTCAGGACGCCCGTCAGACCGTGCGCGATATTCCTGCCGTCGGCCGCGCCGCGCGGGCAGCCATCCGGATGGCGCGGCGCCATCGCCGTGATGCCGGCGCCCCGGCACGCGCATCGAAACATGTTGATTCTCGTGATGAACGGATCACGCTGCCGGGTGCGACGGCGTTTATCGATGCGAGCGAATGGGATGCTCGCGCCCAGTCACTCGGCGGCACCAGCAACGCGCTGCTTGCGGGTCTGGCCGCCGACGCCGCACAGCGGATGGGGCGGGTAACCGTCGGGGGCGACGCTGTGATGCTGTCGATTCCGGTCAACGAGCGAACCGACGGCGACACGCGTGCCAACGCGGTGACGAACGTCGACGTCACAGTCGATCCCACGGACGCGACCACCGATCTGCGCGGGATCCGTGCCGCCATCAAGCAGGCGCTGATCTACCACAACAACGTTCCCGACGAGCGCCTGGCACTGTTGCCGATCGTTCCCCTTGTGCCCAAGCGCCTGATGAGGAGGATGGTCAGCGTCGCTACCGGCAATGCAGCAAGCGTGGTGTCGTCCAACCTCGGTGAGGTCCCCTCGGCGGTGACCCGGCCGGACGGCACCGACGCCGAGTACTGCACGGCGCGGTCCGTCTACCCGGGGATGACCAGGGCGACGATGCACCGCACGGGCGGGGTCCTGGGCTTCATTTCGGGACGGGTCAACGGCAAGGTCGGCATCTCGGTGCTGTCGTATCAGCCGGGTCGCCCCAACTCGGATGTCGAACTGCGGCAGACACTTTCGAGCACATTTGCCGCTTTTTCACTCAACGCGACGATGCAATGGGAATCTACTGAGCTGGTCGCACACTGATCCGCCGCAGTTCTTCACAATCCCCACAGGAGTATTTACATGAACACAAGCTGGTATCGCCGTCTCCGGTAGTCGCAGCCTCATCGCGAGCGCCCGGCGCGGTCGTTCGCGAATCCCCGCACGACATGCGATCGCACAAAGTCAGCGACAATCGCGTCATCGTCCATGTTCAGCGTCGATGACGGTGTGCTGAACAACGAGAACAGCATGCGTGCGAACCACTCGCCGGCGGCCATCACGTCTAGATCCTTGCGCACCTCGCCGGTGAGCTTTGCCGCCGTGAGATAAGGCGCCAGAAACTCGCAGCACTCGCGCAGCAGCACCGCGGCGTTCTTCGTAAGCAGCAGGCTCACTTCGTCTGCGTCAAAGTACATTTCGGGCTCAATGAATCGCCGGGCCCTGGCCACGAACACCGCCGCCTGCGTCAGCTTCTCCTCGAGCGATTCGCCCGGACCCATCGCCTTGGCCATCTCGCGGTAGAACCGCTGCGACGAATGCTCTGCGCATGCTTCAACGATCTCGGACTTGTCGCGGAAGTACTCGTAGACGGTGCTGCGCGAGATGTCGGCTGCCCGCGCGATATCGACGATGGTCGTCTTGTCCAGCCCTTGCCTGCGGAAGCAACCGAATGCGGACTCGATGATGAGCTCGCGCGTGTCGGCGGCGGTCGTTTCGGTAGTCACATCATCCTCAGACGGCGGGCGCGAGGATCAGTGCACTTGTGGGTACCCCGGTTCCGGAGGTAACCAGCACGTGCTCAACGTCTTCGACTTGGTTGCAAGATGTTCCGCGCACCTGACGAACGCCTTCGGTGATGCCATTCATACCGTGGATGTACGCCTCACCGAGCAGCCCGCCGTTGGTGTTGATCGGCAGTTCCCCGCCGAGCGATAGCCTCTCGACGGTCGCGAAGTCCTTGGCCTCGCCGCGGCCGCAGAACCCCAGTTCCTCGAGCTGCGCGAACACGAACGGAGTGAAGTGGTCGTAGAGGAACGCGGTCTGGATGTCGCCGGGCTTGAGTCCCGAATCACGCCAGAGCTTTTCGGCGACCACACCCATCTCCGGCAGGCCGGTGATGTCGTCGCGGTAGTAGCTCGTCATCATCTCGCCTTCGGCGGCGGCACCTTGCACAGCGGCGGTGATCACCGCCGGGGGGTGCCTGAGGTCACGTGCACGTTCCGCGCTCGTAATGACCAACGCGACGCCACCGTCGCTCTCCTGGCAGCAATCGAGGAGTCGCAACACGGGTTCGATGACCCACCGTGAGTTCTGGTGGTCCTGGAGTGTGATCGGCCGCTCGTAGAACCACGCGTCGGGGTTGCGAGCCGCGTGGGCGCGGTCCACGACGGAGATCACCCCGAAGTCCTCGTTGGTGATTCCGTATGTCGACATGTAGCGCTGCGCGTGCAATGCGACCCATGCGGCGGGCGTCAGCAGTCCGAACGGCGCGTAGTTCGCCATGAACAGCGGGGTTTCGGCGGTCGGGCGCGCCGTCGCGCCGCCGAACCGGAACCCGGACCGCTCGTTGAAAGCGCGATAGCACACGACAGCGTCCGCTGTGCCTGTCGCCACCGCCATCGCGGCCTGTAGCACGGTGCCCGCCGCCGCTCCGCCGCCGTGGTGCACGCGGGTGAAGAACGTCAGGTCGCCGATGCCGACGTTTCGAGCAATCTCTATTTCGTCACTCGAATCCATTGTGAAGGTGACCA
Source organism: Mycobacterium sp. (assembly GCA_035649695.1). Classification (GTDB taxonomy): domain Bacteria; phylum Actinomycetota; class Actinomycetes; order Mycobacteriales; family Mycobacteriaceae; genus Mycobacterium. The sequence goes on along the minus strand of DASRJA010000319.1, from coordinate 4,047 downwards.
TGCCGTCGACGTCGCTGGGTCGCAGTCCGGCGTCGTCGATCGCGGCATTAACGGCCTCGCAGGCGAGTTGGAGCTCGCTGCGACCGGACTCCTTGGAGAACTCCGTCTGGCCGATGCCTGCAATGGCCGCCTTTCCGCCGAGGCTCATGAGGCCTCGGCGAGGAGGCTCAGGGTGGCGGTGCCCGACACGTGGTCCCCGAGACTGTTACTGCCCTTGAAGGTGACCTCGACGAACCCCTCTCCGTCGACGCCTTCGGACTGTCCGGTGACACTGCCGGTGAACGTCAGCGGATCGTTGGGAAACGCGGGCACGCCCAACCGGATTGCCAGTTTGGTCACCATCGCCTCGGGCCCTGCCCAGTCGGTGAGGAACCGGACGCACAGCCCGTTGGTGGTGAGGATGTTCATGAATATATTGGGTGACCCCTGCTTCTTGGCGAACTCGGGATCGTGGTGCACCGGCATGAAGTCACGCGATGCGATCGCGCCCGCGACGATCACGGTTGCCGTGACCGGAATCTCGAGCGGAGTGACCTCGTCGCCGACGTTGATGTCGCGCCAGCCCAACGTCGTGGTGCGAAGTTTGTCTGTCGTCATTGTTCTCCTTCGTCAGTACGCCGCGCCGAGCCGCGCCAACTGAGCCGACGCCGAACCCAGCGTCAGCTCGTTGTGTTTGGCCCACAAGAAGTAGCGGAACAGGGGATAGGTGGTGTCGATGCCGATGCCCCCGTGCACTTGTTGGGCAGTTGCCGCGACCCGCGCACCCGCCTCGCCCGCCCAGAACTTCGCGATGCTGGCCTCCCGTGACGCCGGCTTGCCCTCCCCGAGCAGCCAGGCGGCCTGCCACATGGTCCAGCGGATCGCCTCGACGTCGATGAATGCGTCCGCCATTCGCTGCTGCACGGCTTGGAAGCTTCCGATCGGCCTGCCGAACTGCTCGCGTTCGGTCGTGTACGCCGCCGCGATGCGCAGCGCACGCTCGGTGACGCCCAGTTGGATGGCACACAGCCCGACGAGCGCGCGGTTGTATAGCGACGCGATCATCTCGGCACCGTTGGCGTTGAGCCGGTCCTGGCCGGAAACGACTGCCCCGTCGAGGAATACGTCGGCGTGTGGCTCGCCGTTCGTGGTTGTCGCGGGCCGAATCTCGACGCCGCCGGCGTCCACGTCGATGAGAAACAGGCCGACGTCACCGTCGTCGTCTGTGGCGGGAATCAGCATCGTGTGGGCGACCTGTGCCGCTGGGACCAGATCCTTGCTTCCCTCAATGCGCCAGCCGCCGCCGTCTCGGCGGGCGGTGGTCGCAGGCGCAGTGGGGTCCGAGCGGCCAGGTTCCGCTAAACCCGCGGTGAGCAGCCTGGCCCCGTTGACCACGTCGGGCAGGTAGCGCTGCCGTTGGCCTTCGTCGCCGTGGCGGGCGATGGCGTCGGCGCCGAGTAGGAGGGTGGCATAGACCGGTACCGGCGCGACGCTCCATCCGACCTCGCCCAGAAGCAGGGCCAGCTCGAGGAAACCGTGGCCGCTGCCGCCCACGTTCTCGGGCAACGCAATTCCAAGGAGGTCCGCAGTCGCGAGCTCGCGCCATAGGTCAGCGTCGTAGCGCACGTCGCCCGCTTCCAGCTCGGTGAGGTGTTCGGGGGTGGCTCGATGTTCAAACAGCTGACGAGCGACCTTGGCGATCGTCTCTTGTTCCTCGGTGAAGGTGAAGTCCATGCGCTTCGCCTATCGGGCCGGGCGGAACTGGTGCAGCACGATGTCTTTCCCGTCGATGGTGTCGAACGTCTCGTAGAAGACCTCGACGGGCATGCCGACTTCGACGTCGGCGGGCGCAATGTCGCGAAGGTTCGATACCAGCCGCACACCCTCGTCGAGTTCGACAAGCGCGACGATGTAGGGGTACTCCATCAACGGCATCGGGGGATGCTGCGGCATCACGTAGCTGTACACAGTGCCACGGCCAGTGGCATCTACGGTGTCCCAGTCGAGTGAGTTACAAGTCGGGCACATGGGGCGCGGTGGCTGACGCAGTGCCTGGCACCCCGTGCATCGTTGGATCAACAGCTTGTGGTCGCGCAGCCCGTTCCAGAAGAACTCAGCGTCCGGGCTGACCGTCGGTGCCAGTCGCGTCGCCATCAGCTCGCCCCGGCCTTGAATCGGAAGACCCGGAACCGTTGTCGCCCCAGGACCTCACCGTTCTGGTCGGTGTACGTCGCCAACCACGTGATGAAATGGCCGGTGCCCAGCGATGTTTTCTTCTCGTCGGAGATGTCCTCAAACACCTGCGTCACCGAAATGATGTCGCCGAGACGCGGATAGCGCTCGATCTCGAACTCCGAGTTGGTCGCCACGATGCCGGTGAAACCGGCTTCCTCGATGAACGCCGCCGGGTTCTTGCCCATCTCCATGGGAACACCACCGCGTTCGGCGATCCCTTCGATCTTCGGGGCGGGCATCGTCCAGGCCTGAAGCATCACCGGAGGCGACACGATGCCGCCGAACCTCGACTTCGCGGCGAACTCGGGGTCGAGGTAGATCGGGTTCATATCGCTGAGTGCGTGGGCCCAATGCCGAATCATCGGCTGGTTCACCGGATCCGGCGCGACGGTCGGCTTGCCGGACCCACCGGTCGGCTGACCGATGAGGGCGTCGAGCTTGTCTCGAAAGTCCTTATCCGTGCTTGTCGTTTCTCCCCCTGCCCTTCGGGCGGGAGGTGCCCCCACGCGGAAGCGCTCGTCAGTCACTTGTTATTCCCAATCTGTGAGGCTCGAAGATCACGTGGTGCGCGCGGCATGAAAAGCCCTGCCATTGCGATGATGTCGCGCTGGAGTTCGTTGGCGCCGCCGCCGAAGGTGTTGATCACGGCGATCCGATACGCCGACTCGAGAGCGCCACGCAACGGCGCGTCCTCGCCTTTGCGCGTGCCGGCACCGTCAAGCACCTCGAGCAACTCGCGCGCCACCCGCTGCGTCAGCTCCGTGCCGAAAACCTTGACCGCGGACGCTTCGCCCATGCCGAGCGCACCCTTGGTCATCGCAGCGTTGACACGCAGATTCATGATCTTGTAGGCGGCGACCTGCGCCTCGACTCGAGCCATTGCCTGTTGCACCCACGGCTTGTCGATGACACGGCCGCCGTCGAGTTCGGTCGTCCTCGCCCAGTCCAGTGTCTTCTCGAACAGCGGCTCGAGCGCGCCCATGTTGCCCAGCGCGGCGCGCTCGAAGTTCAACTGCGTGGTGATCAGCCGCCAGCCTTCGTTTACACCGGCGACAATCGAGCTGGCCGGAACGCGCACGTCGTCGTAGAACGTGTAGAAGGTGGACACACCGGGCATGGTGTGCAGCGGCTTCCAGGAGAACCCGGGCGAGGATGTTGGCACGATGAAGATCGAGATGCCCTTGTGTTTCTTGACAGTGGGATCGGTGCGCGCGGCCAGCCAGATGTAGTCGGCGTACGCCGCGCCACTGGTGAACATCTTCTGGCCGTTGATGACGTAGCCGTCGCCGTCGCGCACCGCGGTGGTCCGCAGTGACGCCAGGTCGCTACCCGCATCTGGTTCCGAATAGCCGATCGCGAACTCGACGGTCCCGTTGAGGATCGCGGGCAGGAACTTCTGCTTCTGTTCGTCGGTACCGCAGTCGGCGAGCGTGGGCCCGACGGTGTTGAGCGTGACAAGTGGGATGGGCGCATTCACCCGCTGCGCCTCTTCGAAGAAGATGAACTGCTCGAGCGCGGTAAAACCCCGTCCCCCATATTCTTTCGGCCAGCCGACGCCGAGCAGGTGTGCGGCGCCGAGTGCGCGCACACACTCCTTGACCGCGTCGCCACCTTCCATGCGACCGGCCACCGCGGCACTGCGCTCCGGCGTCATCACCGTCTCCAGCGAGGAGCGGATCTCCGTGCGCAGCTGTTTCTGCTCCGGTGTGAAGTCCAGGTACATGCTCAGCTTGCCGTTCCGAGTCGCACGGGCATTCGCTTGACGCCGGGCACCATCGTCGCGCGCATCCGATCGACATCGCCGACAAGCTCCAGCTCGGGGAAGCGGCCCAG
>DASRJA010000318.1:0-9207 GCA_035649695.1 Mycobacterium sp. | reverse complement strand
AGCACCCAGTACCGCAGCGAGTCCATGATCAGCTGCAGGGTGTGCGGGTGCCGCGGGTTGAGGCTGTTGCCCGTGCCGGTGAAATCCTTGTAGACCCTCAGGTCGCCGTCCTGCAGGCGGTAGTAGGCGGCGTTGTCGATGCCGCGGAAGTTGATCGTGGGACCAAGGTGGTTGCCCTCGGCGGTGTGGTTGTAGACGACGTCGAGGATGACTTCGATTCCGGCTTCATGGAACGACCTGACCATGGTCTTGAACTCGGCCACGGCTCCGCCGGCGTGCCGGGTGGCGGCGTACTGGTAGTGCGGTGCGAAGAAACCGAAAGTGTTGTAGCCCCAGTAGTTTCGCAGGCCCAGGTCGAGCAGCCGATGGTCATGCATGAACTGGTGCACTGGCATCAGTTCGATCGCGGTCACGTTGAGTGACTTGAGGTGGTCGATGATCACCGGGTGCCCGAGCCCGGCGTAGGTGCCGCGCAGTTCCTCGGGGATGCCCGGATGGGTCTGCGTCATCCCTTTGACGTGCGCCTCGTAGATGATGGTCTCGTGGTACGGCGTGCGCGGCGCACGGTCCGACGCCCACTGGAAGAACGGGTTGATCACCACGCTGGTCATGGTGTGGCCGAGCGAGTCGATCATCGGTGGCGTGCCGCCAGAGGCGAGATCGTCGGCTCCCAGGTCGTAGGAGAACAGCGCCTGGGAAAATTCGAAGTCACCGTGAAACGACTTGCCGTACGGATCGAGCAGCAGCTTGCTTGGGTCGCAGCGGTGGCCCGCCGCGGGATCCCACGGCCCGTGCACGCGGAAGCCGTAGCGCTGACCGGGAGTGACGGTCGGTAGGTAGCAGTGCCATACGTAGCCGTCGACCTCGTCGAGGTTGATCCGCTCCTCCGTGCCGTCCTTGGCGATCAGGCACAACTCGACACGCTCGGCCACCTCGGAGAACAGCGAGAAGTTGGTACCGGCGCCGTCATAGGTGGCGCCGAGGGGATAACTCTCTCCTGGCCAGACCGTGGAGACCGACGACGCGGAAGACATCAGCCAACCCACCAGCCGGTGGCTGCGCCGATCTGGCGCCCGAGTTCTCCCGCCATCGTCCGCATGTACGTCGTCGAGATGTGGTGGGCGTCGCGATACAGCAACACATTCCCCTCCACAGCGCGGCAGATGTCCTTGCGGCACACCGCATCACTCATGTCAAGCGGCTTCAGCAGTGGAAACTGCGCGACGAAATCCAGTGTCTGGTTGTGCTCCGACAGTACGTCGGATCGCTTGATCCCGCAGGAGATCGCATCGCCGCCGTTGGCCAGGCAGTCGGCAGGGAAGTAGGGCTGTCCCTTACGAACCATCCAGGGAGTGTCGCGCATGGCCAGGATCGGAATGTTGTTGTCCGACAACGTCTGCCAGATCCCGATGTATGTCGCCGGCATCACATCGCCGGGCTTGATGTTCCACGGCCGGGTGGATGTGGTGAACACGAAATCCGGATGGTCGGAGATGAGTTGGGGCATGACGCGGTTGTTCCACACACGGCATCCCGGGTATGGGCGGTTATCGCCCATCACCAGCGGCTGTTCCTCGGTGGTCAGCGGGCAACCCATCTTCATGTACGTCACCACTTTGAAGTGGTGCAGCTGCCCGAGCAGGTTGAGCGCGGTGATCCAATGCTCGGCGTGCGATCCACCGGCGAGCGCGATGGTGCGGGTCGCCTGTTTATCGCCGAAGGTGCAGTTGATCACGTCGCTGTTGTCGAAATCGCTGATGCAGCCGTCGGTGGTGGTCTCCGGCAGATCGTCTTTGGCTTCCAACACCGTTGGGCGCATCGGCAATTTGGGCACTTTGGCGTAGTTGATCAGTGCCGTGGCGCCGGGATAGTCGCGGATCGAAAGGTTCGCCAACTCTTTGCCGTTCGCGCGCTGCACCGTCACGTGCTCGCGCCACCCGAAAGCCGTCGCCGTCAACGCGACACCCAGCAGTCCGACGATGGAGCCCAGCACGATCGTCGGGCGACGCAGCCGCGTCCACAACGGAACGATGGGTTTCGGCGTCTTCGTCGAGGCGCGATACCGCAGCGGGTTCTCGACGAAATTGAGCGTCAGCCAGGCCAGCACACCCGAGAGCAGCAGGACGATCCCGCCCTCGATGAAGTTGACGCGCGGCTGCCCGGTATAGGACAGCCAGAAGATCAACAGCGGCCAGTGCCAGAGGTACAGGGAGTAGGCCATCGCCCCGAGCGTCATGAATGGCGCGGTGGCCAGCAATCGGTTGGGGGCGGGCAGCCGCCCTGCGGTCCTCGGGTCGGCCTGCCGATTGGCGGCCGAAAGAATGAACAACATGGTGGCGCCGACGGGTACCAGCGCCCACGGCCCGGGGAACTCCTTGACGCCGTCGATCAGCGCGCCGCACGACAGGATCGCTGCCAGCGCGGCCACCGCGACGGTCGTGCGCAGCCACATCGGCCAGCGCACGTACGGCACCAAGGCGCCGAGCAAGGCGCCCAGCAGCAGCTCCCACGCCCGGGCGAAACTGTTGTAGTAGGCGGTCGCCTGATCGGCGTTGTGAGCAAATATCGCGTAGGCGAACGACGCGATGGTCAATGAGCTCAGCAGCACGACGAATGAAATCCGCATGTACTTCCCCAGACGCCGTCGCAACAGATAGGCGAACGAAAAGATCAGGACCAAGAAGGCGATATAGAACTGGCCTTGGACCGACATCGACCAGATGTGCTGCAGCGGACTGACCGCCTCACCGGCGCGAAGGTAATCCGATGCGGTGTTCGCGAGCTCCCAATTCTGGAAGTAGCCGAGGCTCGCCAAGCTCTGGTCAGCAAACGTCTCCCAACGCGTCTCGGGCTGGATCAGAATCGTCAGCATCGCCGACGCGGCCAGCACCACAACGAGCGCCGGCAGCAGCCGGCGAACAAGTCGGGCGACTTCGGGAACGGGTGACAGCGACGTTCCCGGCGTCAGCGCCGCGCGCAGCAGACGCCCGCCGAAGAAGAAACCCGACAACGCCAAGAAAACGTCGACACCACCGGAAACCCGGCCAAACCACACGTGGAAGACCGCAACGAGGGCGATGGCGATGCCGCGCAGGCCATCGAGGTCGTGCCGGTAGAAGCCGGAGTTCCGGGTTCCCATGTTGGCGCGCGGGGTGGAATCCGGCTCGGTGACGGGCGCCGGCCGGGGAGGGGCGAGGGTCATCATGGTCGACGGTTAATCTACCGAAGATCGCCTGGTGGCTCATGCCGCGGGCGATCCGTCGAACCCGGTGAGCAAAGGATCAAGGTCGTGTTGACCCCAGCGGAGATCAGTGCGATCGACGCCGCTCATGTCTGGCACCCCTACAGCACCATTGGGGCCGAGGCGCTGCCTCCGGTGGTGGCGGTCGGCGCGAAGGGAGCCTGGCTGACGTTGATCGACGACGGCCGTCCGGTCGAAGTGCTCGACGCGATGGCGTCGTGGTGGACGGCGATCCACGGCCACGGCCATCCGGTACTCGATGCGGCGATCACCGGCCAGCTCGCGACGATGAACCACGTCATGTTCGGTGGGCTGACCCACGAACCAGCCGCCCGGCTGGCCGAACTGCTGGTGCAGATCACGCCCGACGGACTCGACACGGTGTTCTTCAGCGACTCCGGCTCGGTGTCCGTGGAGGTCGCGGTCAAGATGGCGTTGCAGTACTGGCGCAGCATCGGCCGCCGCGACAAGCACCGGTTGATGACCTGGCGCGGCGGCTACCACGGCGACACCTTCACGCCGATGAGCGTGTGCGACCCGGACGGCGGCATGCACTCGCTGTGGACCGACGTGCTTGCTCATCAGGAGTTCGCGCCGCAGGTGCCGACCGAGTACGACCCCGCGTACAGCGAGGCCTTCGAAAAGCAGCTGTCCTCGCACGCGGACGAGTTGGCCGCCGTGATTGTCGAACCCGTCGTGCAGGGCGCCGGCGGCATGCGCTTTCACGATCCGCGGTATCTCGTTGACTTGCGTGCGATCTGCGACCGCCACGGCGTGCTGCTGATCCTCGACGAGATCGCCACCGGCTTCGGCCGCACCGGGGAGCTGTTCGCCGCCGACCACACGGGCGTCGGCCCGGACATCATGTGCGTGGGCAAGGCGATGACTGGCGGCTACATCACGCTGGCCGCGACGTTGTGCACCCGCGACATCGCGCACACGATCAGCACCCACGAGCCCGGCGCGCTGATGCACGGCCCGACGTTCATGGCCAACGCGCTGGCATGCGCGGTGGGGGTGGCGTCGGTGCAGCTGCTACTCGAAGGGGATTGGCGAGCAACGGTTTCCGCGATCGAGTCTGGCCTGCGCGACGGGTTAGCGCCCGCGGCCGCGCTGCCGGGGGTGGCCGATGTGCGGGTGCTCGGCGCGATCGGCGTGATCGAGATGGAGAAGCCCGTCGATCTGCGGGTCGCGACGCCGGCGGCGCTGGAGCGTGGTGTCTGGCTGCGCCCGTTCCGCAACCTGATCTACGTCATGCCGCCGTACATCTGCACGAGTGCGGAGATCGAGCAGATCACCTCGGCGATGGTCGGTGTCGCCGGTGCGTTAACCTGAACACCGTTCAAGTGTCAGGGAAGGTGGTCAGGTGACGCGCGTCGGTCTCTCCCCGCTGGCCTGGCTCGACGAGGTCGAGCAGCAGCGGCGCGCGGACGGACTGCGCCGATCCCTGCGCACCCGCCCGCCCGTCGGCGCCGAGCTCGACCTGGCCTCCAACGACTACCTCGGCCTGTCGCAGCACCCAGCGGTGATCGACGGCGGCGTCGACGCGCTGCGCACCTGGGGCGCGGGCTCGACGGGATCGCGGCTGGTCACCGGCAACACCGAACTGCATGAAGGTTTCGAGACCGAGCTCGCGGATTTCGTCGGGGCAGAGTCGGCGCTGGTGTTCTCGTCGGGTTACACCGCCAACCTCGGCGCGGTGGTGTCGCTGTCCGGAGCCGGATCCCTGTTGGTGTCGGATGCGCTGACGCATGCGTCGCTGGTGGACGCCTGCCGGCTGTCGCGCGCTCGCGTGGTGGTGACACCCCACCGTGACGTCTCGGCCGTCGAGGCGGCGCTGGCCGCGCGCGACGAGGAGCGCGCCGTCGTGGTGACCGATTCGGTGTTCTCGGCCGATGGGGTGCTCGCGCCTCTGCGGTCTTTGCATGACGTGTGCCGGCGGCATGGCGCACTGCTGATCGTTGACGAGGCACACGGCCTCGGCGTCCGGGGAAGCGGTGGGCGCGGCTTGCTGCATGAGGTCGGCCTGGCCGGTGCGCCCGACGTGGTGATGACGACGACGCTGTCGAAGGCGCTGGGCAGCCAGGGCGGTGTGGTGCTCGGACCCGCAGCTGTGCGCGCGCATCTGATCGATGCGGCACGACCGTTCATCTTCGATACCGGGCTGGCGCCCGCTGCTGTCGGTGCCGCGTGGGCTGCCTTAGGCGTGCTGATCGACGAGCCGTGGCGCGCGAAGGCCGTGCTGGATCACGCTGCCGCGCTTGCCGAGATGTGCGGCGTGTCCGAGCGTCCGGATTCGGCGGTGGTGTCGGTGATTCTCGGCGAGCCGGAGGTGGCTTTTGCTACCGCGGTGGCCTGCCTGGATCGTGGTGTGCGGGTCGGCTGTTTCCGTCCGCCGACTGTTCCCGCCGGTACGTCGCGGTTGCGGCTGACGGCGCGAGCGTCGTTGTCGGACGACGAAATGGCCTTGGCCCGAGAGGTTCTCACCGAAGTGCTCGCCGACCGCTCGTGAGTGTTCTGGTCGTCACGGGCACCGACACCGGCGTCGGAAAGACGGTGGCGACCGCGGCGCTGGCCTGCGCTGCACGCCTCGCAGGCATCGACGTCGCGGTGTGCAAACCCGTGCAGACAGGCAGCCCCCGCGACGACGACCTCGCAGATGTGGCGCGACTGTCCGGAGTGAACGCGCTGTACGGCACGTGGCGCTATCCGGAACCGCTGGCGCCGGCGGCGGCCGCAGAGCGTGCAGGCATGGCGTTGCCGACGCGCGACGAGTTGTTGGGTTCGGTCGCGTCGGTCGATGCGAAGCTGACGCTGGTCGAGGGTGCGGGTGGCCTTTTGGTTGAGCTCGGCGCCGACGGGGTGACACTGCGCGACCTCGCGCGCGAGCTGGCCGCGCCGGTGCTGGTCGTCGTGTCACCGGGACTCGGCACGCTGAACCACACCGCGCTGACGCTGGAGGCGCTTGCCGCTCAAGATATTCCATGCGCCGGGCTAGTGATCGGCGCTTGGCCACGCGAACCGGGTGTGGCCGAAGAAGGCAATCGGCATGAGCTGGAACGGTTGGCGGCGGTGCGCGGTGTGCTGCCCGCGGGTGCGGGGGCGATGAGTGTCGGGGAGTTCGAGTCGATGAGCTTGGCGGCGTTCGACCCGGAGTGGATCACGAGCCTCTGATGGTCCACTCCGTCGAGCTGGTCTTCGACTCGGACACCGAGGAGGCGATCCGGCACATCTGGGATGGATTGCGCGAGGCTGGGATTCCGAGTCAGGCGCCGGCGAGTCGACCACATGTGACGCTGACGGTGGCCGAGCGGATCGACCCCGAGGTGGATGAGTTGCTGACGGCCTTGGGCGACCGATTCCCGTTGCCGTGTGTGGTCGGCGCGCCCCTTCTATTCGGTCGGTCGCAGCTGATCCTGACCCGCTTGATCGTGCCGACAGCCGATCTGCTGGCTCTGCACGCTGAGGTGTACCGGTTAACCCTGCCGCACGCGCATCCTGACCCGATGGCCAACTCTCTGCCCGGGCAGTGGACAGGTCACACGACGCTCGCCCGTCGTGTGCACGGGAGCGGACTCGGCCGGGCATTACGTGTGGCGGGACGGCCGTCCGAGATCAAGGGCAGCTTCGTCGGGCTCCGCCGCTGGGACGGAACCGCCAAGCAGGAATACGCGATCAGTTGAGACCTCGCAGGGCGGCGCGAAGCTTGTTTCCGAGCGCATAGCCCTGCGCCCTCGTCCAGGGCAGCACACCGTGCTCGGCCATCAGTGCGTGGAACTGCTGCTGCTCGTACGGCAGACCGCGAGGGCAAGGCACGACGTGCCAATGGACATGCGCATTGCCCTGATTGCTGCCGAGCGAGAGGACGTAGGTGCGCTCATTTGGCACGACGGACTCGACAGCGCCAGCAACGCGATGGATAACCGCTTGAATTGCAAGGTATTCGTCCAGATCAAAGCTGGCGACGGCGTGCTCGACGTGCGATTTCGGTGAAACGAGAGAATAGCCCGGCACAGTTGGATAGTTGCTCAGGAAGGCGATGTGCGCGTCGTCTTCGTAGAAGATCTCATGCGACTCGTCGCCGCCGACGATGCCGCAGATGAAGCAGGGCCCGTTGCGAACTCGCTCGGCGTAGCCGGCGAGATCCATCGGAATTCGCGATGCTGCAACCTTTTTCGGCACGCACATCAGCCAGGCGTCGATGACAAGCTCGCGCAGTTCCTCGAGGTCGATCGCGTCGAGCCGAACGTGAATCCAGTTGTATCTCATGTCCGATTCGCTGGGCAGCATGAACTTCTCGGGTTCGGCGGCCACCATCGCCGCGCGTTCCTCCTTGGGAAAGCCGACGCCCATCAAAGTCTCGTCCCGCGAGAACGCAACGAAGACGATCTGCCCGACCCGGAACTTGATCTGGTCGCGCACCACCACCTCGTAGGCCCTCGGCAGCGACAAGGCGATGGGCCGCACATCGTCGACCGTGATCACGTTCCGAACCTCCTCGAACGTGAGCTTATGCGCGAGATTGCGGCCGTTCTTCGAGCACAAGCTCACGTTCGGCGTGACTATGCGCTGCGATCCCGTCGACAAGCAATCGAAGCCCGAATGCGAACCGCGCGCTCGGATCCTCCGTCAGCACCGACTGGTCGTCGGGCAGCTCGGCGCCTGCCGCGTCCCATTGCATCCGTGATTGCTCGTCGGCGGTGAAGCCCAGCACGTAGTACACGACTGTGCGGGCGGCCAGCTCGGCGTGCGCTGGATCCACGCCGGCGTCCGTCGCGGCGTTGACGAGCGCCGCCAGGACCCGCGCCATCGCCTCGGACTGTCCGGCCGCGAAGCTCGCCGACACCAGCTCGGCGCCGTCGGTGTGCGACAGCAGCGCGTCGCGCAGCCGCGCACAGATTTCTGTCATGCGGTCACGCCAGTCGCCGGGCACATCGTCGACGGAATCCAGGACCCGGTCGGCGACGGCACCGAGTAGCTCCTGCTTGTTGGCGAAATGCCAGTACAGCGCGCCGGGGGAGACGTCGAGCTCGCGGGCCAGCCGCCGCATCGTCAGGTCGGCGATGCCGTAGGAGTCCAGCAGCGTTGTCGCCGCGTCGACCACGTCCCGTTTGTGGAGCTGCACACCGGTACCCTAACCTGAACACCGTTCAAGAAGCGATGGAGGGCGACGGGTGAGCGACATTCTGGCTGAGGCTCGCGAGCAGGTACTGGAGCGGGGCGACGGCCTGAACCAGGAGCAGACGCTGCGGGTGCTGCAGCTTCCCGACGACCGGCTCGACGAGCTGCTGGCCCTGGCGCACGAGGTGCGGATGGCGTGGTGCGGGCCCGACGTCGAGGTCGAGGGCATCATCAGCCTGAAGACCGGCGGCTGCCCCGAGGACTGCCACTTCTGTTCGCAATCGGGGCTTTTCGCGTCGCCGGTGCGCAGCGCCTGGCTGGACGTTCCGAGCCTCGTCGAGGCCGCCAAGCAGACCGCAAAAACCGGCGCGACGGAGTTCTGCATCGTCGCCGCCGTGCGCGGACCCGATGAACGCCTGCTGGCGCAGGTGGCCGCGGGCATCGAGGCGATCCGCAACGAGGTCGACATCCAGATCGCGTGCTCGCTGGGCATGCTGACCCAGGAGCAGGTGGATCGCCTCAAGGACATGGGCGTGCACCGCTACAACCACAACCTGGAGACCGCGCAGTCCTACTTCCCCAATGTCGTCACCACCCACTCGTGGGAAGAGCGGTGGGGGACGTTGGAGATGGTCCGCGAGGCCGGCATGGAGGTGTGCTGCGGCGGCATCCTCGGGATGGGGGAGACGCTCGAACAGCGCGCCGAGTTCGCGGCCAACCTCGCCGAACTGGATCCTCACGAGGTTCCGCTGAACTTCCTCAACCCGCGACCGGGCACACCTTTCGGCGGCCTTGATGTGCTGCCCGCATCCGAGGCGCTGAAGGCTGTCGCCGCGTTCCGGCTG
>DASRJA010000317.1:0-3224 GCA_035649695.1 Mycobacterium sp. | reverse complement strand
ACCGCGCGCTCGAGGTCAGCGCGACGAACTTCGTCACCACGACTCAGGCGGTGACCCTGTCACAGGGACAGACCACCGCCGCTGCAATCATCACATTGAGTCACAGCTAGCTGCGCTCGCGCGCACTGGAAGCGCGTCCGGAACGAAGAGGAACTCACCTTATGCCAACTTACACTGCACCAGGCGTTTTCGTCGAAGAAGTCCCGGCCACCGCACCGATCGTTGGTGTCGGCACCAGTACCCCCGTGTTCATCGGCGTATGGGCCGATGGCGCGAGCGACCCGAATCCCTCGGGCACGGTGATCCCAATCTTCAACATCACCAAGTTCAAGACCGCGTTCGGCGACTTCACGGCGCCTCCGGGTACCGGGCAGACACTCAATGCCGGACTGAACACGCTCGGCCACGCGGTGAAGGGCTTTTTCGAGAATGGCGGGACGTTCTGTTACGCCGTGCGCGCCAAGGTCGAGACCGACATCGGCGCCGTCGTGCTTCCGAAGCTCGAGGCGTTCGACGACATCTCGATGGTGGTGGCGCCGGGGGTGCCGGCGGCGACGGCCAGCATGACCGCGGTCACCGATATCGTCACGCACTGCAGGAACATGGGCGATCGGATCGCGATCCTCGATGCGCCGGCGAACGCGACCAGTCCGACGCAGCTCGCGCCGCTGCTGCCGACCGGCGGCTCCGCCGCCTATCAGGCCACCGACTTCGCCGCGCTGTATACGCCCTGGCTGGTCGTGTTCGACGACGCGACCAAGGGCGAGAAGACCGTGCCGCCGAGCGGCCACATTGCCGGCATCTATTCGCGGGTCGACGCCACGCGCGGCGTGCACAAGGCCCCCGCCAACGAGCAGCTGTTCGGCGTGCTCCGCCCGTCGGTCCAGATCGGCAAGACGGGGCAGGGCACGATCAACCCGCAAGGCGGCAACTGCATCCGGATGCTGAACGGGGCGATCAAGGTGTGGGGTGCCCGGACGCTCGCCGGTGACACGTCGCTGCACAAGTACGTGCCGATCCGCCGTCTGTTGAGCTTCCTCTACAAGTCGATCGATCACGGCACCCAGTGGGCGGTGTTCGAGCCCAATGGCCCCGATTTGTGGGCGCGGATCATCCGCAACGTCGGCTCGTTCCTGACCAACGTGTGGAGCCAGGGCGCGCTCGCCGGAGCAGTGCCGGAGGAGGCGTTCTACATCAAGTGTGACGACGAGAATAACCCACCGGATCAGCGGGCCAGCGGCCTTTTGATCGTCGAGGTCGGTGTGGCCACGGTGTTCCCGGCCGAGTTCGTCGTGTTCCGTATTCAGCAGTTCACTGGTCCAATCAGGTAGTCGCCATGGCGTCGCTGAATCGCCCGGGGGTGGTGGTGGAGTCGTTTCCACCATCCGTGAGCGCCGCGTTTCGCACCGGCGTCGCCGGGTTCGTCGGTCCGGCGGTTGCCGGGTCGTCGCCCGTGCCTCCCGGCCCGGCGCTGCCGTCGCTGCCGCAGACCCTGCTGTTCACCAGCTGGCCCCACTTCGCCGACACCTTCCGCGACAGCAAGGGCTGGCTCCCCGGCATCTGGCTCCCCGGCGAACTGCTGTGGGCGGCAGTCCAAGGCTTCTTCGCCAACGGCGGAAGCCGGTGCTGGGTCGTGCTGTACGACAAGAATGCGAGCGCTGATCCGCTCGCCGCCGTTGATATCGGCGTGACCGCACTGGCTTCGATCGATGACGTGGACCTGATGTGTGCGCCATCGCTGCTTGACTCGGATTCGCTCACCGCGCAACAGCAGCTCCGGCTGCAGCAACAGCTGATCTGGAGCGCCGAGAACCGCGGGCGCGACGACTGGTTTCTGATCCTCGATGCGCCGCGGCCGCCGGCCGGCACGCTGACCGTGGAAGCCCAGCTCGCCGCGCAGCTCCCCGGTTTGCGCGACGACCCGACGTTCACCACGCTCGGCGGCGCCGCGTATCATATGCGGCGGCCGAACAATGCCGCGGTCTACTACCCCTGGCTGGTCCCGGGAGGCGACGTCGAGCCCGCGCCGGGTGCGGTCGCCACTTCGATCCCGGCGAGCGGCCACGTCGCAGGGACCTTCGCGCGCACCGACCTCCAGGTCGGCGTGCACAAGGCGCCGGCCAACGAACCGATCGACGGCATCGTCAACGTGCTGGCCGACGTCGATGACGTCGCCACCGCCAATCCGATCCGCGCATATCCAGGGCGCGGTATCCGGGTTTGGGGCGCGCGCACGCTCGCGGTCGTGGCCTCACCGGGGGATCTTAACGCCTACGTCGGCGTTCGCCGGCTGATGGTCACGCTCGACCGCTGGCTGGTTCGCGCGTTCGAACCGATGGTGTTCGAGGCCAACGAGGTTCGCACCTGGGTGCGGATCCACCGCGAGCTGAACCGGCGACTCACCGCCATGTTCGAGCAGGGCGCGTTCCAGGGCAGCACGCCCGACGAGGCGTTCTACGTCAAGTGCGACGACGAAAACAATCCAGTCGAGGCGCGCGCGGCCGGGCGGCTCCAGGTCGATATCGGCGTCGCGCCCGCCGTCCCGAAGGAGTTCATCACGATCCGCCTGGTCCGCAGCGCGGAAGGCATCACCGTTGCGTGACCGTCACACCGAGGAGCTAGCGCACGATGGCTACGACACGTACTGACCCGTATTTTGGTTACAACTTCGCCGTCGAGCTCGACGGCATCACCAGCATGGGCTTCAAGACCTGCGCCGGGCTGGATACCAGCACGACGTCGACGAAGTACCGCGAAGGCACCGATGTCTCGCTCGCGCAACGGGAGCTGCCGGCGCTGCTTCACCACACCGCGATCACGCTGACCCGCGGGATTTCCGCGGACCGCGCGCTGTTCGACTGGCGCAACGACATCGCGAGCGGCCGGCCGAATCGACGCGACATCTCGATCGTCCTGCGCGACGACCTCGGGGTCGAGCGGGTCCGCTGGACGGTCAAGAACGCGTGGCCGTCCAAGTGGAGCGGGCCAAGCTTCGACGCCGCGTCGGATGCGATCGCGATCGAGACGCTCGAGCTGACGCACGAAGGCGTCGTGGTGCAGAAATGGTAGACCCGGCAAACGGCGAGATCCCGTTCGTGCTGCCGCGAGGCTATCGCGACCAGGAAGGCGTCAATCATCGCGAGGGGGTCATGCGCCTCGCGACGGCGTACGACGAGATTGCGCCGCTCAAGGACCCCCGCGTCCAGTCGAACCCGGGCTACCTC
>DASRJA010000316.1:0-8743 GCA_035649695.1 Mycobacterium sp. | reverse complement strand
CTCTGGGCAGGATCGACCGCGGCCAGTATCGCCGCCGTCAGCGGCGACACGGTGATCGAGAGCCCGAGCCCGAACACCACCAGCCCTGGCAGCATTTGAGTCCAGAAGTCGAATGGCTCGCGCGCCATCATCATCCAGAGGTAGCCGGCTGCGGCGACAACCGGACCGACGGCCATGAACAGGCGTGGCCCGTGCACGCCGGCCAGCGTGCCGAACCGGCGGGCCAAGAAGAACGACAGCACAGGCACCGGAAGCGTGGCGAGCCCTGCCTCGGTGGCCGACAATCCCGCGGACTCCTGCAGGAACAGCGCGACGATCAACGTGCCCAGCGAGACGGCCGCATAGAGGAACACCGTTGCGAGGTTGCCCACCGCGAAGTTGCGGGCGGCGAAGATGTGCGGCGGCATCATCGGATGCGGCGTGCGGCGCTCCCACCACGGGAACACGACCAGACACGCCAGGCCGACGACCAGGCTCACCGCGACCGGCGGATACGAGAAGCCGAGCCGCTGCCCTTCGATCAACGCGTACACCGCGCCCGTCAGCCCGACGGCGTTCAGCACGGCGCCGACGACGTCAATGCGGGCCGACCGGTCACCGGCGAACTCGTCGGCCGACAGCTTGGTCGCCAGGAACAGCGTGACGGCCAATGGAACGATGTTGACGCCGAAGATCCACCGCCAGCCCACCGCGTCGACCAACACGCCGCCAAGCAGCGGGCCGATCACGAATGCCGTGCCGGTCCATGCCGTCCACGTGCCGATCGCACGCGCCTGAGCGGGGCCGGCGAAATGGGAGTTGATCATCGCCAGAGAGCTGGGCACCAGAAACGCCGCACCGACGCCCTGCAGGCAGCGGGCGGCCACCAGGATCCAGCCGCTGGGCGCCAGCGCGCACAGCAGTGATGCCACCCCGAAAATGACGATGCCCATCCGCAGCACGGCCAGTCGGCCGAACTGATCGGAAATCGCGCCTGCGACAAGGATCAGCGCTCCGAGCGTGAGTAGATATCCGTCGACGACCCACTGCTGCAGCGCCAGGCCGCCGCCGAATTCCCGGCCGATGGCGGGCAGCGCCAGGTTGACCACCGACCCGTCGAGGAATGCGACGAACGAGGCCAGCACCGCGACCGCGATCAGCGGCCGGTCGGTGTCGGTCTCAGTGGGCATCGGGTTGAGCGACGCCTCCGTGTTCCTCGGCGGTCTCCCCCGTCTCCTCGGCCTTTTCGGAATCATGTGCGTGCAGCGCTCGCTGGGCGGCCCGAATGGCCAGATACGTCACGAGCGCGGCCACCGCGGTCAGCGGCCAGCCCATCGCGATGCGGGCAACGCCCAACCAGCCTGTCTGGTCGGCGTCGTAGAGATGCTGCTGCACAACGAATCGCGAGGTGAACACCAACACCCACACGAACGTCGCGAGGTCGAACGCCACCACGGCCTTGCGCAGTCCACGCCAGTCGCGGTCGTGGGAATTGACCCAGCCCCAGATGTAGCCGACGACGGGACGGCGAATCAGGATCGATGCCGTGAAAACGACCGCCCAGAACAACGACATCCAGATGCCGAGCAGGAAATAGCCCTTCGATTCGCCGACCATGTAGGCGATCAGAGCGCTGATTCCCACGCCGATGAACCCGGAGATCGCCGGCTGGACAGACTCGCGGCGGATCAGCCGCCACGCCAGGATCACCGCGGCCACGCCCAGCGCCGCGCCGATGGCTGGTACCAGGCCGAAAAGGGTGGACATCGGAACGAACGCCACAACGGGCAGCGAAGAGTAAATCAGGCCGCTGATGCCGCCCATCTGCTCGAGGACGGCGTTCGCTTTGTGCTGCTTCCCCGGTTCAGGTCCGGGGTCGCTCACTTTTGAATCTCGTAGTGCGGGTTGTACATCGCCTTGGCGCCATTGTCGAGCTTGCCGATGCGGCCGTGCACCCGCAGCGTGCGGCCGGACTCGATACCCGGGATGCGGCGCTGGCCGAGCCAGACCAGCATCACCGAGTCGGTGCCGTCGAAGAGTTCGGCTTTCACGCCACCGGAACAGCCCTTGCCGTTGCATTCAACGCTGCGCAGCGTGCCGATCATCGTCACTTCCTGTCCGCGTTGACAGTCGATCGCCTTTTGGGCGCCGGTGTTGGCGGCTTCGTCGGTGAGCTCTTCGGCGTCGAGTTGCTCTGGGTCCTCCGTCAACCGGCGGGTGAGCCGGCGCAGATACCCTTCGGCCGTAGCCATGGCCTCTCCTGACTTCTGCAGATCCACCATGGATCTACCCAATCCAACGCCACGGTAGACCTCTTGGTTCCGATATGCCACGCGGGGCTGGGTCGCCACGCCGACCAGTCGGTGAACGGGGGACGATCTTGTGATGACGGTCAATCTGCGCGGGGTCACAACGGTTCTGCTGCCCGGCACCGGTTCCGATGACGACTACGTCTACCGGGCCTTTTCCGACGCCCTGCACGGTGTCGGGGCGGTCGTAGTGACACCGCGCCCGAGGCCGGATCGGCTCATCGACGGCTACCGCGATGCGCTCGATGACGCCGCGCGGGCCGCCGCCCCGATCGCCGTCGGAGGGGTGTCCATCGGCGCCGCGGTGGCCGCCGCGTGGGCGCTGGCCCACCCCGGCCACACGGTCGCCGTACTCGCTGCCCTGCCGGCCTGGACGGGCGACCCGGATACTGCACCGGCCTCCCTGGCGGCGCGGCACTCGGCGGAGATGCTGCGGCGCGACGGCCTGGTGTCGGCGACGGCGCAGATGCGCGCCTCCAGCCCGCCCTGGCTGGCCGACGAGCTGACGCGGTCCTGGGTCGGCCAGTGGCCGTCGCTGCCCGACGCGATGGACGAGGCCGCCCGTTATGTCGCGCCGACCTGCGGTCAGCTGGAGGGTCTGGCCGTGCCGATGGGCGTGGCCGCCGCCACCGACGACCCGGTGCATCCGGTCGAGGTCGGCATCGAATGGGTGGCGGCCGCACCGCGCGCGGCGCTGCGCACGGTCACGCTCGACGAGATGGGCGCAAACCCGGCCGTTCTCGGCGCCGCCTGCCTGGCCGCGCTGACGGACGCCTAGCCGCCGGTGATGGTCCGCAGCTGCTGCATGGCCGACCCCTGCTCGCTCCGACGGGCGACAGGCTGGGGCGGCTGCTCTTGGGGCTGCTGCGCCTGCTGCTGAGCGGCTTGTTCGGCCGCCGCGCGCAGCTGCGCCGCCATCGGCTCGGGCAGTTGCACCGGCAGCGGCGTGCGGACCGGCAGCGGCGTATCGCCACGCCGAATGACGGTGTCCGCCAACGCATTCCGCGCTTCGTCGGCCAGCGGCGCGATCTTGTCCTGTGGGCCGTTGACCACACATCGGATCATCCAGCGGTAGCCGTCCACGCCGATGAACCGGACCACCCCGGCCTGCTGGTTCTGCTCAGCCTTCGAGACGCCGACCACTTCGCGACCCCACGGCCCGTCCTCGATGCTGACCTTGGGCACGTCTTTGCGCAACGAGTCGGCCAGCTCGGTTGCGACCTCCCGCCACAGGCCAGCGGTCTTCGGGGCGGCATAGGCGGCGATCGTGAAGCGCCCGTTGGGTGTGACCACCCAGACGGCGCTGGGCACCCCCACCTCGGTGAGCTCGACCTGCACCTGGCCGGCCTCGGGCATCGGAATCAGCACTGAGCCGAGATCCAGCCGGCCCTGCGCCGCCGTCGCCGCGTCGTCGAAGTCGTCGATGTCGAAGGGGCCTTCGAGTTCCTCGTCGACGGGGTCGCCCGTCAGATCGGCTGGGCCGTCCACGTCATCGCTGTCTTTGCGCTTTCCGAATGCCATCACAAACTCGCATGTCCGCCAGAGGAACCGTGGCCACCGTCGCCACGGGTGGTGTCCGCCAGGCCTGCCTCATCGAACGACGTCACCTCGACCAGCTCCGGCAGCTCGACCCGTTGCACCAACAACTGGGCGATCCGGTCGCCGCGGTGCACGACGATCGGCGTGTCGGGGTCGAGGTTGATCAGCGATACCTTGATCTCCCCACGGTAACCGGCGTCGATCGTGCCGGGGCTGTTGACGATCGAAAGCCCCACGCGCGCAGCCAAACCCGAGCGAGGGTGCACTAGCCCGACCATGCCGTGGGGAATGGCGACGGCGACACCGGTCGGCACAAGCGCCCGGTGACCTGGTGCCAGCTCGACGTCGAGCGCGCTGAAAAGGTCGACGCCCGCATCGCCGTCGTGAGCACGGCTGGGCATCGGCAAATCGCGATCAAGGCGCACGACCGCCAGAGAAGTGGACACGACGTCAGAGATTACTCTTGGCCGCGTGTCCGACACGCGCGCCACGTCGCAATCTGTGCGCTATCGCGAACGGTTGCGGGTGCCTTGGTGGTGGTGGCCGCCCGGGCTGGGGTTGGCCGGGCTGATCGCGCTCGAGGTGAATCAGGGCGTGCCCGCGATCCCGAATTGGGTGCCGTTTGCGGTTTTGCTGCCTGTCGCCGCCGTCGTGCTGCTGTGGTTCGGCAAGACGGAGGTGAGTGTCGTCGGCGGTTCCGGCGAGACCGAGCTGTGGGTCGGGGCGGCCCATCTGCCGGTCAGCGTGATTGCACGGTCGGCCGAGGTGCCCAAATCGGCCAAATCGGCCGCGCTGGGCCGCCAGCTCGATCCGGCGGCCTACGTCGTGCATCGGGCATGGGTAGGTCCGATGGTTCTTCTGGTTCTTGACGATCCCGACGATCCGACGCCGTACTGGCTGGTGAGCTGCCGCCATCCCGATCGGGTGCTAGCGGCCCTTCGCGGTTGATTCCTGAGATTCCAGAGACTCAAGCCGCGCAGTCGGTGCAGATCATCACGCCGTTCTTCTCGCTGGCCAGCCGGCTGCGGTGATGGACCAGAAAGCAACTTGAGCACGTGAACTCGTCGGCCTGCTTCGGGATCACCCGCACAGACAGTTCCTCGCCGGACAGGTCGGCGCCGGGCAGTTCGAAGGACTCGGCAGACTCCGATTCATCGACGTCAACGACCGCCGACTGGGCTTCGTTACGCCGCGCCTTGAGCTCCTCGAGCGAATCCTCGGAAACGTCATCAGTCTCTGTGCGCCGTGGGGCGTCGTAATCCGTAGCCATTCCTCTTGTCCCCTCCGTAAAACCTTGCAGCAGAGCTTTGTACCAGCGTCGAACGCATTCCCCAAACGTTTCGTGCCCGTATTGACACGCGTTCCACTGTGATTTACGTCACAGTGTAGGTCCCACCGCAGGAAGGGCCCAGCGTCATTGGCCTTAGAGTGCACTCGTGGTCGCGCAAATCACAGAAGGCACCGCGTTCGACAAGCGGGGTCGGCCCTTTCGCCGGCGCAACTTCCTGCCCGGGATCCTGCTGTTCGTCGCCCTCGCGGTGGTGACGCTGTTGGTGTGGGTGATGGCCCTGAGTCAACCTGCTGACATCCACGAGGCCACCGTGTGCAACGCGCCGCCACCTCCGGCCGATCCGAGCGCCCCGGCTGCGCAGCTCGGTGAGCAGGTGACCCGCGCCGACATGACCGACGTCACCCCGGCCAAGCTCGCCGACGCAAAGATCCGGGTCCTCAACGCCAGCGGCCAGGGCGGGCAGGCCGCCGAGGTGGCCGGTGAACTGCGAGACCTCGGGTTCGCCGAGCCGGCCGCGGCCAACGACACGATGTACGTCAACTCCCGGCTGGAATGCCAGGGTCAGATCCGGTTCGGTCCGTCCGGGCGCGCCGCCGCGGCGGCGGTGTGGCTGGTCGCGCCATGCACCGAGCTGTTTCAGGACCAGCGCGCCGACGACACCGTCGACCTCGCCATCGGTACGGAGTTCACCGAGTTGACACATAGCGACGACATCGACGCGGTGCTGGCCAGTTTGCGCCCCGACGCCACCCAGCCCGCCGATCCGACGCTGCTCAAGAAGATCCACACCGCCGGCTGCTAGGCCTGAATTGCGTTGGGGCAACCGGCATTCGGGGCTACAACGCACCCGAACTGCGCAACGCGCCGGCTAGTGCGTCGGCGATGCCCGGCGCGGCCGCCACGATGAATCCTGGTTCCCTGTCGACAGGCGGCAGTCGCAGGATCGCGCCCGCCTCGGCGGCAATCAACGCACCGGCCGCGCAGTCCCAGACGTGTACGCCGTCCTCGTAGTAGGCGTCGAGCCGCCCAGCGGCCACCATGCACAGATCGAGCGCGGCCGAGCCGATCCGGCGCACATCGCGCACCACGGGAAGCATCCTTGCGAGGATCTCGGCCTGCCGTGCCCGTTGCTCGGGCGCATAGGCAAAGCCGGTGCCCACCAACGACATTGACAGGTCGGCGGCCGCACTGGAGCCGAGTGGTGTTACGGCGCCGTCCCGCTTCACGCGAGCGCCATCACCCAGTGCGGCGGAGTACACCGCTGCGGCGGGCACGTCTGCCACCGCTCCGGCGACTGACACACCGCCGCGCTGAACCGCCACCGACACCGCGTATGCCTCGATCCCGTAGACGAAGTTGACCGTGCCGTCGATCGGGTCGAGCACCCACGTCAGGCCCTCGCGGCCGCCGGTCGACCCGCCTTCCTCCTCGCCGAGGATGTGTTCACCCGGCCGCAGTTCGGCCAGCCGGTCGCGCAACAGCCGCTCGGTTTCGGTGTCGACGACGGTGACGGGATCGGTCGGTGTGCTCTTTGCCCGCACCGGTGGGGCGGCGCCTGGTTGGGGATTCCCGAAAACCTCGACGCGGCGGCGCCGGACGAACTCGGCGGCCTCCGTCGCCAACCCCTCCGCGACCGAGCGCAACAGGACGGGATCGTCGTCGTTTTCCGCCACGGGTCTATCGCAGCACAGATGGCGCTATGCAGTTGCGCGACAGCCACGCGTGAGATTTCCCGAGCTACTAACGTGGGGCGCGTCGCACCTGCCGGCCTCTGTGAGGAGCGCTCATGACCGCCACCGATTCACCCGCCGCCGACCCCGCCACCAACGGTGGCCCGCAACGCCGCGGATTCGGCATCGACGTCGGCGGAAGCGGCGTCAAGGGCGGCATCGTCGACCTGGACACCGGGCACCTGATCGGCGAGCGCTTCAAGCTCGAGACCCCGCAACCCGCCACTCCCGACGCCGTCGCGAAGACCGTCGCGGCCGTCGTCAAGGAATTCGGCTGGACCGACAGACTCGGCGTCACCTACCCCGGCGTGGTGACCAACGGGATCGTTCAGACGGCGGCCAACGTCGACAAGGGATGGATCGGCGTCAATGCCCGCGACGTCATCGGCGCTGCGCTGGGCGGCCAGCCCGTGACCGTGCTCAACGACGCCGACGCCGCCGGACTGGCCGAGGAGAAGTTCGGCGCCGGTAGGGACAACACCGGGGTCATCGTGCTGTTGACGTTTGGTACCGGCATCGGCTCGGCGGTGATTCACAACGGGGTCTTGCTGCCCAACACCGAGTTCGGCCACCTGGAGGTCGGCGGTAAAGAGGCCGAACACCGGGCGGCGTCGTCCATCAAGGAGAAAAAGGGCTGGAGCTACGAGCGCTGGACGCAAGAGGTCACCAGGGTGCTGGTGGCGGTCGAGAACGCGATCTGGCCGGATCTGTTCATTGCGGGCGGCGGAATCAGCCGCAAAGCGGATAAATGGATTCCGCTGCTGAAGAACCGCACGCCGGTGGTGGCCGCAGCGCTGCAAAACACGGCAGGCATCGTCGGCGCGGCGATGGCCGCCGAGGTCGATGTCACGGCTACTGCCAAGTAGCCAACGCGGCCGCGCGTCAAATTTGCCGCTGAACACGGCGGTACCTCACACTGTCGTTACAATGGTCGACGGCGGCCGCATCCCGGAGAGCGGCGAGATCAACCGCCAATATTCGACATAGCCGACGCTTTTCGATGGTGCACGACCGTGCCCGTCGGAATTTGCAAGATCGAAAGGGTGTACGTGGCAGCGACAAAGGCACGCCCGGCAACCGATGAGCCGGTGAAGCGCACCGCTACCAAGACCCCCGCCAAGAAGACCGCGGCGAGCCGCGCATCAGGTAGCGCGGCGGCAAAGTCAGCCAATGGTTCGGCGCCCGCGAAGCGGGCCACCAAGACGACGGCGGCGAGCCGCGAATCAGGCAGCGCGGCCAAGCCCGCGAAGGCCACCGCGGCCAAGGCCGCGAAGGCCGCCCCGGCCAAGTCGCGGCCGTCGACGCGGGGCGCGAAGGCAAAGGCCGACACGCCGGCACCCCGCGGTCGCGCGAAGAAGGCGACCGCGCCCGAAGCCGGCGTCGTCGACGAGGACATCACTGACGAGGTCGAGACGGACGACGATCTCGAGGCCGAGCCCGAGGTCCTCGACGAAGACGAGGCCGATCTCGACCTTGAGGACCTCGAGGTCGGCGACGACGACACCGCCGCGGAAGCTCCCGACGAGGAGGCGGAGGGCGATGCCGGGGCCGAACCCGCGGCGAAGTCCGCCGAAGGCGTGCCCCCAGCCGAGGACGACGAGATCGCGGAACCGTCCGAGAAGGACAAGGCTTCCGGCGACTTCGTTTGGGACGAAGAGGAATCCGAAGCGCTGCGGCAGGCCCGCAAGGACGCGGAGCTCACCGCGTCGGCGGACTCGGTGCGCGCCTACCTCAAGCAGATCGGCAAGGTCGCACTGCTCAACGCGGAGGAAGAGGTCGAGCTGGCCAAGCGGATCGAGGCCGGCCTCTACGCCACGCAGCTGATGCTCGAATTGACCGAGAAGGGCGAGAAGCTGCCCGCCGCGCAACGTCGCGACATGTCGTGGATCTGCCGC
>DASRJA010000315.1:0-4211 GCA_035649695.1 Mycobacterium sp. | reverse complement strand
TCGGCCGGCTTCACCCACGTGACCAACCCCAGCGACCGTGCCTCGTCGGCGTCGATCGTCTCGGCGAGAAGCACAAGGCGTTTGGCCTGCTGCAGGCCGACCAGTTTAGGAAGCAGCCACGAGCCGCCCAGGTCCACCGACAGTCCGCGCTTCGAAAAGACTTGGCAGAAACGCGATTCGGGCGTCGCGACCACGAAATCGCATCCCAGGGCGAGATTCCACCCCGCACCCACGGCAACGCCGTTCACCTTGGCGATGGTGGGGATGGTCAGCTCATGCAATGCCAGCGCGACGTCGGCGAGCCTGCGCAGCTTGTGCCGGGGGTGAATGTCCTCGGGAGTGGAGATGTCGGCTCCTGAACAAAATGCACCGCCCGCCCCGGTGATCACCAAGGCACGCAGGTCGTCGCGAGCGGCGGCCCGCAGCGCGTCGGCCAGCTCGATCCATAGCTGCGGATTGATCGCATTCTTGCGATCGGGCCGATTCAGCGTCAGCGTCCTGACGCCGTCGTGGTCGCTCGACAGCAATACGGGCTCGTTGCCAGACATCAGTCGTACGCCGGACCGATCACGCCCCGATCGCGCAGCACGGCGATCTCGTCTTCCCCCAAACCGAGCTCGGCGAGTACGGCGTCGGTGTGCTGGCCCAGCCCGGGAACCGCCCCCATCGGGGGATCGTATCCGGCGATGACAGGGGGCGGCACCAGCGCCTGGATCGGCCCCGCCGACGTCTGGACCTCACGCCAGCGATCGCGTGCGGTCAACTGCGGGTGTACGACCACCTCGCTGGGCACGTTGTACCGGGAGTTGCCTATTCCGGCGGCGTCCGCCGTCTTCTGCACGTGATCCAGCTCGTGTTGGGCACACCATTGGCCGATCGCCTCATCGAGCACAGCCCGGTTCGCCACCCGGTCCGCGTTCGTCCTGAACCGCTCATCATCGGCCAAGTCGTTGCGCTGCAGGATTTCTCGTGCGAGTCGCTGCCATTCGCGATCGTTGGTCGTGCCCAGCACCACGGTCTGGTCGTCGGCGGTGCGATACGCCCCGTACGGTGCCACAGCCGGAGAGCTCATGCCCAGCGGCTGCTGGTCAATTCCCGAGTGCTGCGTGTAGGTGAGCTGGTAGCCCATCACGTCCATCATGGTGTCGAACAGGCTGACGGCTACGCTGTTTCCACCCGCGCTCCGACCGGTGTCACGCGAATACAGCAGCGCCATGATCGAGAGCGCCGACTGCAGCCCGGTCGTGATATCGGCGACGGGCGGGCCGGGCTTCGCAGGTGCGCCGGCCTCGCCCGTGACCGCACACGTGCCCGATTCGGCTTGGATCAGCAGATCGTAGGCCCGCTTGTGCGACAGCGGCCCGCCCGGCCCATAGCCGTCGATCTCCACCGCGATCACGTTCGGGTGGCGGGCCTCCATGTCGGCGGGGGTGATGCCCAGCCGGCCCGTCGACCCTGGTGCCAGGTTCGACACCAGCACGTCGGCGCGGTCGAGCAGGCGGTGCAGAATATCGAGTCCCTCAGTGGTTTTCAGGTCTAGGGTGATGGACTCTTTGTTGCGGTTGCACCAGACGAAGTGCGCCGCAAGGCCATTCACGACGTCGTCGTAGTAGCGGGCGAAGTCTCCGCCGTTCGGATGCTCGACTTTGATGACCCTGGCGCCGAAGTCCGCCAGCGTTCGGGTGCACATCGGCGCCGACACCGCCTGCTCCAGGGTGACGACGGTGATGCCGGACAGCGGTCCTGCTGCCATCACATCACCATTCCGCCGTCGACTGGCAGCACCTGCCCGGTGATGTACGACGAGGCGTCCGATGCCATAAACACGAACGCGCCTGCGATCTCCGACGGCTCCGCCCACCGCTTCATCGGAATGCGGTTCATCATGTTGGCCGAGAACTTCTCGTTGGTCCGGATGGTTTCGGTCATCGGCGTCGCCGCCAGCGGAGCCAATGCGTTGACCATGATGCTCTTGGTGGCCAGTTCGCGCGCAAGCGACTTGGTGAAGCCGATGATGCCGGCCTTGGCCGCTGAGTAGTTGACCTGCCCGAGGGTTCCCGTGAGCCCGGCCGCCGACGTGACGTTGACGATGCGTCCGGTGCCGTCGGTCGGGATGTACGGCAGCGCCGCCTGGGTGACGTTGAACGCGCCCATCACATGGATGTCGAACAGCAGCCGAAACGACTCCTGCGTGGTCTTCTCGAACATCGCGGGCTTGGTGACACCCGCGTTGTTGATCACGATGTGTAGCGCACCGTCGGCCAGTGCTGCCGCCTGAGCCGCCGCCGTGTCGGCGGAGTCCCGGTCCGACACATCGAGTGCGGCGGACTCGGCCCGACCGCCGGCATCCGAAATACGTTCGGACACAGCGGCTGCCGCATCCTTGTCGAGATCGGTGACGAGCACGGCGGCGCCCGCATCTGCCAGCGCGGCGGCAACCGCGGAGCCGATGCCGCCCGCGGCACCGGTCACCAGCGCCGACCGGCCGGTCAGGTCGAAATAGTTGGTCATCTAGTAGCTCCTGGGCATTCCGAGCACGTGTTCGCCGAGGAAGTTCAGGATCATCTCCTGACTGACCGGCGCGATCTTCATCAGGCGCGACTCGCGGAAGTACCGCGACACGTGGTACTCCTCGGAATAGCCCATCCCGCCATGCAGCTGCAGGGCGCGGTCAGCGGCACCGAAACCGGCGTCAGCGCAAAGGTATTTGGCGGTATTCGCTTCGCGCCCACACGGTTTGCCGTTGTCGTAGAGCCAGGTCGCCTTGCGCAGCACCAGTTCGGCGGCGTCGAGGCGGGCCAACGAATCCGCCAACGGGAACTGCAGACCCTGGTTCATCCCAATCGGGCGGTTGAAGACGACCCGCTCATTTCCGTATTTGACGGCCTTCTCCAGCGCGACCCGGCCGATGCCCAGTGCCTCGGCGGCGATCAGCATCCGCTCGGGATTCAGTCCATCGAGGATGTACTTGAAGCCCTTGCCCTCCTCGCCGACCCTGTCCTCGATCGGCACGATCAGATCGTCGATGAAAACCTCGTTGGAGCTGACGGCGTTGCGGCCCATCTTCTTGATCGGACGGATATCGACGTGGTCTCGGTCCAGGTCGGTCAGGAACAGCGTCATGCCGTCGGTCTTCTTGGCGACCTCGTCATAGGGGGTGGTGCGGGTGAGCAGCAGGATCTTCTCGGACTCGAGAGCTTTGGAGATCCACACCTTTCGGCCGTTGACGCGGTAGTGATCGCCCTCGCGCTTGGCGAAGGTGGTGATGCGCGAAGTATCCAGGCCCGCACCAGGTTCGGTCACGCCGAAGCACACATGCAGATCACCGTTGACGATGCGGGGCAGCGTGCGCGCCTTGAGCTCGTCCGAGCCGTGCTTGACCACCGGCTGCATGCCGAAGATCGACAAGTGGATGGCGCTCGCCCCGTTCATCGCCGCCCCGGAGCGCGCGACCTCCTCCAGCAGAAGGGTCGCTTCGGTGATGCCGAGACCGTGGCCGCCGTACTCCTCCGGGATGGTCATGCCGAGCCAACCGCCCTTGGCGATCGCGTCGTAGAACTCCTGGGGGAATTCGTGCGCCTGGTCCTTCTCCATCCAATACTGGTCGTCGAACTTGCCCGCCAGTTCGGCGACGGACTTGCGGATCAGCTCCTGATCCTCGGTCAGCTCGAAACTCATCCCGCCGGGCACGATGACTCTCCTCTAATTCGATGCACAAACCAGTGCGCCGGTGCGTTTACGGTCTCATCCGCACCGGCGCACTTGACTTAAAACCTACGACTCAGTCCTTATTGCCGGTCAACTCCTTGGCATTCGCGGCGAAGTCCGCGAAGTTCGCGCCGCCATGTTCGTGCTTGGACAACGCCTGGATGGAGACATCGTGTCCTTCGGCGGCCTTGCGGAGCGCGCCGACGGTCGCTTGTTCGCGGCTGATGTGGGTGAACGGGTCCCAGTGATACCAGCGCATGGCGTTTTCGAAGGTCATCTTGTTGACCTCGTCATCGGGCACGCTGTTGTCCGTCAGCACGTCGTGCAACTGCTCCGGGGCACCCGGCCACATGCTGTCGCTGTGCGGGTAGTCGGCCTCCCAGCAGATGTTGTCGATGCCGACGTCGTTGCGCAGCTGCACCCCGACGTGATCGGAGATGAAGCAGGTCAGGAAGTGATCCCGGAACACCTCTGAGGGCTTCTGCTTACCGAAGTCCTGCCCC
>DASRJA010000314.1:0-11440 GCA_035649695.1 Mycobacterium sp. | reverse complement strand
CACCGACCGGACGAATCGGATGACGTGGCCGCACGGCCGGATGCGTTACAACGTCGCGATGGTCGCTGAGCTGTCCAAGTTGCGGCTGTTGCCGTTTCGCCTCACGTTTGACGGGCGTGAGCTCGAAACCGAACTGACGCTTGCCGCATTCGGCAACACGCGCAGCTACGGCGGCGGCATGCTGATCTGCCCCGACGCGGACCCCACCGACGGCCAGCTGGACGTCACCATGGTGCAGTCGGCTTCGCGCACAAGGCTGATTCGCTTGTTCCCCACGGTATTCAAGGGCACCCACGTCGACCTGGACGAGGTGCGCACCGACCGCGCCCGCACTATCACCGTGGACTCCCCCGGCATCAACGCCTATGCCGACGGCGAGTACGTGTGCCCGCTGCCTGTCGAGGTGTCAGCGGTGCCCGCCGCGCTGAAGATCCTTACCCCACACCCCGGCTGAATGTCGTCGGCTAACCGACTCCGCGGCTCAGCCAACTGACCTCAGCCGCATCGCCACCGTCACGATAGGGCTCCAGCGCCTCGTCCCAGGCGGTGCCCAGCACGGAATCGAGTTCGGCGGCGAGAACGTCGGCGCCCGACGCCATCAACCCGCGCAGCCGCATCTCGCCGACCATCACATCGCCGTTCGCGCTCATCGCGCCGCTCCACAGTCCCAGTTGCGGGGTGTGGCACCAGCGGTGCCCGTCCACGCCTTCGCTGGGATCCTCGGTCACCTCGAACCGCAACACCGACCACGAGCGCAGCGCGTTGGCCAGCTGCGCCCCGGTGCCGACCGGCCCGATCCAGTTGGTGATCGCGCGCAGCTGTCCAGGCATGGCGGGCTGCGGGGTCCACCGGAGGTTCGCCCTTGCCTGAAGGGTCGACGACAACGCCCACTCGACATGCGGGCATACCGCCGCGGGTGAGGCATGGATGTACACCACACCCGTCGCCGCGTCGGCGAATTGGTTCGCTGCACGCATCAGCTGCTCCTTCGGTTCCACGAGGGACGTCTTCCCCAACGACCTGGTGAATCCGAATTACAGCTGTGTCGTGCGTGTCTATTGTGCCTTGTGAGACCCGTGTTGCGCTAGTTCCCGGCAAATTCTCTCAGGACTTCGTCAGACAGGGCTGGCCAGAGCGGATAGGCCCACTCCCCGAAGTTGCGGTCGGTCAACACCACGAGCGCCATATCCGCGCCCGGATCGACCCACAAAAACGTCCCTGACTGGCCGAAATGCCCATATGTGCGGGCCGAGTTGGACGCTCCGGTCCAGTGCGGCGACTTGGCGTCGCGGATCTCGAATCCCAGACCCCAGTCGTTGGGCCGCTGCGTTCCGAAGCCCGGCAATACCCCGGTCAGACCCGGAAACTGCACCTCAATGGCCTCGGCGTGCATCTGCGGGGACACCGTGTTGGGCCGCAGCAGGTCACTAGCGAAGGCCGACAGGTCGGCGACCGTCGACGTCGCCCCGAATCCCGCCGCGTCCGCGCCGCCCTCCAGCGCGGAATCCGTCATGCCGAGCGGCTCGAACACCGCCTCGGCCAGGTACTGCGCGAAA
This sequence comes from Mycobacterium sp., assembly GCA_035649695.1. Taxonomy (GTDB): domain Bacteria; phylum Actinomycetota; class Actinomycetes; order Mycobacteriales; family Mycobacteriaceae; genus Mycobacterium. The sequence continues at coordinate 9,884 of DASRJA010000314.1, read as the reverse complement.
TCGATGCCCGACGATTGCTGGATCGTCTCCGCGAGCACCCGGAATCCGTAGTTGGAGTAGACCCGGCGCTGGCCCGGCTTGGCCATCAGCTCCGCCGAGTTCATCGAGTACCCCGCGGCATGGGCGAGCAGGTGCCGGACCGTGGACCCCGGCGGGCCGGCCTCGGTGTCGAGCTCGGCCACACCCTCTTCGATCGCGATCTGCCCCGCGCGGGCGACGAGCGGTTTGGTCACCGACGCCAACGCGAAGCGTTGCTTCGTGTCGCCGTATCGCGCGACCACACCGGACGGGGTGACGACGGCAGCGGCGGCGGATTCGACCGGCCAGTCGGCCATGCCGTCGAGGGCGGACATCGACGCGAGCCTATGCCATCAAGTCGTGTTGATACGCGTATGCCGTCGCGGCCGACCGGGACGCGAGTCCGAGCTTGGTGAAGATGTGGTTCAGATGGCTGGCGACGGTCTTCTCACTGATGCACAGCTCCGCCGCGATGGCGCGGTTGGTCTTGCCCTGCGCGACGAGAGCCAAGACCTCCGCCTCGCGGGCGGTGAGATCGACCCCAGCCGACGGGCTTGTCGTGCGCCTCGACGGGGCGGCGCCCGCGCCGAGAGCGTCGAACGTCGCACCGGCGGCGCGCCGCTCCAGCTCAGCACCGTCCAGGTCCGAAAGTGCCTCGCAGGCGTCGGCGATCAGCAGGCGGGTACGCGCCCGTTCGTACGGCGCGTCCAGTTCGCTCCAATCTCGGGCAGCGCGGCGCAGGGCCACCAACGCAGTGGGCGCGTCGCCGGCCCCGAGAAGGACGGAGCCAGTCGCTAGTGCGGCGTGGGCCCGCAGCAATGGTGAACCCAGCTCCGTGGCGACTGCGGACAGCTCATCGGCAGCAGCGCGGGCCCCCTCGACATCGCCTGCGGCGAGGAGGATCTCGGTCGCCGCACACAGAACACGAGCCCGGGCGATGGTTTGGTCGGCCTCGGCGAGCAGGCGTCGGAGCTGGGCCGCGGCGACGTCAACGCGCCCCTGCGCAAGCCGTAGCAACGCCATGCCGGGTTGGGGTTCGCACCCCTCGGCGTTCGCACGTTCATAGGCACCCTCGGCCATCGAGAAATCACCGCGCAACCGATGCAGTTCGGCCTCGACGTAGTGAGCGCCCCCGAGGGTCAATGGATTGATCGGTTCGGCGAGCCGGGCACACGCCTCCTGCGCGACGGTCACGGCGTCGGACCAGTCACCGTGCAGCATCAGCAGCTCGGCGCGATGCAGCAGGCAGTGGCCCCGATACAGGACAAGCCCGCTCTGAGCGTCGCACCACCGTGTGAACGAGTTGGTCCACTGTTCACAGCGGCGAATGTCGAACAGCTCGTAGCACGCGTCGATCGCGGTGCAGTACGCGTCTCCGACTGCCATCGGCGGGATTTCGCGCGCCTCGACCGACACCATGGCCTCGTCGAGCAGCGCCAGGCCTTCGGCGATCTCGCCGAGGTAGATCAGGCACCGGCCCACCCCCATCCGCGCGAACGTGAGCAGCTCCCGGTCGCGAAAACGCTCGCCGATCTTGGCGGCCCGCCCGAACGCAGAGTGCGCCGCCGCGAGGTCGCCGTCGGCGAAGATGCGGACCATGCCGGCCGCGTACTCAAGGAACCCGCGCTCGACGCAGTCGAGATCGGCGTCGTCCAGCAACCGGTGTGACCGCTCGGCCCACCCGCTGCTGCGGGCGATGTCGCCTTTGAACCCGAGCGCTTGGGCGAGCCGCACGCCAAAGCGGGCCGCCCGGGCCATGTCGCCTATCTCGAGGCAGCGGTGATGTCCCCGGCCCCAAAACTCGAAGCTCTCGTCGTCGCGCCCGGTCATGTACGCGGCGGTCGCCAATCGGTCGAGATCGTCGACGTCGAGTCCTTGCTCGGCATCGAGCCCGGCAAGTTGCCGGTACTCCTCGCCCCATGCCATGCCGCGGCTTTGGCTCGGCCCACCCACCCCTCCAGTGTGGTGGAAACATCAGTCGGCGGGCGCGTTAACCGAAGAACGCGACGGCAGTGTCGGGGTCGGCCCCCAGGAACATCCACATCTCGGCGATGCGGCCGCCGACGAATCGGTAGACGAACGCATTGTCCGACTCGAGTGTCTTGCCGTGACGACCGAGCACGGCATGCTCCCACTCAGCCGCCCAGCCGTCGACGCCGACGCAGAACTGCTGCTCGAGCTTCACGTCCCCGCCGGTCGCCTCGAAGACTGGGCGGATCGCGCCGAGGATGCCCGCCACTCCGAGGTGGTCGCCGGCGGTGGCGAACGGGCCACGCAGGTGGAAGACGAAGTCGTCGGTGAACAACGACGCGAGCGTCTCGCGGTCCTCCTCCACGATGGCCTCGGTCATCCGATTCACTGTTGTCACGTTCGGGTGCTCGCTCATCGGTTCCTCCCTCCGCTCAAGCGGTTTCGGTCCGTACGCTACGAGCCCTGCCTTACTCGCACATCGGGCAAACCATGGAAATCGCAAGGCGTGCATCGGTAATTCTGTGGATCCGGCAGCGCGCATCAAATCGGGAGTTCGCTCGATGTGCCGCTCGGGCACCTGTGCCTACGGTCGGACTGACGAGAAAGGGAACCGACATGACGAGCATCCAAAACTCAACCGTGACCGACATCAGCACGGCCGAGCGTCTCAGCGAGGCACTCGCCGAGGTATTCCGTACTGCCGAGATGGGAGACGTCCTCACCGACGACGTATTTCTTGACGGGAACCCGCCGCTGTGGCGGTTCCAGCTGCAGGGCATCGAGGCCTTCGCCGAGTGGTACAAGAGCTACGCACCCAATGGCATGGACGAGGTCACCGTAGTGCGCACCGTGCCCACCGCGACGGGATTCGTCGCCGAGCTCACGGAGCGAGTTCGCAACGACGGCAAGGAGATTACCGGCCGCGAGATCGTCCTCTGTACCGTCCGCGACGGCCGGATCTCCGAGCTGACCGTCTACTGCACCGGCGACTGGGACGAGGAACTGCGCGCCCGCCACGCAGCCGAAGCGCCGATGCTGCGCCCGTGACCGGTCATTTCCTAGCGACGTAGTAGTTGTTGAACGGGTCCGACTCGATCTCGCTGACCGTCACTTCGCCGAATCCGGCGTCGGCGAGCATCGATGTCGCGAGCTGCTGGCCCCACACCGTGCCGAGCCCGACGCCGTCGAGCCCCAGCGACACGCTCATGCAGTGCATCGTCGAGACGGTGTACTTGAAAGAAGACAGCGGAACACCGATGTTGTCTTCCAGATTGCTCGATGCCTTGATGTCCACCATGAGGAAGACACCACCCGGCCGCAGCGCGCGGTAGATGTTCTGCAGCACTCGCGCCGGCTGAGCCTGGTCGTGGATCGCGTCGAAAACCGTTATCACATCGTAGGTTTCGGCCGAGTCGAGGTTGGTCACATCGGCCGCGACGAACGTCGCGTTCGTCAGGCCGAGGCTCTTCGCCTCCGCGGCACCCACCGCCAGGCCCTCGTCGGAGAAGTCGATGCCGGTGAACCGGCTCGCGGGGAACGCCTTCGCCATCACGTTGACGGCGTGTCCGCTGCCGCAACCGATGTCGGCGAGGTCCGCACCGGCGCGAAGCCGATCCGGCAATCCATCGACGAGCGGCAGGATGATGTCGACCAGCGCGGCGTCGAACACCTCGCCACTCTCCTCGGCCATCAGCTTGTGGAACCGCGGATAGTCGCTGTAGGGCAGTCCACCGCCGTTGTGGAAGCAGCCGATGATCTTCTGCTCGACCTCACCGAGCAGCGGGATGAACTGCGCAACGCGCGACAGGTTGTCCGGCCCGGCGGCGCGGGTCAGCACCGCCGCGCGATGCCCCGGAAGCGCATACGTCTGCGCCGCCGGGTCATAGTCGACGACCCGATTCGCGACCACGCCGCCGAGCCACTCCCGCACATATCGTTCGTTGAGTCCCGCGGCCTCGGCAATCTGTGCACTGGTGGCTGGCGGCATTTCGGTCATCGTGTCGAACAACTTGGTCTGATGCCCGATGGACAACAGGATGGCCAGGCTGGCGTCATCGATCGCCCCGACAATTCGTTCGGCAAACTCTTCGGTGGTGTCCACCGGGTTCTCGTTCATGGTGGTCATGGGAAAACGCTAGGCGACTCAGGTCAGTTCAATCGACCGTTTCGCCAGGCCCATCCAATACCCGTCGATGACCTGTTGCGGCGATTGCGCTGGGTCGCTGGAAGCACCGAGCGCAACGAACAACGGCGAGAAGTGCTCGATGGTCGGGTGGGCGTACGGCATGCCCGGGGCCTGGTGGCGGAAGTCGATGAGCGCGTCGACGTCGCCGGCGGCGAACCGCTCGTTGGCCCACGCGTCGAACTCGGTCGACCAATCCGGCGGGCTGGCGTCGGGCGACGGGTCGTCAAGGAACGGCAGGCCGTGCGTGGTGAAACCCGACCCGATGATCAGGACGCCTTCATCGCGCAGGGGACGCAGCCTGGTGCCGAGCGCGAGGAGGCGCTGCGGGTCCAACGTGGGCATCGAAATCTGCAGCACCGGGATGGTCGCGTCGGGATACATGACAGTGAGCGGGACGTAGGCCCCGTGGTCGAGCCGGCGGTCCGAGTCGTGCGCGACGGGTTCGCCGTCGGGCATCAGCGCCTCGATGCGAGCGGCGAGCTCGGGCGCGCCGGGTGCGTCGTAGGTGACCTGGTAGTAGTGCTCCGGAAATCCCCAGAAGTCATACGTCAGCGGGGTCTCGGGAGTGGTCGAGCCGATGGTCAGCGGCGAGTGCTCCCAGTGCGCGGAGACGACGAGAATCGCGGTTGGTGTCGGCAACTCGCTTGCCCACTTCTTCAGCTGCTCGACCCAGAGCGCGTCGTCGACGAGCGGAGGTGCGCCGTGCGACAAGTAGAGGGCCGGGATCACGCCCCTAGCCTTCCACCGTTCGCACTAAGTTGTACGCATGACTCAGACGGTGCGCGGTGTGATCTCACGGAAAAAGGGCGAGCCGGTCGAGGTGACCGATGTCGTCATCCCGGACCCCGGGCCGGGCGATGTCGTGGTCGACATCCTTGCCTGCGGCGTCTGCCATACGGACCTGCACTACCGCGAGGGTGGCATCAACGACGAGTTCCCTTTCCTGCTCGGGCACGAGGCCGCGGGCACCGTCGAGTCGGTCGGTGATGGCGTCACGCACGTCGAGCCCGGTGATTTCGTGATCCTGAACTGGCGCGCGGTGTGCGGGGAATGCCGGGCGTGTAAGCGCGGCCGGCCGTGGTACTGCTTCAACACGTTCAACGCGTCGCAGCCGATGACATTGACCGATGGCACGGAATTGACGCCGGCGCTGGGCATCGGCGCGTTCGCCGACAAGACGCTGGTGCACGAGCTGCAGTGCACCAAGGTCGACCCGCAGGCCGATCCGGCGGTGGCCGGGCTGTTGGGTTGCGGTGTGATGGCCGGCCTTGGTGCAGCCGTCAACACCGGGGCGGTCGGTCGCGATGACACAGTCGCGGTGATCGGCTGCGGTGGTGTCGGGGATGCCGCGATCGCGGGTGCGCGCCTGGTGGGGGCAAAGCGGATCATCGCCGTGGACACCGACAACAAGAAGCTCGACTGGGCGCGGGGTTTCGGTGCCACGCACACCATCAACGCGCGTGAGCTAGATCCGGTGGAGACGATTCAGGATCTGACCGACGGCAACGGCGCCGACGTGGTGATCGACGCGGTCGGGCGGCCGGAGACCTGGAAGCAGGCGTTCTACGCCCGCGACCTGGCGGGAACCGTTGTGCTGGTTGGCGTTCCGACGCCCGACATGACGCTGGAGATGCCGCTGATCGACTTCTTCTCGCGCGGCGGATCGCTGAAGTCGTCGTGGTACGGCGACTGTCTGCCCGAGCGTGACTTCCCCACCCTGATCTCGTTGTATCTGCAGGGCAGGCTGCCGCTGGAGAAGTTCGTCTCCGAGCGCATCGGGCTCGACGACATCGAACACGCCTTCCACAAGATGCACGCCGGCGAGGTGCTGCGCTCGGTGGTGGTGCTGAAATGAACGGCGGTCCGATTCAGCGGGTCGTCACCCACGGGGTGTTCGAACTCGACGGTGGCAGTTGGGAAGTCGACAACAACATCTGGGTCGTCGGCGACGACTCGGAGGTCGTGGTGTTCGACGCGGCCCACGACGCCGGACCGATCGTAATGGCCGTCGGCGGTCGTCATGTGGTTGCGGTGGTGTGCACGCACGGCCACAACGACCACGTGACGGTCGCGCCCGAACTTGGCGAGGCCCTGGACGCACCTGTGCTGCTCCACCCTGCCGACGACGTGCTGTGGCGAATGACACACTCGGACAAGGATTTCCGTGCGGTCAACGATGGCGACACCCTGCGCGTCGCAGGCCACGAACTGCGCGCGATACACACGCCAGGGCATTCACCGGGCTCGGTGTGCTGGCATGCCCCCGAGCTCAACGCCGTGTTCAGCGGCGACACCCTGTTCGAGGGCGGGCCCGGTGCGACGGGCCGGTCCTACTCCGACTTCCCTACCATCCTCGAGTCGATCTCGGGCCGGCTGGGCCAGTTACCGGGTGACACCGTCGTCTACACCGGCCACGGTGACTCCACCACCATCGGTGACGAAATCGTGCACTACGACGAATGGGTTGCCCGAGGCCATTAATGGCTACCGTGCGGGCATGGCGGCCGCAACGCCGGCAGGCAGATCAGCGCGCTCGCCCAGCGTCGAACTGACCTCATTCCTGGTTTCCTCGGGCATTCTCATGCGCTCCTGGCGGATAGGCCCGTGCAAGAATCCGGTAGGTGCACCGTGATCGTTCCTGGGTCACGGGGACGGGAGTGCGATGCTGGATAGCGCAGGGCAGCCTGATGTGGGCGCCGGCAAGCGAGGGCGACCACGCAGCGAGCAGTCGCACGCGGCGGTGCTGCGGGCGACTTCCGAACTGCTGCACGAAGTCGGACTGCGGTCGATGACGACCGAGGAGATCGCCGCGCGCAGTGGCGTCAGCAAGGCCACGATCTACAAGTGGTGGCCGAACAAGTACGCCGTCGCCGTGGAGGCCTTCCTGTCGGAGATGATGGCCGAGTCGCATGATCCCCACACTGGTTCGGCCGCAACGGATTTGCGCATCGTGTTGCGCGGCCTGGTCAACTTTTACACCGAATCCAACGGCCGCGTGTTCGCTGAACTGATTGGCGAGGCGCAATTCGACCCGGCGGTGCGCACCGAACTGCACAAGCACTTGATGATCTCGCATCGGGACCTGGTCAAAACAGTGTGGGCCCGCGGGGTCGCCACCGGCCAATTCCGCGCCGATATCGACCCCGACGACGCGATCGACGTCCTGATCGGACCCCTGCTCTACCGTCGCCTTCTCGGTCAACCACACCTCGACGGCACCGCAGCCGACACTCTCGTCGACGTCACCATGCGCGGGCTGTCCGTCAGATTGTGAAACTCGCCGACGGCCGCTTGGGCGATGCACTATAACCCAAGCGACCGCTTTCGGGGCAAATTCGAGTTTATTGACTCAGCAATTATTGCGCATTCATACGTTAGGCCTACATCAGGCGTGCCGTGGCGCACAGATCCTGAGAAGTTTCCTGCCTGCTGGAGGCTTACGCCTTCCCTGTCAGCTTGCTGTAGAGACCGCGAGATCCTCGTGAACGGTAGGCAAACTTGCGAAAACTTGGTGGATGACCATGTCTTTTGAAACACCAACCAGATTTGAGAAACGCGGCGTTTAGATATTGCCAGCTATTTGACGTCTGTGCTAGCCTTCGCCGCAGTCGGACGTCCGGGAGATGTCCGACGCCCGAAACTCCATAACTTCTTCGCGACGTAAAGCAAGGGTTTGACGGTGGCCGCAGCAAACAGTACTGGCGTCTCAGTCAGGGGCGACCGTGCGCAATAGCCCCAGCGCTGCGGCCCCAGCACATCCATGAGGAGTAGCTGAATGGACGTCAACACCGTCAGTGAAGTGGTCCGACAACCGCAGGAACGACCGGGGACTGCGTGGCGGGAAGGTGATGCGTGGCTGGCCGGCGGCAGCTGGCTGTTCTCCGAGAAACAGCCTGCCGTAAGGAGATTGATTGATCTCGTACCGCTCGGGTGGGACTCGCTTGACGCCACCGATGCGGGGTTGGAGATCGGCACGATGTGCACCATTGCGCAGTTGTACGCATTCCGCGGCCCCGATTGGCGCGCGGCCCCGCTGTTCGCCACGTGCTGTGAGGCATTTTTGGCGTCATTCAAAGTCTGGCACTCGGCGACGGTCGGAGGCAACATCTGCATGTCGTTGCCGGCAGGACCGATGATCACGATGACGGTGGCGCTCGAAGCCGCGTATACGCTGTGGGCTCCCAACGGTTCTGAACGCATCGTCGACAGCGTCGACTTCGTCACCGGCAACCATGCGAACGTCCTCGCTCCCGGCGAGCTTCTGCGCAAGATCGACATCCCGGTCCGCGCCTTGAACAAGCGTCACGCACACCGGCGCTTCACACTGACCAAACTCGGCCGGTCGACGATTTTCATGATCGGTACCCAGTCGCCCGATACGGCCGACCTCATGCTGACGATTACTGCGGCGACGGCTCATCCGATCCGCTTGGCGTTCGACTCCATACCCGACGCCGACGCATTGCAGGCGCGTATCGACCAACTGCCCGATGAGGTGTGGTTCGACGACCCGAACGGCGCACCCGACCACCGCCGTCACCTGGCCAAGCACTACGCAGAGGAAATTCGAATGGAACTCGCGACGGGAGCCTCGCGATGACCTACATCGTCAATGGCAACACATTCGACGAGGACCCGCGACCCGGCCAGTGCCTGCGGACGTTCGTACGCTCACTCGGGTATCACGGCGTCAAAAAGGGTTGCGACGCAGGCGATTGCGGCGCCTGCACTGTGTGGCTCGACGGCGTACCCGTGCATAGTTGCATCACCCCGGCCTTCCGCGCCGAGGGCCGTGAAGTCACGACGATCGAAGGCCTCGGCACACCGGATAACCTTCACCCGCTGCAGCGCCAGTTCGGCGATGCCCCCGGATTTCAGTGCGGCTTCTGCACCGCGGGCGTGATCATGACGGCGGCGACCTTCACCGAAGATCAGAAGAACGACCTCCCCCGCGCGCTGAAAGGAAACCTCTGCCGCTGCACGGGTTATCGCGCCATCGAAGACGCGATCAACGGCGTAACCGCCATCGAGCAAGCACAGCCCGGGCAGGCAGTCGGCACCAGCGTCGGCGCACCGGCGGCCACCGACGTGGTCACGGGGCGGGCCGAATTCACCATGGATACCGAGATCGAAGGCATGCTGCACCTGAAGGTGCTGCACTCGCCGCACGCGCATGCCCGCATCGTGTCCATCGACAAGTCCGCCGCGCTGGCCGTGCCGGGCGTGCATCGCGTCTACACCTGGGAGGACGTCCCGCGTAAGCGCTACACCACGGCAATCCACACCGACCACCTCGTCGATCCCGACGACACGTACATCCTCGATAACGTCGTGCGGTTCGCCGGTCAACGGATGGTTGCCGTGGTCGCCGACACAGTGGCCGCTGCCGAAGAGGGCTGCAGCAAGGTGGTCATCGAATACGAGCCGCTGCCAGCGGTTTTCGAGCCCGAAGAGGCGATGGCACCTGGGGCTCCGCAACTGCATGGATCCGATGACCCGTTCGTCCGCGATCCCGAGCGCAACATCCTGCTGGAACTTCACGGTGAGATCGGCGACATCGAAGCCGGCTTCGCACAAGCCGACGTGATCCACGAAGGCACGTACTTCTCGCCCCGGGTCCAGCACGCCCATCTGGAGACGCACGGGTCGATCGCCTGGATGGACGACGACCGGCTGATCGTCCGCACAAGCTCGCAGTCGCCGTCGATCG
>DASRJA010000313.1:0-3725 GCA_035649695.1 Mycobacterium sp. | reverse complement strand
CGTTCAGCCCGCGTGAGCTTGCGCTGCGGGTTCGCTCGGTGCTGCGGCGGGCGCCGTCGCAATCAGGGGTGCTGCCGCTCGATATCACCGTTGGCGACATGACGGTATCGACGGCCGCCCGCTCGGTGATGGTCGACGGCGAGCCGGTCAGCCTGACCAACCGCGAATTCGACCTGCTGCTGTACTTCCTCACCCACACCGACACCGTGTTCTCTCGCGAAGAACTGCTGAAACGGGTGTGGCGCTGGGACTTTGGTGACTTGTCTACGGTCACCGTGCACGTCAAGCGGCTGCGGACGAAACTCGGCGACCACCACCGGGTACAGACGGTGTGGGGGCGCGGCTACCTGTGGAGCGGTAGCAGTGCCGACTGACTTGTGGGAGATAGCGGCGTGGGCGCTGGCCTGCTCGGTGCCCGTCGTGCTTGCCGGGGCGATCATCATCCGGCTGGCGCGGTCGTGGTCGCTGGCGGTCAGCATGGTGGCGCTGGTGCTCATTCCGGTGTTGGCGACGTTCACCGGCGTGCTGGGCGCCAGCGGGTTCATGATCACCGAGACGTTCGAGCGAACGGCGATCGTGCTGGTGATCGTCTCGGTGGTGACGCTGCCCGCCGCGGTGATGCTGGCGCGCTACCAGGCCCGACGAACGGTGTGGGAGCAGGAGATCCGCGATTCCGAGCGGGCGGCCGAGCAGTCGCGGCGCCGGTTGGTCGCGTTCGTCAGCCACGACCTGCGCACACCACTAGCCGGAATCCGCGCGGTGTCGGAGGCGATTGCAGACGGCGTAGTGCCCGATGCCGAGGTCCGCGTACACGCGAAAACCATTGAACAGGAGTCGATTCGGCTCTCGGAAATGGTCGACGATCTGTTCGAGATGTCGAAGATCAATGCAGGCGCGGTGGAACCGGCGTTCGACAAGGTGGCGCTGGACGAGGTCGTCGACGATGTACTGACCGCGCACCGAATCACGGCGGAGCGCGCGGGAGTGTTGTTGACGGCTGAGCTGCCGGAGAAGCCGGTGCGGGTGCTCGGCAGCGACCGGGCGCTGGTGCGGGTGCTATCCAACTTGGTCGCCAACGCGATCGCACATACCCCCGAGGGCGGCGCAGTGTCGCTGTCGCTGGGGTCCGACGAGAACGGCGCGTGGGCGCGCGTCGACGACACCGGTGTGGGTATCGATGCGGCCGACCTGCCGCGGGTGTTCGATGTGGCGTACCGCGGGTCGAACGGCCGGGTGCCGCGAGCGGACTCCTCGTTGCCGAGCGGTTCCGGTCTGGGTTTGGCGATCGCGGCGGGATTGGTGCAGGCACATCGGGGCACGTTGTCGGCACACAACCTGACGACCGGAGCGCGATTCGAGGTGCGGCTGCCGGTGGCGGACTAGGCGCGGCTCCCGGGTACGTGTGCGAAAGTGCCCGCGTAGCGAGCGACAGCCGGATTGTCGCTACCTACGCGGGCAATTTTGTATGTGTGGTTCACGCCGCCTTGTTTTTGAGCGAACGTTCTATTAACGTCGTAAACCTAATGACGATGGGGTAGGCGATGGCCAACAAGGCGCTGCGCAAGTTCAAGTTCGAGCGACGGGTGGGTCGCACCGTCGTGAATCCGCTGGTGGCGGCGTTGGAACGGATTGGCATCCGCTCGTCACTGGTGGTCGAACTGGAGACCATCGGCGCGAAGACCGGTCAACCGCGGCGTGTGCCTCTCACCGGTCGGGCCGACGACAAGGGTGTCTGGGTGATCTCCCAGCACGGCCGTCGCGCCGGCTGGGCACACAACATCGCCGCCAATCCGCAGGTGCGCGTCCGCATGGACGATCAATGGCGCAGCGGCACAGCCACTTTCGAGCCCGACGACGATGTTCGTGCTCGCGCTCGCAGCTTTGGCGGCAACGGCAAACTCAGCCAATCCGCCGCCGCATTGACGATGCGCGCCATGGAAAGCGACCCGATCTCGGTGCGGATCACCTACGACTAGCCCAGTGCGAGTTGGCGTGCGTGAAAATCGAAGTGCTGACCCGGATAGCGATAGACGTCGGCCAACGTCATGTAGTCCGTGAAGAACGGGTCCCATCGCGGCGGGAAATGCATGCCGCGGTCGAAGGCTCCGTCACTTTCCCGGGCTAGCTTCCGTTGCAATGACGCGATGACCCGGTCGAGTTTGGCGCCCATGCGGCGGCGGTTGTAGACGAGGGCGGCAGCGCAGGATCCGTAATAGTTGATCACGTGGAACGGCGTAGTCCCGCTGTCGAGTGCGCGGGCGTACGCACGATTAACCGGATCGGGTAGGCGGCTGAACACCCGCACGAGAATGAGCAGCCGCAGCACGACCATGTAGCCGAACACCATGTGGAACAGCAACTGCTCGTTGGTCCAGCGTGTCTCGCGGGTTGGCTTGGCCCACGCATCGGCACGGTCCGCTTCGGCGAGGAGCCGATGGAATTCGAGCCGGGCGCGCTCCAGATCCGCCGCGATCTTTGCGCGGTCAATCGGGCCGGCGGCCGCCGCCATATGGAGGATCCTTCGCCGCCCTGAAGCCAGGCACAAGCGCTCGATCGAGCAGCCGTCTACCAATCGGGTGCAGTTGCGGATATGCGTCGGCGACCGGCAGCACCGTGCCGCCGGGGTACTGCGCCAGCCAGTCCTCGGCCGCCTCCGCGCTTGCGAAGAAGCGACCCGGGTTACAACAGCTGGCACGCACCCGGCTGACATCCAGCTCCTCGGGGTTGGGAATCGAGATCACCGCACTGGCCGGGGAGACGTCGCTGACTCCGTCTCGCGGGTCAACAGTTAAACGGATCACGGTACCCGTTGTGGGGCAACGTGACTCGATCTCTGCTCGGCGACCGATGATCGCAGGGAACATCAGAGTGTCCGCAGCGCACCACGTGTAGAGGCGATGCCCGTCGACGACGAAGCTGTGCGGCGTCGAGTTGAGTGTGAGGCCCCACCCGACGATGCGATCCTCGTCGTCGTATTCGATGTCTGGGCCTGCTGGTGCATCGATCAGATCGGTGACATCGCAGCCTGCGGCGGCGGCGAGTTCACTCTTCGTCACCGGTTCGCCACGGGCAAGTAGCCGCACCGCGGTGCGCATCAGCAGCCTCCCGGCCTCATGGTCGGGCCCGAATAGGTCGGCGGTCATGTCGGTTCCTTCTGCAGTGCGTGGAGAATCCGTTGCGGCGTGGGCAGATCGAGCCGGCACACGTCGCCGCGGAAAACCCCATCTTCCGGACGCATGACGTCCACACCGTCGACGAGAACTGTCGGCGAGGCGTAACCACCGACCCGTTCGATGATCGGCGCGTCGATGCCCAGGGTGGCCAGACAGTCGGTGACGGTCCGCTTGGCGGCTGCGGCATTCGGGCAACCCGGCGACGTGAGGAGTTCGATACGCACGGTCATTTCACGCCAACCGCAGTTTCGATCTCGTGCAGGATCGGGCACTCACGTTCGGCGCGGGACTCGCCACAGGTTTCGATCAGACGGGTCAGCGCGTCACGCATGCCGACGAGTTCGTCGATGCGCAGTTGCAGATCGTCGATCCGACTACGGGCCATCGCCTTGGCTTCGTCGCACGAGTCGGGACCTCCCCCGGCTAGGTGCAGCAGATCCTCGATGTCGTCGAGAGTGAAGCCGAGTTGTTGGGCGCGCTTGACGAACCGCACCACTCGCACCGCGTCGTCGCCGTAGTTTCGATACCCCGACGGTGTGCGCGTTGGCTCGG
>DASRJA010000312.1:0-3189 GCA_035649695.1 Mycobacterium sp. | reverse complement strand
CGGACCAGCGCGTTCACCGGGACGCCGTGTTGGGCGAGCCGGCGCGCATACTCCAGTGCCGCCGTTGGCGGCACCACCCGCTCCACGGCGATGTCGTAGCGCAGTGCGTGCAGAAGGGTTTCGACGTTTCCCTCGACGCTGGCGCCCAGCAACTCCATGACCCGCGCGTCGCCCCGCAGCTCGGGGATGTCGTCCTCCAGCAAACTCTGAATGCCAGACGACACCGCCGCCAGCCGGTCGTGCAGCCGGTCGGCGGTCTCGGCGACGTAGCGGCTCACGTCGACGTCATCGTCGCGACGCAGGGTGGTCACCTCATGACAGTAGATCGTCGCGCCCCCGATAGCCGGAGATTTGCAGGGCTCACATGTTGTCTCCAGGCGACAAAACCCGAGTCGGTTCTTATGGGTTCGCGACTGTGTCGCGGATCGCCGGATTCCTACCGTTATCGCCACTCAACTGCGAACGAGGAGCGCACATGAACCTATCCGCACTTCCCGATCAGCGCGCGGCGGAAAACCCACTCGCGCCCGCCGTTGCCGATGACAAGACCGATCTCGACAACGCCCAGTTCCTCGCCGCGGTCCAGCGCACCGCGGCGTCGTTGCGTGGCCATGGGGTATCGGCCGGCGACGTCGTCGGCATCATGCTGCCCAACAGGGCCAGCTTTGTCGTGTCGTTGTTCGCAGCATGGCGGCTGGGCGCGGCGGTGACACCGATCAACCCGTCGCTCCGGCCCGCGGAGGTCACCTACCAGGTCTCCGACGCCGGTGCCAAGGTGCTGATCGTCGAGCAGACCCCCGGGTTCGACGCGGGGGTGGCGGCAGTCGAGATTGACCAGCTCGACTGCGGAGACGCAACGCCGGGCGGCGATGCCCTGCACGAGGCCGACGACGCGCTGGCCCTGCTGATCTACACCAGCGGAACGACGGGTCGGCCGAAGGGCGTGATGCTCGATCACGCCAATCTCGACGCGATGTGCAACGGGGTGATCGACGCGTTCAAGCTGACCGGTGCCGATCACAGCCTGCTGATACTGCCGCTGTTCCACGTCAACGGAATCGTTGTCGGGACCCTCTCACCGCTGTTGGCCGGGGGCAGAGCGACCGTCGCGGGCCGGTTCAGGCCCGAGTCGTTCTTCGACCGGATCGAGCAGAGCCGCCCCACCTACTTCTCCGCCGTACCAACCATTTACACGATGCTGTGCGGCTTGCCCGCCAGCGTGAAACCGGACACCTCGTCCGTGCGCTTCGCCATCTGTGGGGCGGCACCGGCCAGCGTCGAACTGCTGGAGGCGTTCGAATCCCGGTATGGCATCCCGATCATCGAGGGGTACGGGTTGTCAGAGGGATCCTGCGCCAGCACGGTCAACCCGTTGGCCGGCGAGCGCAAGCCCGGCACGGTGGGACTCCCCGTGCCGGGTCAGACCATCCGGATCGTCGACACGGCGGGGCGTCCGGTGCCCGACGGCCAGCCCGGTGAGGTTGTGATCAAGGGACCCAACGTGATGCGCGGCTACCTGAACCGGCCCGAAGAGACCACCAAGACAATCGTCGACGGCTGGCTGCACACCGGAGACGTTGGCCGACTGGACGACGACGGTTACCTGGTTCTGGTCGACCGAGCCAAGGACATGATCATCCGCGGCGGCGAGAACATCTACCCGCGCGAGATCGAAGCTGTGGCGCACCAACTCCCCCAGATCGCCGAGGCCGCGGTCGTCGGCAGGGCCAACGCGGTCTACGGCGAAGAGCCCGTGTTGTTCGTGTCGCTACACCCTCAACAGGTACTCGACACCGACGAGATTCGCGATCACCTCAGCGACTCGCTGTCGAAATACAAACTCCCGGTTGATATCACGATTCTCGAAGACCTGCCGAAGAATGCGGTCGGCAAGATCGACAAACCCGAGCTACGCAAGCGGCTCGTCGAAACACGTTGAAACACAAAGCCCATCACGCACAAAGGAGAGCTGATCATGGGATTCACCAAGCCTGACTTCCCCGACGTCGATCCGGATGCCTTCATGCAGAAGCCACTCATGGAGCGGATGCGGATCCTCGCCACCGACTGGGTCGACCATGGGTTCGGGTCGCCGCGGATGGTGCACACGATCTACATCGCGAAGCTCCTCTTCTTCTACGCGCTCGGCGGCGTCCTGGTCGCGACGTTGACGTCCGGGCTTCCGCTCCTTCGTGTATCGCAGTGGTGGAACCAGCCCATCGTCTACGAGAAGGCCGTGCTGTGGACCGTGCTGCTGGAACTGATCGGCGTCGCCGGATCGTGGGGCCCGCTGGCCGGCAAGATCAAGCCGATGACAGGTGGCATCCTGTTCTGGGCCAGGCCTGGCACCATCCGGCTGCGGCCGTGGAAGTGGGTTCCGTTGACTAGCGGCGACCGACGGACCTGGTTTGACGTCGGCCTCTACATCGTGCTGATGATCAGTGTCGCCCTCCCGCTGTTTTCACCTGGGGTGCACAGCGATTCACTCTCTGCGGCGATGCCCGGCAACACCTCGGGGCTGGTCAACCCGACGCTGATGATCGCGCCGATCGTCCTGCTGGTGATCATGGGACTGCGGGACAAGATCGTGTTCCTCGCGGCCCGGGGTGAGCAATACCTGCCCGCCCTGATCATGTTCGCGGTGTTCCCGTTCGTCAACATGATCATCGCGCTGAAACTGTTGATCGGCGTCGTCTGGGTCGGCGCCGGGGTGTCGAAGCTGGGCCTGCACTTCACCAACGTCATCCCGCCGATGGTGAGCAACAGCCCGTTCATTCCGTTCAAGTGGTTGAAGCGGGCGCACTATCGCAACTACCCCGACGATCTGCGGCCTTCGCACCTCGCCAGCTTCATGGCGCACGTTCCGGGCAGCGTGGTCGAAATTCTGGCCCCGCTGGCCCTGTTGTTCTCCACGAACAAATGGGTAACCATCGTGGCCGCGGTGATCATGGTGTGCTTCCACCTGTTCATCATCTCGACGTTCCCGCTGGCCGTGCCGCTGGAGTGGAATGTGCTGTTCGCCTACGCGACCGTCTTGCTGTTCCTCGGCTTCCCGGCCTGGAATGGCTACGCGCTCTGGGATATGTCCCCGGCCTGGTTGGCGCTCGTGGTCGCAGCCGCATTGCTGTTCTACCCGATCCTGGGCAACTTCCGACCGGACAAGGTGTCGTTCCTGCCGTCGATGCGGCA
>DASRJA010000311.1:0-16456 GCA_035649695.1 Mycobacterium sp. | reverse complement strand
CGATCCTCACGCTGCACCGCGTCGCCGAGCAGGAGGCCCGGCGCATCAGCGACCAGATCGACCGAGTCAACACCGGTTTGGGCGCAGTGGAGTTCAACCGCGGCACCCGCCTCACGCTGCGCGCCACTCCGCGGCAGCTGCCGGCCGTCGCCGAGCTCACCGAGGTCGTGCGGTCCATCTCGCGGCGCATCGCCGAGGTCGGCCTAGGCGACAAGCAGGCGATCCTCGACCAGTACGCCGACATCCTGCGGCTGCGCAACCGGCTGGCGTCCACCGCGCCCGAGGACAAGGCGTGGACGCGCGACGCGCTGGACGTGCGCAACCGGTTCACCTTCGATTGCGCCGAGTGGGACGTCGCCAACGATGAACTGATCCGCACGCACAGCAATGCCGGCGACAACTCCGGCGGCGAGCAGGAGAAGCTGATGGCGTTCTGCCTCGCCGGTGCACTGAGCTTCAACCTGGCCAGCCCCGAAAGTGCCGACAACACACCGGTTTTCGCGCAGCTGATGCTCGACGAGGCATTCTCCAAGTCCGACCCGCAGTTCGCCCAACAGGCTTTGCAGGCATTCCGCAAGTTCGGCTTCCAGCTGGTGATCGTCGCGACGGTGCAGAACGCCACCACCATCCAGCCCTACATCGACAGCGTGGTGATGGTGTCCAAGACCGAACCCACCGGCCGCAACGCCCGACCTGCGCGTCTGTGGCGACCAGGACGATCTCCGAGTTCACGTCGCTCCGGCGGGAGATGCGCGCGACCGCGGACCGGGTGCCAGCGGGAGTCTGAAATACGGTCATCAACCTGGCCGCGACATGACGGCGCCACACCGACGCGACCTCGAGATCGATGAGTTCAGCAAGCACACGCGAGACCTGGCGCGTCGCTCTATGCGCGATCGCCTTGGTGCCCACCTATGCGCGACAACTTGTTGACCTGCGGCGCAAGTCGTGCGTTGTCGCCGTTCGAGCCGCACGCTCTATGGCGCTCACCTGCTGAGACGCGCTTGTCGCTCGCTACTCGGGCAGATCGGCCTGTGCCCTGCCCGCGGCCGCCGGTCGTCACTCACCGCTGAGCTGACCCGTCACATCCGTGCCGACCGTTTTGGCTCTCTGGCTGATCAAGCCTTCTAAAGCCAGAAGGTAGCTTGGTCCGGCAGCCAGGTGTCGAGACCGACGCGCTGTCGCCCCAGTCGTCAGCGTGACTATCCTTCGGGGCGTGCTTGATTCGCTGTGGTCCGCCGCTACCCGGCATCCGTTTCTCGAAGCGGTGCGCGAGGGCACAATCACCGACTCCGCGTTTGACCGGTGGCTGGTGCAGGACGCGCTGTTCGTCGGTGACCTGCTGACCTTCCAGGCTCGGCTGCTGGCACGAGCGCCGCGAACAGCTCAGACGGTGCTCGCCGGGGGATGCGTGGCGCTGGTCGCGGAGCTGGACTGGTTCGAGGACCAGGCCGCGCGGCGGGGGATGAACCTGGAGCAGCCGGCGCTACCGGCGACGCTCGCCTACCGCGAACTGCTGGCGCGACTAGACGCCACGCCGTATGAGGCGGCGGTGACAGCACTGTGGGTGCTCGAACGGGTGTACCTGCTCGCATGGGCCTTCGCCGCGTCGGCCACTTCCCCGTTCGGTGAGTTCGTAGCGCACTGGTCCGCGCCAGCCTTCGCGGATTACGTCGACGCGCTCGGCGTCCTGGCCATCCCGGACCGACACGACAAGCTAGTCGCCGACGTACTGGCACACGAGGTGGCGTTCTGGGACATGGCGCTGGCATGACGCTGTCCGCTCAGTTGTGGGCCGACAACGGCGACTTGGCGGCCGCGGCGCTCGCGCACCCTTTCGTGAGCCGCCTCGGTGACGGCTCCCTGCCCCGTGAGATCTTCGCGGGCTACGTCGCGCAGGACGCCTTCTTCCTCGAATCTTTTGCCCGCGCATACGCATTGGCCCTCGCTCGTAGTACCGACACACCCACGCTGCTCGCGCTGGCCGATCTGCTCGGTGGGGTGCGCGAGGAACTCGGCCTGCACTCGTCCTACGCCGCCCGGTGGGGCATAGACATGGCCGGTGTCGTGCCGACATCGGCGACCCTGGCCTACACCGAATTCCTGCTGGCGACCGCCGCCACCGGCGGGCTGGCCTTGGTGTTCGCGGCGATGACGCCGTGCATGCGCCTGTACGCCTGGCTCGGTGCATCGCTTGATGCGAGCGCTGCTGGACCGTTCGCGGAGTGGGTGCAGACCTACGCCGACCCGAGCTTCCAGACACTGGCCGCCCGGCTGGAGCAACTGCTCGACGAACAGGACGACGACAATCCCGCCGTGCACGCGACCTACCGGCGGGCGATGCGCCTGGAGCTGGATTTCTTCGAATCGGCGCTCGCAGGCTGAGCGTCGTCTCGACGAGCTGCGGCCGACCCGCGGACTTAGCCGATCGATACCGAACGGCCGGCAATCAGGTCATCGCGGGTCGAGAGATGCGCGCGACGGCGGAACGGGGAACGGCCGGCGTCTGAAGCCGTTGTTGTCGCGCGAGATCAGGCGTCGGTGAAGATGCTCAAGTGCGGCAGCAGTTGCGCTGCCCCATCGATGATCTGCTCGACTGTGCGCAATGCATCGAGCAATTCTCCTTCGTCGACCTTCTCACCTGGGTAAGAGGGGTACTCGAGTTCGGCCCGCCGCCGTCTCAGCGTCGAGAATGTCACGAACACGGACCGAATTGAGCGCGGACTGCCTGTTCGACAGCGAGATGCCCACCCTTCTGGGTCGCCCGGAGGCCTTGCTGCGCAAGCACTCCGACCACGGCGAAACGGGCCGCGTCATAGGCGGTGACGTACGCCGTTTCCGGATCGGCGTCAGAGATCAACCGTGCCGTCTCGTACTTGCGTCGCGCTTGAGCGATCCAGCCATCACCGGCAGCTTGGCCT
Organism: Mycobacterium sp.; assembly: GCA_035649695.1. Classification (GTDB taxonomy): domain Bacteria; phylum Actinomycetota; class Actinomycetes; order Mycobacteriales; family Mycobacteriaceae; genus Mycobacterium. The sequence continues at coordinate 13,535 of DASRJA010000311.1, read as the reverse complement.
CCGGTGACTTGCTGCAGTTCGCCGGCACGCAGGGCTGCGATGACCTCTTGCGTGCCGGACTGCCAAGTCACGAGTCAACTCCTATCGCTGCAGATGGACCTCGAGGCTGGGGCTGGACTTGATCTGTATGACGAGCGGATCGGCGTCGTCGTTCCACCGCTTCGCCGACGCGATGACAGGGTTCACCGGCAGGCTGGTGCGCTGTTCGACGACGTCGGCGGCGGCGTATACCGCGGCGCGGTCAGGCTTGCCGACAACGAGCAGGTCGAGGTCGTTAGGGGGCGGCCCCGCCTGGCCGTGGTACCGGGCGGCCCACGAGCCGTAGATGAGCAACTGGCTGACACCCGCCATGCCGGCGAAAGCGTCGCTCACTACTAGATGCGGGCCCATCGTTGCCAGGACTATCTCGGTCAGGGGACCTACGAGTCGGTTGTCAGGGTTCGGGCGCAGCAGATTGGAGCGGCCGATCTTGCGCGCGGTCAGGATGCGCGCCTCGACCAGGCGGGCGACCTCGTCGGAGACGGTAGCCAGCGGAATACCGAGCCGGCGCGACAAGTCGGTGATGGTCTGCTCGCGGTCCGGGTACAGGAGAATCGCAGCGAGGATCTCGGCCTGCGACGGGGACCTGAACACCGGAAACAAAGCCGGTGCACTGCTACGCATAATCCGATGATATCTCCGATTTATGCGTAGCAGTGCTACGGGTTCGCAACGTGTTCGGATGTTTCAGGGCAACTATGCGCCCGCGAGATGCGCGCGAAGGCGGATCGGGTACCGGCCAGCGTCTGATTAGGGTGACACCGGGATAGTCGTCACGGGCGCCTCAATCACCGGGGCTGGCGCAGGCTTCTCGATGACGGGAGCAGGTGCTGGCGCAACCGGAGCAGGCGCTGGCGCAACAGGCGCGACAGCGGGCGGCGTGTAGGCAGGCTCCGGCGGTGGCGTGTACGCCGGAGCAGGCGTGTACGCGGGTGCCTGCGTCGCCGGCAACTCTGTCTTCGGAATCACCGGCGTGACCGGCGACAGCGGAATCGTGGTGGGCTCTGACGTCGACGTCGTCGTCTCCGTAGACGTCGTCGTCGGCGTGGTCGTCGTGGTCGTGGGCGTCGTTGTTGTGGTCGTCGGCGTGGTCGTTGTCGTCGTCGGCGTTGTCGTGACTGTCGTCGTGAACGTCGGCAACGTCGGGAGCGGCGGCAACGGGATGACCGGCGGAATCGGGACCACCGGCACTCCCGGCGCCGGAGCGGGTTCAGGCGCCGGAGCCTGAGGAGCCGGGGCCGACGGCACATTGTTGTCCACCGGCCCGCGGTTCGTCCGCACACTCGGTGCCGGAGCCGCGGGCGCCGGCGACACCACCGCAACCGGCAGCGCCACCGGATCCGGCTCGTGCGGCACCTGCGGCAGAAATCGCCCAGGCACAGTTTCCGCCTGAGTCGCCGGCACCGCCTGCGCCTCCACATCTGCCACCGGCCGGATGTTGATCGCGACCGTCACCGCAAGCGTCGCGAAGCTCACCACCACGAACGCCAGCGCGCTGCCCATCAACAGCGTCTTACGCGGTGGCGGCGCGATCATCGCCGTATACGCCTCTTCGTCCTCCAGCTCCGGAACGAATTCCTCGAGCGAATCGAACGGCAGCTCGTAATCGCCCGGCTCCTCTTGTGAGTACGCCAGCTGCGGCCCGACCGCCGCGGGATCCGTCGACGGCGCCATCTGCGTCGCGTCACCAGCCGCGGGCGCCACCATCGTCGCGTCCGAAGCAGGCGCCATCATCGTCGCGTCCGCGGCCGCGGGCGCCATTTGCGTCGCCGCGCCTGCCGGGTAGCCGGACTCCTCGGCCGTCTGCGCCGCGCCCCGCGCGATCGCGTAGCCCGCATCGGGCGGCACCTCCACCGGCGCCGTCGAACGCAGCTCTGCCGCAACCGAATCCAGATCCAAGCGTTGACCGACCAGCATGATCCGCACGGGCGCGTCCGCGCTCGGCACCTTCTGCAGCACCGCCGCACACGCGACGGCCGCACCGGCCACACCGATCGGCGCCGACGCCAGCACCGACGTCGACTCCTCGTCCTCGCCGACCACCGTCAGCGACACGGTGTCGTCGTCGGCCAGCAACAGTGCCGCGTCCGCACCGACACTGCGCGCCAGCGCCGCGGCGGCCTCGGTCTCCGCCACCACATCGACGTTCTGCGCTCCCGCGCCCAACACTGTCTGCCGCAGGGTCTCGGCCTGCGACGCGTCTGGCATGCAGAGCCGAATCGCGGCCATGCGATTGCCCGAGTCGGCCACCGCACGGTACGTACCCACGATCGTGTCGGCTAGATCGGTTGCCGCGTCGTCAGGCATGTCCAACGCATACTGGTCGAGCACCTGGCCGCCCGAGGCCGGCGAGCCGATCATCGCCAGGCGCGCCACGCGCCCGGTGACCGCCACCCCGAGGACTACGTCCACCGACCCCACTCCTTACCTCGCACGAGGTTCCAAAGCTACCTCGGCATTGCTTGTGAACCGAAGCAAAAATGAGCACGCTGAGGTAGCCACACCTCACGGTGTCTCTTCGGAAAGGATCGTCACTTGAGCGACCAGCGTTACGACGGTCCCGCCACCGTCGCGGTGGCCACCACCGCAGCGCCTGCCGTCGCCCGGTCGCCCCGCGTGGGCTACGTGCCCGCCCGCACCAACATCGTCCGCGACGGCGTCGCGGTCGTGCTGCTCCTCCTCGCGCTGCTGCTGCCGTGGGACCTCGAGGTCGGCGTCGGCATCCCCGGCAGCAACGGCCTGTTCTTGGTCGTGGTTATCTTCGTGACGTTGCTCGCCGTGGCCGCCGCGCTGGCCCCACATGTCGGCCCGTTCCGGCTCGCCGCCCCGCAGCCCGACGTCCGCCGGACCAGCCTGATGCGGCTTCTCCTCAACGTCGCCTACCTCGTCCTCGCCCTCGGCTTCGTCGGGTACCACTTGCTGCAGACCGTGCGGGACGGCGGAACCGGGTTGCTGCCGCCGGGCGTCGGCCCCGGTCTGATCGTGGGCGTCGGAGGTGCGCTGCTCGCAGCGCAGCCGCCGATCACCAGTATCACCATCGAGGACAACGGTTTTCGGCGCTGGTATACCGCCGCGCGGGCGCTGGGTGCGGTCTCGATTGCGCTAGCAACGCTCTCGGTCGCCTTCAACCTGTATTGGCGGCTGCGCTATCTGTTCGTCACGAACGGCGATTTCGGCGGTCACGACGTCGCCGTCATCATCACCACATTGCTCTACGGCGCGGTCGCGTTGATCGCGTTGGTGATTGCATCGCGCTGGCTTCTTGAGAAGTCCGCCGCCGCCCGACTGGCCACCACCGCACTGGGCGCGTCGGCGGTAGTGGCCACCACGCTCGTGTGGGTCTTCCCGGTCGGCCGCGACGTCGACGCCTTTCACGGCATCGCCCAGAACACGTCGACCGCCGCCGTCGGTTACGAGGGTTATCTGTTCTGGGCGGCCGCGGCGGCGATCGTCGCCCCGACGACGCTCTACGCCGTCTTCCTGATCAAACCGCCGACGGTCGGTGCGTACCGCTCGGCAGCGCAGAAGTGCCTGACACTCATCGCGTTCTGGGCATTTGCCGCGGCCGCATGCCGCGTCGTCGACTATCTGATCGCACTGTCGCTGGATCTGCCACGCGCTGCGTACGACAGCGTGGCGATGACGGTGTTCAACGTGATCACCGGCATCATCGCGCGGTGGCTGCAGCGCCAGCTCGGCCGAGGCGAGACCACGCCGACCGTCATCGCGGCCTTCAGCGGAGTGCTGTTCGTCTTCACCGTCGCGAACCTGGCCATCGGCGTCGCCCTCGCCCCGCGGTACGCCGAACCGTCACCCGACGCCGTCTACGGCAACAACCTCGCCCAGCAGATCACCAGCACGTTCGATGTGGTCATCTGCGCGCTGAGCCTCACCGTGCTGATCGCCATGCTGTTCACCGGCCCGTTGGCGGGCTACTTGGTGCGCCGCCGCGAAACCCGCGTCCCAACCGCGCCGCCCGCGCCGCCCTCACCTGAGCCGCCGACCGCCGCGGCACCGACGCTCGGGCAGCCTGCACCGACCTCAGCGATACCGAAAATTGTTCGGCTCAAGGAGGATTCGACGTCGGTGATCCCAGCACCACCGACGGAGGAGTTCTCCGCGCCGACCGCTACGCTCCGAATTCTGCGCCGTCAGCCGAGCGATCCTCCAGCGGACTAGAAATCGGCGGGGTTCGGGCGCTCGACGGAACGCGGAGTCAGACCGAGGCCGCGCACATGATCAGCGATCTCCCCCAGGCTTGCCACCCACACATCGCCCTGCGCGCACACATACTCAATCAGCCCATCCAGTGCCTGCGCCCGTGATGGCCGCCCGGACAGGAACGGGTGATTGGTCAGCACGAAGCAGCCACCCTCGGCACGGATTGCGTCGAACTCCAGCCGCCACATCTCGATCGCCTTGGTCGGGCTCTCGATCAGTCCCGAGCCGCTGAACTCCGGGATGTAGCAGTACTGCTCCCAGTCATCGAGCGCCCACTGGATCGGAATCTCCACCAGCGAGCTGTCGCCGTCGACGGTCAGCTCATACGGGTGGTCCGTGTCCATCAGGCTGCTGTCGTACAGAAAGCCTCTGTCTCGCAGCAACTTTGGAGAATGCCAGTTCAACTCCCACATCGGGGCTCGATACCCTGTGGGGCGCGTCCCCGTCACCGACTCCAGGGCTTCTAGGCCACGGTCGAGGATGGCGGCCTCCTGCGCTTCGGTGAGGCCACGCATCGCCTCGTGCAGGTAGCCGTGGTGAGCGACCTCATGGCCGTGCTCGACGATGGAGCGGATCACGTCCGGGTAGCGCACCGCGGTGTAGCCGGGCACGAAGAATGTTGACCTAATGCCGCGCTTGGCAAGGATTTTCAGCAATCTTGGTACGCCAGAGAGCGGGCCGTAGGCCTGATGGCTGATCGCCGACATTCGGTCGGCGTGCGAGGTATCCACACCCAGCATGGCCGACTCTGCGTCGACATCGAATGAGAACGAGGCTGCGCACCGCGCACCGTTGGGCCACGGGACCGGAGGGACGGTCATGCTCGACACCGCGCCCGGGCCAGCAGGGCGAGGAATTCGTATGCCAGACACGCCGCCGCGATACCGGTGAGCTCGGCGTGGTCATAGGCGGGTGCCACTTCGACGATGTCCGCACCGACGAGGTTCAGGCCGTCGAATCCCCGTACCAGCTCGAGCAGCTCGCGACTCGTCAGGCCCCCGATCTCGGGTGTGCCCGTCCCGGGGGCATGCGCCGGGTCCAGGACGTCGATGTCGATCGAGACGTAGAGCGGAAGGTCGCCGATGGTCTCGCGCAGCTGCCCGACGACGTCGTCGACGGAGCGCTTCTGGAATTCCCTGCAGTGCACAACCGTGAATCCGAGTTCTGCGTCCGACGTCAGATCGTCGGGTGAATAGTGCGATCCCCGGATTCCGACGTGTGCGCTGTGACCGGACACGAAGAGGCCGTCCTCGGCGGCGCGGCGAAACGGAGTGCCGTGCGTCAAGGGAGCGTCGAAGTAGGTGTCCCACGTGTCCAGGTGCGCATCGAAGTGAACCAGCGCAACCGGTCCGTAGCGCTCGCGATGCACTCGCAGCAGCGGGTAGGCGATCGTATGGTCCCCGCCGATGGTGATCAGCCGCGCGCCGTTGGCCGTCAGCGCGGTCGCATGTTCCTCGATCTGGCGGGCCGCGGTGGCGATGTCGTATGGGGTACAAGGGATATCGCCGGCGTCGACCACCTGTTGGTTGGCGAACGGCGACACCTGCATCTGTGGATTGTATGGCCGCAGGACTCGGGAGCACTGTCGCACGTGGCCGGGCCCGAACCGGGCGCCCGGCCGGTAGCTGACTCCCGCGTCGAACGGAATTCCCACGACAGCGACGTCGTATGTGGGCACGTCGTCGATGCGGGGCAGCCGCGCGAACGTCGAGAAGCCCGCATAGCGGGGCACCACAGTGCCGTCGACGGGCTCAACGGGCTGATGGTGTTCGGTCATGTCCGGCACCGTGTCGTCCCTCCATTGATCTGTATCGTCTGGCCTACGAAGGCGCCCATGTCCGCGCGCGCCAGCAGTGACACCATGGCCGCGATCTCTGTCGGTTTACCGATGCGCCCCAACGGAGTTTCGCGTCCGTACTGCTCGTGCATCTGCTCGAGACTGATGCCTGCATCGTCGGCGTCGACCTGCAGTTGCGGAGTGTCGATGACGCCTGGTGCGATCGCGTTGACGGTGATGCCGTCGGGCGCCAGCTCGCGGCCCAGCGACTTCGTCAGGGCGATCAGACCGGCCTTGGACGCCGAGTACGCGGTGGTATTGGGCCATCCGATGACGCCCCATTCGGAGGCGATGATGACGATGTTGCCGGCGCCTCGCCTGCGCATGCCGGCGAGCACCGCCTGCACCAGATACACCGTGCCCGCCAGGTTGGTGTCGATGATCTTCCACCAGTCGTAATCGGCGTGGTCGACGAAGGGCGCCATGGTCATATACGCGGCGTTGCACACCAGGATGTCCACCGGCCCTCGCGTGCGCTCGATGTCGGCGACCAGCGCGCCGACGGCGTCGGGGTCCGATACGTCGGCCACCGCGGGGAATCCGCCCGTCGAGGTGACGACGGAATCCATACGCGCGTCGCGCACCCGACCGTTGACGCCGACCGTCGCGCCCTCTGCGGCCAACCGCTCGGCGAGAGCCGCGCCGATCCCCTGCGTCGCGCCGGTAACCAGGGCGAGGCGACCAGAATGCCGTGACATCTCAGATCACCGCCCCGCTGTTCGGGGACAGCACTTCGCCGGTGCAGAACGCAGCGTCGGCGCCGACGAGATACCGCACTACCTCGGCGATTTCCACCGGCCGCGCGAGCCGACCAGCGGGCAGCGTCGCGAGATAATCCGGTGCGCGCCAAGGAGAGTCGGCGGCCAACAGCGGCGTGTCAGTGGGCCCGGGTGCAACCGCATTCACCCGGATCCCGTAGCCTGCGACCTCGGCCGCCAGGCTGCGCACCAGCCCGATGATGGCGCCCTTGGCGGCCGCGTAATGCGCATCCGCGTCGCCACCGCCCACAGCCAGTTCCGAAGTGATCGCGACGACGGCTCCCGCGCGCCGCTCGATCATCGACGGCAGCACCGCCCGCACCACGTTGCGCAGACCGCCCAGGTGTACGCGCAGCATGCGGTGCAACTGGTCGCGGGTGATGTCGGCGATCGGAACCGACTCGTAGTGCCCCGCGGCGCTGACCACCGCGTCGACCGGACCGTGTTCGGCAGCAACGCGGCGCATCACCTCATCAACGGCGCCTGCATCGGAGACGTCGACGACGTAGGTGGACGAGTCGTTAACGTCAAGCCCCACAACGTGATAACCCTCTTCGTCGAGAGCGGCCACGACGGAGGCCCCGATACCGGACGCCGCGCCGGTGACGATTGCGACGGAGCTCACTGCGGCGCCGGGGCATCGCCGAGGCGTTCGGCGATGGGCGCCTGAATGCCACGACGCACCGACAGGTAGATCGCCACTCCGATGACCCCCAGCACCACGGTCGTCAGCACGCTGGCCCAGTTGATGTACCAGGGTTGGTCCGGCTGGGTGCGCGGCCATGCCACGTTCACTGTCTCGAAGATGATCCACAGCGATGCGAGGTAGGTGATCGGTGCCCCCCACCGACCGAGGGTGAACGGGCCGGGTTTCCATTTGCCGGTCAACCGCGCGAGGGCGGCGCCGATGACTGGCACGCCGAACGCGATGTAGAAGCCGATGATGTTGAAGTTCACCAGGATGTTGTAGAACTGTGTGCCTGCGAGCAGCACGAACACGATCGCGATGACGGCGGTGAGTCCGATGGCGTTGACCGGCAAGCGTTCTGGCCCCGCCAGTCCTCCCAGCACCTTGGATCCGGGCAGGCTGTGATCGCGCGCCGCGCCCCAGATACACCGTGACACCGCAGCCTGGACGGCCAGGAAGCTCGATACGAATCCGATGACGAACATGGCCAGCAGCGGTTTGGTCACCCCCTGGCCGAGATGCGTGGCGAGGGTATCGGCGACCACGTCGCCGGACTGCGCGGCGACGACACCGGGCAGGTTTGGGATCGAAAGGATAAGGGCCGCAGCGGAGAACATCACCACCAGACCGACAAGCAGCAGCGCCAGGATGATCGCCTTGGGCACGTTGCGCTCCGGCTCGTCGACCTCCTCGGCGACTGATCCGGCCGCCTCGAACCCGAGAAACGACCAGCCGACATAGGCGATGGCGAGCAGCATCGGGCCCGACGCCCACGACGCCGCATCGGGAATGCCCGCGCTGGAAAACAGCACCGAGAACGGGTTTTCGCGGTAGAAGAGCAGCAGAACCAGGCCCAAGCCCAGCGAGCCGACGACCTCGCAGGTGATGCTGATGGCGACCATGACCTTCAACACGTGTCGGCCGACCATGTTGACGGCCGTTCCGACGAGAATGATCGCGATCGCGATCGAGGCGATCTGCCATCGGTTTGCTTCGGCGACGCCGAAGATGTTGAGCAGGAAGCCGCCTGCGGCATAGGACAGCGTGCCGAGCGCGATCGTCAGTCCCCACATGTAAGCCCACGCGGCCACCCAGCCCCAGGTGGTGCCCTGCACGTGCCGCGACCACTGGTAGACGCTGCCGGCGTACGGCCACCGCGACGCGAGCTCGCCGAACACCGCGGCCACGAGCAGCTGGCCGATCAACACAATGGGAAACGCCCAGAAGAACTTCGGCCCCGCGGCGAACAGCCCGAGCGTGAAGATCGCGTAAACCGCCGCGATCGGCGACACGTCGGCGAATGCCAGTGACAGCGCCGAGCGGAAGCTGAAGCCGCGCTGCAACCGTTCAGGAGCAGCTGCTGCCGTGTCGATGGATTCGGCCATGTCGGCTCCCCTTCGCTGGATGTCTCGCCCGCCGCAACTGTGGGCCGCCCCACACAGTTAACGGAATACGTCGGGAGTCTGAAGTTCAGCCAACAGTTCATACGATCGTCTAGGCTCGACTATGTTTTGTCCGCCTCCGCCGGCGCCGCGCGCCTGTTCAGCGGCTTTGAGCTGGCCTTTCGCACCGGCTGAAACCGCATGTCGGCGCGGTAACCGCACGTATCGAATCGATGACTGATGGTGTACCGCGTTCGCGATCTCCTCGACACGCCCCACCTTCGGCTGACGCTCAAGGGTGGCAGCGACGGCTTGGACCAGCCGGTGACATGGGCCCAGACGTCGGACCTCGAGGAGCCGTGGTTGTACCTGGCCGGCGGCGAGCTACTGATGAGGAACGGGCAGACGCTGACGGAATCTGCCCGCGGCCAAACCGCATTGATCCGCGGTGTGGCCGAGAACGGCATGTGCGGCATGGTGATCGGATTGGACGCCGCGACCCCCGCGCTGACCCCGGCAGCGGTCGCGCTGGCCGACGATCTGGGCTTCCCCATCATGACGGTTCCCTATTCGGTCGGCTTCGCATCGATCGGCCGGGCGGTCGCCGACGCGGCAGGCAGCGGACGCGTCGCGGTCACCGAGCGGGTTTACAACGTGATCCGGCAATCCGTGTCCAATCCGGCGCCGGCCAACGTGCTGTCGCAGCTGGAGCGTGACCTGTCGTGCCGAATCGCGGTGCTGGATGCCGCCACCGGCGCCGTGGCGCTGGAGGCTTCCGACCCGCCGCCCGAGGATCTGCGCGAGGCGATCACCGACGAGATCGGCGGTCGGCGAGGTGCGATCCCCGGGGTGCTGCACGTGTCGACCCGATCCCAACGAGCCCTCGTCGTCGAAGTTCCCGACGAAGAGCCGACGGCGCTGGTGACGTATGCGTTTCGCGGCCCGACAACTGACATGGTCCACCTGCAGCACCTGGCGTCGGCGGTCGCGGTGCTGCTGGCGCAACAGAACGCGCGCCGCGAACACGAACGACGGATCGGCGCCGAGGTGATGGGCCAGCTGTGCGACGGCCGCATGAGCGACCGCGACGGCGACCGGGAGTTAGCCGAGCGCGGACTCGACGCGGCCAGCTGTTGTGTTGTTGCGGCCGAGGGTGTTTCGGCGGCCAGCGAGCGCCGGCTGCACCTCGGCCTCGGCAGGCGTTCGATACCGCATCTGCTGCTGCGCCGCGCCGCTCTGCTGTACGCGCTCATGCCCGTCACCGACCACACACTCGACGTGCTGAATCAGCGACTCGGCGGCGAGGCGATCTTCGGTGTCAGCGACCCGCTGTCTCTGCCGTCGCGTGCGCCGGTCGCAGTGCGCGAAGCGACGTGGGCGGTGCGCGTGGCCGTCACGACATCGAGCCAGATCGCGCGGTTCGCCGACGCGACGATCTTCCCGGTACTGCGCGATCCAGAAGAGGCGCGTGTCGTGGTCGACCGGGTGCTGGGTCGCCTCCTTGCCTACGACGTAGCGCATTCCAGTGACATGGTTGTCACGCTCGACATCTACCTGCGACACGAGCGGTCCTTGGTGCGGACCGCGAAAGAGCTTGGCATTCACCGCCAAACCGTTGTCTATCGGATGCAGCGGATCGAGGAGATCACCGGAAGGCGCATCGGCGATACCGCCGCCATCGCCGAGTTCTGGTTGGCGCTACGCGCCAGAGACCTGTTGGCGAGTTGAGCTGCGTTGCGACGCTTCCTACGACGGTGTGACCCCGACGTCGCTGCCGCGGCGCACTTCCAACGCCAGCATCGCCACATGCAGCGACGCCGTCGATTCTGCGTCGCTGAGGTCGACGCCGAGTTTCGTCTCGATGGCCGATAGCCGCTTATAGAGCGCCGGCCTGCTGATGCGAAGCTGGGTCGCGAGCGCGACTTTGTTGCCGCCCAACCGGAGATATTCGCGCAGTATCGTGAAATCCGTTGGTCTACCGGCGCTCTCGGCTGTTAGCAGCGCTTTGAGTTCGGTTTCGGCGAACGCCTGGAGTCGCGGGTCGTCCTGCAGCAGCGAGATGAGCCCACGCAGCCGCACATCGGAGGTACGGTAGAACGGTCGCGGCTCACCGCCCATCGCCAATGCCGCCTCGGCAACGTGCGCGGCGTCCGCAATCCCGACGATGGCGTCGGTGATCAGCCCGGACGGCTCGCCCAATGCGAGTACCGACCGCTGACCGCCGTCCGCCCGCGCTACCTCCCGCGCCACGTCCAAGCCCAGCGCGCTCCACGCCTTTTCTGCTGCGCCTGCCCGGCTCGCGCTCAATGCCACCACGGCGCCGATCTCGCCGTCGCCGCGGATCGTGAACAGCCCGGTGTGGCCAGCGGCGTTCACGGTGTGGGCCACCGCGTCCAGAAGTCTGACGTTGCGGCGCTGGCCGGCAACCGGATCGGATCCCGTCGACGCGTCTGCGGTCCGCACCACCACCGGGTGATACCGAGAAGTCTTTCGGAGGCCTAACGCGTGTGCCCGGGCGGTGATCTCGCGCTCGTCGGTGACCCGATTGCGAATGACGTCGTCGATCAGCCCGCTCTGGGCCTGCTGGTGCAACCCGGACCGGTCCCGTTCGATCATCCGGTTCAGGGCGAGTGCAGCCGCGGCGCGCTCGAGCACCATCTTGGCGCGCGACGCGTCCACGGGATGCCGCGGCACGACCAACCTTCCCCATTCTTCGCCGCGGGGGCCGACCGGAGTCATCGCCCAGCCGTCACGGGCGGCGGTGGCTCGTCGGGAGCGGTATTCCCAGTCATCGAGCAGCGTCGCGGTGGTATCCGGCCCCGGCGCGACGGCAAGTGCTTGGTGCGCAAGATCTTCCAGCACGACCGGCTCGTCGAGCATGCGAGCGGCGGCCGCGACGATCCCGGGCGCTGAGACCCGTTTCATGCTCAGGTCGGTGAACGTCGCGTGCACTCGACGGTCGAACGCGACCGCTTCGAACTGCTCGGACACGATCCGTCGATGCACCGCCTCGGTCACTTCGACGAACTTGATCTCGCGGTGCAGCACTATCAACGCGACATTTGCACTTGCCGCTGCTGCTGCCGCCGTCTTCGGCAGAGATACGCCCTGGGGCAGTTCCGCGATGACCCCGAGCGCGCCCGCCTCGGCAATGCCGCGCAAGTATCGGGCCGGGGATCTTCGCAGCGCGGCGCCGGTTGTCAGTACCAGCTCGCCGCCCTGTAACAGGGTCGACAAGTCCGCGACATCGCTGACGTGCACCCAGCGGATCTGATCGTCCCATCGGCGGGCGCTCAGCACCTCGGGCTGCCCAGCCTGGATGACGGGCAGGTCGACGACTTCCGCCACCGTCAGAGGCATTTACAGAGTGTAAATCGTGTAGCGACTCGGTTAACACTCTGCTCGACCCATCAGCGGGCCTCCCAAGGCACGCTGGAGGCGTGCACAACACCATTCCCCACTGGATCAACAACAAGCCCTACTCGGGCGCTGGCACCAACACGTCACCGGTGACGAATCCGGCGACCGGTGAGGTGACCGCGCAGGTGGCGCTGGCCACCGTCGAGGATGCGCGTGTGGTGATCGACGCGGCCGCTGCGGCGTTCCCGGCGTGGCGGGATACGTCGTTGGCCAAACGCACCCAGATTCTGTTCAACTTCCGCGAGTTGTTGAATGCCCGTAAGGGTGAGCTGGCCGAGATCATCACCAGCGAGCACGGCAAGGTCGTCTCCGACGCACTCGGTGAAGTGTCACGCGGTCAGGAAGTCGTCGAATTCGCCTGCGGCATCCCACACCTGCTCAAGGGCGGATTCACCGAGAACGCCTCCACCAAGGTCGACGTGTACTCGATCCGCCAACCTTTGGGCCCGGTCGGGATCATCTCCCCGTTCAACTTCCCGGCCATGGTGCCGATGTGGTTTTTCCCCATCGCGATCGCCGCCGGCAACACCGTGGTCTTGAAGCCGAGCGAGAAGGACCCGTCGGCCTCGCTGTGGCTGGCCAACCTGTGGGCCGAAGCCGGGCTACCGCCAGGTGTGTTCAATGTGCTGCAGGGCGACAAGACCGCCGTCGACGAACTACTGACCAACCCCAAAATCAAGTCGGTGTCCTTCGTGGGCTCCACCCCCATCGCGCAATACGTGTATTTCACCGGCACCGCGCACGGAAAACGCGTCCAAGCCCTGGGCGGGGCCAAAAACCACGCGGTGATCCTGCCCGACGCCGATCTCGATCTCGCGGCCGATGCGATGGTCAACGCCGGGTTCGGCTCGGCCGGTGAACGCTGCATGGCCATCTCGGCGTGTGTGGCCGTCGGCCCCATCGCCGACGACCTGATCGCCAAAATCACCGAACGCACCACCGGCCTCAAAATCGGCGACGGCACCAAAGACTCCGACATGGGCCCGCTGGTCACCAAAGCCCACCGCGACAAAGTCGCCTCCTACATCGACGCCGGGGAAGCCGACGGCGCCAAAATCGTCGTCGACGGCCGCCAGGTGCAGGCCGACGGCAGCGCCGAGGGATTCTGGCTCGGCCCCACACTGCTGGACAACGTCACGCCCGAGATGAGCGTCTACACCGACGAGATCTTCGGGCCCGTGCTGTCGGTC
>DASRJA010000310.1:0-5254 GCA_035649695.1 Mycobacterium sp. | reverse complement strand
CTGCATAGAGGCCCCGCGCACCGTCAATGTGTCCTGGCTCAGCCCAAGGTCTTCCAGCGTCTCGCCGTCGGCGATGCGCAGCTGGCTGGCGACCAGGTCGACGTCGGTGATCTCCTCGGTGACGGTGTGCTCGACCTGGATACGCGGGTTCATCTCGATGAACACGTAGTGGCCGCGTTCGTCGAGCAGGAATTCGACGGTGCCGGCATAGCTGTAGTTGATCTGGCGGGCGAATGCGACGGCGTCGGCGCAGATCCTCTGCCGCAGTTCGTCGGGCAGGTTCGGCGCAGGGGCCAATTCGATGACCTTTTGGTGACGACGCTGCACGCTGCAGTCACGCTCGAACAGGTGCATCACATGGCCGTGGGTGTCGGCCAGGATCTGCACCTCGATGTGGCGCGGGTTGAGCACCGCCTGCTCGAGGTACAGCGTCGGGTCACCGAATGCGGACTCTGCCTCGCGGGACGCGGCCTCGATCGCCTCGGGCAGCCCGGCGAGGTCGCTGACGCGCCGCATGCCGCGTCCGCCGCCACCGGATACCGCCTTGACGAACAACGGAAACTCCATCGTCGCGGCGGCGGCCATCAGCTCATCGGGTGACGACGACGGCGCCGAGGAGTTCAGCACCGGCAACCCGGCGGCGCGTGCCGCCGCGATCGCCCGCGACTTATTGCCCGCCAGCTCGAGGATTTCCGCGCTCGGACCGACAAACGTGATGCCCGCCTCGGCGCAGGCTGCGGCCAGGTCAGGGTTTTCCGACAGAAATCCGTAACCCGGATAGATGGCGTCGGCGCCGGCTTGCTGGGCTACCCGAATGATTTCGTCGACCGAAAGGTAGGCCCGGACGGGGTGGCCCGTCTCGCCGATCTGATACGACTCATCGGCCTTCAGACGATGCAGGGAGTTGCGGTCCTCATACGGATAGACGGCGACCGTCGCGATGCCCATCTCGTAGGCCGCCCGGAAGGCGCGGATCGCGATCTCCCCGCGGTTGGCGACCAGAACCTTCGAAATCACCCGCTGACCCTATCCCCCGATGACGCCGTAGTTATATGAGCGTGGACCAGTAGTCCCAGAAGCGCACCAGGATCATCAGGACCAGCGCCGTGAACCACAGCACCACCAGCGACCACCGCCACGTGTAGAGAACCCGAGCGACCACGTTCGACTGCAACGGCTGCAATGCGATGGAGGCGACCACCACGAACAGCGGGATGGTCACCGCCCACACCGCCATGCAGTACGGGCAGAGCGCGCCGATCCGGTACAGGCTTTGGAAGATCAGCCAGTGGATGAACGCCACGCCCAGCAGCGTTCCGGTGGCCAGGCCGGCCCAGTACCACCGCGGCAGCCTGACCTTGGTGAGCGCGAGCACGCCCGTTACCACCACGATGGTGAACGAGACGATGCCGATCAGCGGGTTGGGGAAGCCGAACGCCGACGCCTGCGGCGTCACCATCACCGAACCGCACGACAGCACCGGGTTGATGCTGCATGACGGCACGTAGTCGGGGTTGATCAGAATCTCGATCTTCTCGACCGTCAGCGTCAGCGCCGCGGCAAGGCCGACGACGCCGGCGATCAGGATCCATACCGCGCTCGCTGTCCGGACCGGCACCCGGTTCGACGCGTCAGCCGCCGGTTCGCTCGGCTGGACGTCGCTGGGCGCGGTCACGGTCATGGCGCCGGTGCCGGTGCCTGTGCCGGCGCGGGTGCCTGAGCCGGAGGTGCGGCGCCGTCGAGCCCCGGAACGTTGCCGACGATTTCCTTGATCTTGGCGACCAACGCGTCAGGCGTGCTGGTTTCGTAGTCCTGGCCGTTGATGCGGATGGTCGGCGTGGCCTGAATCTTGCTCGCTTCGGCCAGTCCCTGCGCCATCTCGGTGTACCGGCCCTTGTTGATGCAGTCCGGTACGCCACCGCCAGCGCCCGCCTGGCGCGCGATCTCGATCAGCCGCGCATTGTCGGGGTAGACAGCGGAGCCTTCTGCGGGCTGCTGTGCGTAGAGCGCGGCATGGAAGCGCCGGAACGCGTCGGTGGATTCGTCGGCCACGCAGTATGCGGCGTTTGCGGCCCGCGACGAGTATCCGTTGCCCTGCTTATCGAGGATGGCGACCATGTAGTAGTCGGCGGCGACGGCGCCCGTGTCGATGAGCTTGCTCACGGTGGGCCCGAACTGCTGCTCGAACAGGCCGCAGTGCGGGCACAGGAAGTCCTCGTAGAGGGACAGCACGACCTTCGGGTCGGAGCTGCCTTCGTTCTTGATGACGTTGCTCGACGCGACGCGGATCGACTTGACCTCTCCTGATGTGGGTTTCTTGTCGTTGGACAAGACGATGTAACCCACCAGCACGACGGCGAAAATCACCACGATAGAGGTCAGCCCGATCTGGATCGCCAGGCTGCGCTTGCGGTCGGCTGCCTTCAGGTCGTATCGCTTGGGTTTGGTCGCCACGGGTCAAGAGTACCGGCGGGTCAGCGGAGACTTTTCATGCGCGGGCGAGATGGGCGCGCAGCGCGGAGATCATTTCCGTCGTGGCCGCTGCGCTGCCGCCGCCGAGCGGGAAGAAGTTCGCGAACCCGTGCACAAGCGATCCGAACTGGCGATGGTCGACGGTGACTCCTGCGGCCCGCACAGCATCGACGTATTGGCGGCCTTCGTCGCGCAGCGGATCGAACCCACCGGTGAGCACCATCGCGGGCGGCAGCCCGGATAGGTCGTCGGCGAGCAGCGGCGACACCCGCGGATCGGACGCGTCGACCTGCGCGCCGTCGAGGTAATTGTGCCGGAACCAGCTCAGATCGTGCTTGGTGAGGAAGTACCCCTTGGCGAACAACGTCTGCGACCGGGTCTCGTCGCGATAGTTGGTGACGGGATAGATCAGCAGTTGCAGTGCCGGCAGCCCTGGCCCCTCATTCCGCGCCCGCTGCGCTACCAGCGCGGCGAGGTTGCCGCCCGCACTGTCGCCGCCGACGGCCACTCGGTCCGCGTCGGCCCCGAGGTCGGCGGCGTGGTCGCGCGCCCAGACGAACGCCGCGAAGGCATCGTCGGCGCCGGCGGGTGCCTTGTGCTCCGGCGCCAACCGGTAGTCGACCGACAGCACGTGCATTGCACCGTCGCGGCAGATCTTCCGGCACAGATCGTCGTGGGTGTCGAGGCTGCCGATCACCTGGCCGCCGCCGTGGTAGAAGACCAGCAGCGGTTCGCCCTCGCCGTTGACCGGCTGGTAGTGCCGGGCCGGGATGGGGCCGACGGGCCCGGGGATCGAGAGATTGGTCACCCTGTCCACCAGGATGTCCTGCTTGAAGCTCGCCGCCAGGATTTCCAGTCGGGCCCGTGAGCCGATCACGTCGTCTTCTGCCGCCAGCCCGTCGATGCCGGTCGCCCGCTGCCCGGCCAGCATCAATTGCAGCGTGGTGTCCAGCGTGTTGCCGTCGATGGTGATCGAACGACCGCCAAGCATCAGGCGTTTCACGGCGTCGGGAATGCGCGGCAGTGCGCGCAGCGTGATGCCGGCCGCGGTGTTGATGAGCGCATCCCTGCGGCTCGGACTCCACGACGCGTGTGCTGGCAGACTCTGGGTCATGGCTGCTCCCTTGATCACGCTGAATGACGGTAATGCGATGCCTCAGGTCGGACTTGGCGTTTGGCAGACGCCGCCGGAGGACACCGAGCGTGCGGTGACAACCGCGCTCGACGCCGGTTATCGGCACATCGATACGGCGGCAGGCTACTTCAATGAACGCGAGGTGGGTAAGTCTGTCGCGACATCTGGTCTGCCCCGCGAGGACGTGTTCGTCACCACCAAGTTGTGGAACGCCGACCAGGGCTACGACAAGACGCTCGCGGCGTTCGACGCCAGCATGGACCGCCTCGGCCTGCAATACCTCGACCTCTACCTAATTCACTGGCCGATGCCGGCGCGCAATGCGTTCGTCGACACGTTCAAAGCGTTCGCGCACCTACGCGACCAAGGCAGGATCCGCTCGATCGGGGTAAGCAACTTCGAACCCGAACACTTGCGAATCCTGGTGGACGCCACGGGAATTGTCCCCGCCGTTAACCAGATCGAGTTGCATCCGCTGCTGCAGCAGCAGGAGTTGCGGGACGTGCACGCTCAGCAGGGCATCGTGACCGAGGCGTGGAGTCCCCTCGGGCAGGGCTCACTGCTGAGCAATCCAACGGTCACCACCGTTGCCGACGCCCACGGAAAAACTCCAGCCCAGGCACTGATTAGGTGGCATATCCAACTCGGTAATATCGTCATCCCGAAGTCGGTGACCCGCGAGAGAATTGTGAGTAACTTCGACGTGTTCGATTTCGAGCTGAGCGAGCAGGACATGGCGTCCATCTCTTCGCTCGGAGACGGAACACGACTTGGTCCCGACCCACGAACATTCAACTTCACAGGATAGGTGCCATGACCCCACTGGACGGGCAGGCGACTGCGATTCCCACCGTCACTCTCAACGACGAGAACACGATCCCGGTGATTGGTCTTGGCGTCGGCGAGCTGTCGGACTCCGAAACCGAACAGGCGGTGTCCACGGCCCTGGAAGCGGGATACCGACTGATCGACACCGCGGCCGCCTACGGCAACGAGGAAGCGGTCGGCCGGGCTATCGCTTCGTCGAGCGTGCCGCGCGACGAGCTGTACGTCACGACCAAATTGGCCACCCCCGACCAGGGCTTTCAAGCATCACAGGACGCCTGCAAGGCCAGCGTGGAGCGGCTCGGCCTGGAGTATGTGGACCTCTACCTCATCCACTGGCCGGGTGGGGACCACGGCAAGTACGTGGACAGCTGGGGCGGCCTGATGAAGTGCAAGGAAGACGGCGACACCCGGTCCATCGGTGTGGCCAACTTTCATGCCGAGCACCTGGCGAACATCATCGATCTCTCGTTCTTCACCCCCGCGATCAATCAGATCGAGCTGCACCCGTTGCTGAACCAGGCCGAGCTGCGGTCGATCAACGCCGGGTACGGCATTGTCACCGAGGCCTACGGCCCACTTGGTGTCGGCAAGCTGCTCGACAACCCGACGATCGCCACGGTGGCGCAGGCGCACGGCAAGACCCCGGCGCAGGTGCTGATCCGGTGGAGCATTCAGCTCGGCAACGTCGTGATTCCGCGCTCGTCGTCACCGGAGCGGATCAAGTCGAACCTCGAGGTGTTCGACTTCGAGTTAACCGACGATCAGATGGCCACGCTCAACGGGCTCGACGACGGCACGCGGTTCCGCCCGAATCCCGAC
>DASRJA010000309.1:0-8221 GCA_035649695.1 Mycobacterium sp. | reverse complement strand
TGAGCCCGAGATCGCACCTGCTGAGCCGACTCAGGTCCGCACTGGGGTCGCGACGCCCGACGAGACCGACAAGTCGGAAGACCTCAACGGGGATGAGATCAACATCGACGACAGCGTCGACCTGCGCGTCGGGGACTGTTTCGATCTCAAGGATCCGCTCGCCGAGATCGAGCACATCAAGAAGGTCCCGTGCACGACAGAGCACGATTACGAGCTCTTCTACGTCGGGGCGATGGGCAAGCGCAGCCACCCGACCCTCGACGCGTTCGTGGACTACGTGATCGAGTACTGCGACCCCGCGTTCGGTCATTATATCGGCAAGG
This sequence comes from Mycobacterium sp., assembly GCA_035649695.1. Taxonomy (GTDB): domain Bacteria; phylum Actinomycetota; class Actinomycetes; order Mycobacteriales; family Mycobacteriaceae; genus Mycobacterium. Next base: position 7,898 of record DASRJA010000309.1, on the reverse strand, counting down.
CCGTCGACGATTCCGACCTCGACTACGACTGGCTGGTCCCGACCGAGGATGCCTGGCGATCGGGCGATCGGACCGTGCAGTGCGCCGGCTACGATCCGAATGACCCTCTCCTGACACGGTCGCTCCGGGGCATTCGGCGCTAAGCCCTGCGGTCGGACCTCTAAGATTCTGCGCGGGCTCGAAGGTAATCCTCGATTCACATGCGATCATCTGCGCGGGTCGACACCCGTGGCGGCAACCAGGCCGCCACTGCTGAGATCGACAGCACTGTCGCGGGTCTGGGACAACACCACGCTGGATGCGTACGGCCACTTATTTCCCGACTCGGATGAAGAGACTCGGTAGGCCATAGGCAGTGTGATGACGAGCAGGAATCAGATTCCTGCGGTCATTTCGCGGCCATCCGGGGCTGTCGTCAAGCATCTCCCCTAGTCAGACTGTGCTTCTGGCTGCTTGTTGTAGTACTCGGTGAACTCGCGGCAGCGCCCTTCGTTGTCAAAACGCATCACGAAACAGTTGTGGTAGCTGCGAACAATGGGACCGTTGGGCTGCTCGCTGTACCTGGAGGTGCCCGTCGCGACCACGACGTCCTCGTCGACGGCGACCGGTGCGTAATCCGCTGAGTACGTGCCGGGCGTATCGCGGGTCGAGGCATCGTCTGAGTCAGACTCGCCCAGCCACGATGCGACGACCGCCTCTCGGCCGACGATTGGATCGTCAAAGGGGTGGTATCGGTAGGCGACGTCCTCGGCGAAAAGCGCCCTGATGGCTTCTTCGTCGTAGGACAGCCACGCCGCGACGTAGCTATCGAGCCAGGCCTGCGCGTCAGCACGGTTCACGCCCACCACCCTAATTCGAACGGCCCGTCCGCTAGTTGAGTGGTCTGGAGGTCCGCACCGACCCGACGACGTCGCGAATAGCCTGACTGGCTGTGGCGGCATCAGTCGGGAAGTCAGTTGACCTCAAGTTGACTACAGGTAACACCCTGGTGCTGTGAATATGACGGACACCGAACGGCACACCCGCGACGCGGAGATCGAGGCGATCACGCGAGTGGTCCACATACTCGAGCATGCACAACAAAACGAGCTCCCTGACGAGTTCGTCGGTCTGTTCCGACAGGACGCGATCTGGACGACGGGCGGCGGAAAGCGCCTCATCGGGAGGGACGAGATCTCGGCGTTCACCCACCAGGTACTCCCCGGAGCGATGAAGGACTCGATGGCAACGTACGAGGTTGCGCACGTGCTCTTCGTTCGACCCGACGTCGCCGCAGTCAAGGTACGCCAGCGGCCGGTGACGCTCGCGGGTAAGCCAATCGAGGGCCAGAGCGAGGGCAGCCCGCTCTACGTCATGGCCAAGGAGGGCGGGCAGTGGCGCATCGTCGCTGGCCAGAACACGGTCGTGCTCGACTCGTGAAGGCTGGCGCTCCTAGCCGTGGCGGCGTCTGCATTCAGTCGGCCGCGCCGGTCCGTCCAGCAGCAATCGCATCACGATCACCTCGTTAGAAGATCAGCTTGTCGATCTCGCGGTGAGTGTCGAGACTGTTGGCCTGCAGAGCGTGGTCCGAAAGCATGTAAACGGTGTCACCAATGACGAGAGAACGGGCGACGCTTCCGTAGGCCTCGGTGGTTCCAAGGCGGCCGAGCTCCTTGAGTCCATCCGCGTTGGCTCGCAGCAGCACGAGACCGCTGAACGCTCCCCGTCCTCGGTAGTCACCATGCAGGTTCGTTGGAGCGATGATCAAGTCGTGCGGCTGCCAGTACAGGAACGCCTTCGGGTCGAACTCGGCTGCCGCAGCACCACCACCGTAGGTCTGCGTGTCGATACGGCGCGGAGACGCGGGATCGCTGATGTCGAACAAGGAGAACTGCACGCCGATCTGGCTGCCACGATTCGGCGCAGGGCTGGTGCCCGGTTCCAACCCGCTTTGCCCGACACCGAGCAACAGGTTCTCCCCAATCGGATGCAGATAGCCGGAGTAGCCGGGGATCTTCAGCTCGCCCACGACCTTCGGGGCGGCGGCATCGTGAAGGTCGAGAACGTAAAGGGGATCAGTTTGGCGGAACGTCACGACATACCCGCGCTCTTCGATGAATCGCACCGCTCGAATCGATTCGTTGTCCTGCCTACCGAGCCCGCCGACCTGTCCCAGTTGGCGAAGCGCACCACCCTGCTCACCGAAAGTCGTGACCAGACCCTCGGTTATCTGACGAGAATTGGTCCAGCCCCGGCGTTCAGAAACCGTGCTTGCAACACGTAAGACTCCGTCGTATTCAGACATCGCGTACTGATTCAGCAAGGTTCCGGGAACCTCACCCGATCCTTTGTAGGTACTCGTCCCCGATGGCGCGGTGACGAACTTGTGCAAGCTCGTCTTTGCAGGTGAACCGTCGGCACTCCAATCAGTCGTCGAGACGTACGTCGACTTGTCGGTCGCATAGATCTGCTGTCCGCCGGCGATCACGCCCACCGCCTTGCGGGACTGCAGAGCCGACCCCATATCGAACGACGACACCGCCACCGTGTCGAGCCCGGAGAAGGTTTCGGGACGAGCCAGATTGGCGCATTCCACAAGAGGTCCCTTGCTCATTTCCGCGCCCATACCGTCTTGCAGTGTGTACGTCGGAATCCAGTCGTCGACACTCGTGTTCGCGACTGCAGCCCGTAATTCGTCTTTGGACTTCTCAGCGATACCGCCATCGGGCGTGAAGACCGGCGATGGAGCATCGATGTCGGGCGACGAAGCCGTCACAACACGCACCTGGGTTCCCACAAGTCGTGCATCGAGCACATCGCCGTCAATCGTCAATGTGGCAATTCGTTTTGGATCGCTGAGATTCGAGACGTCATACATCGACAGGACGGCCTGCTGACCTGCCCAGGCCAGTCCAGGCTCGAAGTTCTGAGCCGTCTGAGCGCTGAACACAAGCAGACGCTCGCCGGACAGAAATACGTTGCGAACCATGGTGTCCGGAAGGACCTTGCGTAATGTCATCTTGCCGGCGTCGAGGCCAACTAAATGCACCCGAGCCTGAGCGACCGCAACAATGCGATTGCCATCCGTCTTGACGATGTCAGGTTCATCAACGCCTGCTTCTTGCACGTTCGTTGTCGAGTGCTCCGGCGGCGCACCTGACGACTCAACAGTCGTACCCGATGAGTCAGCGGCACGGCCTTGCTTAGGTCCCGCAGTGGTCCGCTCCGCTGCACCGGCCCCGTCGGTCGAAGTAACAACGCCACCGCGGGCGCGCTCGATCAGATACTCAGGAGCCTGATCCTTGAAGTACTGCAGCACGGTGTCACAGGTATCGAACGGCTTCAACGCTCCTGCCATCGCGAACGCGGTCGCCCCTCCACCCGACGGTGTTCCGGGATCGCCGCCGCGGGGTAATGCGACTGCGACTCCGACGATGAGTACTGCTGCGGCGGCAACAGCGCTCGGGATGACTGCGCGGGCACGCGATCGTTGCGCGCGCCGGATTCCCTGCTCGTCGTGGAGAGGGTTCGCCGCAATCTGCTGCCGAACCGAATCGGCTGCTTTGTGTGCTCGTGAATCGAAGTCGCTCATTGTGCATCCTCTAACCGCAGCTGACGCGCGACCGCCTCGCGCGCCCGGCTCAGGTGGGTTTTGACGGTGCCTTCGCTGCAGTCAAGGACCTCGGAGATCTCCCTCACGCTGTAGTCCTCCAGGTAATAGAGGGCTACCGCTTGGGCCTGGCGGGGTGGCAGACAACGAACCGCTTGCCAGAACGCTTCATCGCCTTCGTCCAGTTCGATGTAGGTCTGCGTTCGCCCGGCAAGACGCATCAACGCCTTTGCCTCGCGTACGCGTCGTCGTAATACCGACGCTGCCCGATTGCAGGTGACTCGCCGAACCCATGCGCCCGGCGAGTCGTAGGCCACGATGGAACGCCAGCGTCGGAATGCAGCCGTGAACGCCTCTTGCGCGGTGTCCTCGGCCACCCATTGGTTGCCGGTCAGTACAAACGCCAGACCAAGCACATGGCGGTGTTCTCTCCTGTAGAAGTCGTCGAACGACAGCGACTCGTTGAGCGCCTCGACTGCAGGTTCGACGGCGGCCGTCGCTGCTGGGGGTTCGACGGCGGCTGCCGCTGCTCCTTGGCTTTCCATCAATGAGTTACTCGCCGCGGGAGGGTCTTCGGTTGACATGACGGAGAGATTTTCTCCGGAAACTTCATTCCGCGCCGAGCATTGCGCCAGATCGTCGGGCGATGGCGCAGACCTGGCGACCAAAACCAGGAGAAAAGTGCAGATGAAGGCAGTGCGGCTTCACAAGTACCACAACGTCCGTCCGTGGAGGGGGTTCCCGAGCCGAGGCTGACTGAAGTGGGAAGTACCCGAGCGCTCGAATGTCGGCTTCACATCGTGGACGCGGCGCGTTTGATCGCCTTTCGGATCCGGCAATACGTGCCGCACCGGCACACGTTCACGATCTGGTCGATGTCGGAATCAGAGGGGGTCCGCTTGGCCTTCAGCAGCGCCGCAGCCTGCATGATCTGCCCGGGCTGGCAGAAGCCGCACTGCGCCACGTCCTCGTCGAGCCACGCCTGCTGTACCGGGTGCAAGCCACCTTGAGGGGCCAGACCTTCGATCGTGGTGACTGACTTTCCCACCACGTCGGCCGCTGTGAGCGTGCAGACCTGAACCGCACTGCCGTTGACGTGGCAGGTGCACGCGCGGCATACGCCAACGCCACATCCGTACTTCGGCCCGGTCACGCCGAGCAGGTCGCGCAGCACCCAGAGGAGGGGCATGTCGGCCGGCGCATCGACCTTGACGCTCTTGCCGTTGAGCTTGAATGCATAGCTGGGCACCGGGTGCTCCTCAGAAGTTGATCGGGAAGGTACGGGGCTTGTCGCCAGTGGCGCGGGCGTAGGCATTGGCCACCGCGCCGGCTGCCGCCGGAACGCACAGTTCGCCGACACCACCGGGCTTACCGCTTCCACCGAGTAGGTGCACATCGCACGTCAGTGGCGCGTCGGCCTGGCGGGCGTACTTGAAATCGCTGTAGCTGCCCTCCCGAAACGCACCGTCATCCAGGTGATTGCCGACCAGCAGCACAGTGCTGATCCCGTCGATCAGGCTGCCCATGGCCTGAGCCTTCAGACCGCTCGGATTCACCTGACGCCCCACATCCAGGGCCATGACCGCTTTGGTGACTCGAGGCTTGTCGCCAGTGCAGTTGATCTCGACCAGGCATGCCGCAATCGACCGATACTCCCCATGCAGCGCGACGCCCTGAGCGGTCCCGGACGACATTGACCTGCCCCAGTTGCCTTCGGTAGCAACCTTGTCGAGTACGGCGCGAGCATCGGCGGTCTTGAGAAACTTCCGGCGCAGAGCGACCGGGTCAGTTCCCAGGGCCTTCGCGATCTCGTCCACGAGGATCTCCTCAGCGGTACGAGCCTGAGCGGAGTAGACCGACCGCCAGGCAGCGGTTGGCATGTCGTAGGAGACCTCGTTGAGGCTTTCGGTGACGACGCCGAAGTTGTACGGGCATGACTGGCTCAGGTTGAAAAACGCCGCACCGATTGTCGGGTTGACGTAGCCCGCATCGAGGAGCGCCTGCCCGGTGCCGCTGCCCAGATCCAGCTCCACGCACGACGCGCGGTGCTCGTACGACAGCACCTCACCGCCGGCGTACACGGCACGCAACTGGTGCTGGCTGCGGGGCCGTACCCGTCCATGGCGCATGTCATCGTTGCGGGTCCACATGAGCTTCACGGGCTTTCCGATCGCCTTCGAGACGCGCGCCGCCTCGACTGCCGGCTCGTAGTAGATGCGTCGGCCGAAGGAGCCACCGCCCCGGATCACGTGCAGGGTCACATCCTCGGCGCTCAGCCCGATAGCGTCGGCGACTGCCGACTGAGCGCCGGTCGGCGACTTGCTCGCCACCCAGACTTCTGCGGATCCAGATTGGACGTCGGCGACCGCGCTGCCGACCTCCATCGGGGCGTGGTTGACGAATGCGAATGAGAAAGTGGCGTCCACCCGTTTGGTCAGCGGAGGCGCTGGCGTCATCGGCGGAACCGCGGCGGCGAGCCGGGCTTTGATGTCGGCGTCGGAGACCCCATCAACTGTGCCGGAGCCCCAGGTGACCTGAACCGCCGACCGTGCCTTCAATGCCTGGTCGAAGGTTTTCGCGCTCACTGCCACCCCGCTCGGAAGCTCGGTCACGGCCACGACCCCGGGCATCTTGAGAGCCGCCGATGCGTCGTAGGACTTGACTTTGCCTTTGAGCGTGGGCGGTCTGACCACGACTGTCGGCAAGGCGCCTGGCACATCGACATCGAGGGCGTACTTCGCGGTCCCCGTCACGATGCTCCGCGCGTCGATCCGGGTCGTCGCTTTGCCGATGAGGCGGTATTCCGATGAGGACTTCGGATCAGCAGAGACCACTGGTACGGATACTTTGGCGGCCGCTTCGGTGAGTGATCCGTATGTGGCGGAGCGACCATCCGGGGCCCAGACAGCGGTGTCCCGCGTGGTCAAATCACGTGCCGGCAGGTCCCACCGCTCCGCCGCCGCGGTGACCAGACGGGCGCGGGCCTCGGCAGCCACCGAGCGCACTGGGTCCCACAGTGAGCGCACCGAGGACGACCCGCCGGTGGACTGCGCAGTTCCGAGATCCTGGCGAGCGTCCTCCAATGGAACGTCAACGTCACTGAGGCGTGCGTCGATCTCGTCGGCGACCACCATGGCGAGTGCTGTCGTAACACCCTGTCCGACCTCAGCGCGTGGCAGCCGGAAGACGACACGGTTCTCCGTCGTCACCTCGAGCACCAGAAGACGCTTAGCCTGCTTCGTTGCCGCCACCATGACATCGCCCAAGTCGAGAATGTTCTCGGGCTGCGGCGGGCTCGGCACGACGGCGAACGCTTTGCCCGGGGCTACCAGACCACCAGCGCTGCTGGCGGCAACGGTGAGTACGGGAGCTGCCACGACGTAGGTGAGGAACCGGCGTCGAGACAGCGGCCCAGCGGCGGCCATGGCATCCGGCGGCACGGCATCCTGCGAGGCGGGGGCTGGCATGAAGCGTCCTTCGCTGCGGGGTTGGTGTCCGGGCCGCGTCAGGCGTCTGCGCGACCCCTCGCTCGACTGGTGCGCTGCCCACGCGGCAGCGTAGCCAACTCACTTCGACCCTGCAGGCAATCTTCGTAACCATGTGCTGGCTGGTAAAACCGGGTGAATGCGTGCTGTTGTCTTCGATGCCGTTGGTTCACCGCTCCGTGTTACCGAAATCGCACCCCCAGAATGTCCAGCCGACGGTGCCGTGATCGATGTGAAGGCGACGGGAATCTGTCGATCTGACTGGCACGCCTGGCGAGGCCATGAGGTGGTTTCGCTGCCGCACGTGCCCGGTCACGAGTTCTCCGGAGTTGTTACCAAGACGGGTTCGCAAGTTTCGGCGTTCGCAGTCGGGGATCGGGTCACTGTGCCGTTCGTCAATGGGTGTGGGCAATGTGACTGGTGTATGGCGGGGCAAGCGCAGGTCTGCCCTCATCAGACTCAGCCCGGCTTCAGTCAGGCCGGCTCCTTCGCCGAGCAGGTCGCAATTCCCGCCGCGGATTTCAATCTGGTCCGCCTTCCTGACGCGATGGATTTCGTCACCGCCGCGGTTTTGGGCTGCCGCTTCGCCACCGCTTTCCACGCGCTCACCGCACAGGCGCGGCTCAGGACGGAGGAGTGGCTAGCGGTGTTCGGCTGCGGTGGTGTCGGACTCTCTGCGGTCATGATCGCGGTCGCACTTCGTGCTCGGGTCGTGGCCGTCGACCCTTCGCCGGCCGCATTGGCGCGCGCCGCCAGCTTTGGCGCCGAGGTCACGGTGGCCGCGACCGACCCGGTGCCGACGGTGCGTTCGATCACCGGAGGCG
>DASRJA010000308.1:0-3445 GCA_035649695.1 Mycobacterium sp. | reverse complement strand
GCGGCAAGGCCTTCCACCCGGATGGCGCGGACAACCTCGGCGAGGATGGACACTGCGATCTCGGCGGGCGTCTTCGCGCCGATGGGCAGCCCGACGGGGGTGTGCACGCGTCGCCGTTCGGCGTCGGTGAGCGCCAGCGCGTCAACGATCGCACCGCCGCGGACCTTGCTGGCGACCAGGCCTACGTAGCGCACGCCTGCGTCGAGTGCCGCGCGGATGATCTCGGCCTCGGGCCCGCCGTGAGTGGCGATGACGACGGCGGCGGCCTGTGTCACGTCGGCGTCACCGTCGCATCGCACCTCGTAACCGAGAGCGGCGGTCATGGCGGCCAGCGCCTGTGCGATCGGCGTGGCACCGCAGATGCAGACCAGCGGCGCGGGTACCTGCGGTTCGAGGAAGATCTCCAACGCACCGCCGGACAGGCATGGGTTGACGACCACACAGGCGCCCGGCGCCTCCGGAAAGTGGACGTCGCCGTCGGGCAATACGCGCAGCAGCACACTCTCCCCTGCTTGCAGCGCGCCGAGTGCCGCCTTGCGAACCGAGCTCTGCGCGCATTGGCCACCGACAAAGCCTTCGATGGTGCCGTCCGACAGCAGGATCGCTTCATCGCCGGCATGCGCGGAGGCCGGCTGCTGTGCGCGCACCACGGTGGCGTGGACGAACGGCGTCCGCGACCGCCGCAACTGCTTGGCCCGTTCGATCATCGTCATACTTGCTCCTCTAGATCGGCGGTGTGGCTCTGCCCTGCATGGCCTCCCACACCCGCGACGGGGTCAGCGGCATGTCGGCGTGCCGAACCCCGAACGGCGCCAACGCATCCACCACGGCATTGACGACCGCAGGCGGCGAGCCGACCGTTGCCGATTCGCCGATGCCCTTCGCACCGATCGGATGATGGGGCGACGGAGTGACGGTGTAACCGGTCTCTAATTGCGGGACCTCCAGCGCGGTCGGTATCAGGTAGTCCATCAGCGACCCGCCGAGGCAGTTGCCTTCTTCGTCGAACGCGATCATCTCCATCAGCGCCATCCCGATGCCGTCGACGATCCCGCCGTGCACCTGTCCCTCGATGATCATCGGATTGATCCGTGTGCCGCAGTCGTCGACCGCGAGGAACCGCCGCACCTTCACCACCGCGGTGCCCGGGTCGATGTCGACCACGCAGAAGTACGCACCGTACGGGTACGTGAGATTCTCCGGGTTGTAACAGATCTGGGCGTCCAGGCCACCCTCGATGCCCTCCGGCAAGTCGCCCGCGCCGTGTGCACGCATCGCGATGTCCTGGATGGTCACCGACGCCGACGGATCGCCCTTGACGTGGAATGACCCCTTCTCCCACTCCAAGTCGGCGACCGACGCCTCCAGCATCCCGGATGCGATGATCTTCGCCTTGTCCCTGACCTTGCGCGCGACCAGTGCGGCGGCGGCCCCAGACACGGGTGTGGACCGACTGCCATAGGTGCCCAGCCCAAACGGCGTCTGGTCGGTGTCGCCGTGCACGACGTCAATGTCGTCGGGCGGGATGCCGAGCTCCTCGGCGACGATCTGCGCGAACGTCGTCTCGTGGCCCTGGCCCTGCGTCTGGACCGACAGTCTCACAACGGCCTTCCCGGTCGGGTGCACCCGCAGCTCGCAGCCGTCCGCCATACCCAGACCGAGGATGTCCATGTTCTTGCGCGGCCCTGCGCCGACCGCCTCGGTGAAGAACGACATACCGATGCCCATCAATTCACCACGCGCGCGCCTCTCCTTCTGCTCGGCGCGCAATGCATCGTAGCCGATCATGTCCATGGCCTTGCGCATGGTGGTCTCGTAGTCGCCGGAGTCGTAGACCCAGCCGGTCTTGGACTTGTACGGAAACTGGTCTGGCTTCAAGAGGTTTCGCAGTCGCAGCTCGGCCGGATCCATCTTCATTTCGTGGGCCAGGCAGTCCACAAGCCGCTCCACGAAATACACCGCCTCGGTGATGCGGAACGAACACGCGTAGGCCACCCCTCCGGGCGCCTTGTTGGTGTACACCGCGGTCATGTGACAGTAGGCGGCCTCGATGTCATAGCTGCCGGTGAAGACGCCGAAGAACCCAGCCGGATACTTCATCGGCGCGGCCTGCCCGTTGAAGGCACCATGGTCAGCGAGCACATTCGACCTGATCGCCAGAATCTTGCCGTCGTTCGTGGCGGCGATCTCGCCGACCATGATGTAGTCGCGGGCAAAGCTGGTGCTGGTCAGATTCTCACTGCGGTCCTCCATCCACTTCACCGGCTTGCCCAGCAGCAGTGACCCGACGATCGCGCACACGTAGCCCGGATAGATCGGCACCTTGTTTCCGAAGCCGCCGCCGATGTCCGGTGAGATCACCCGGATCTTGTGCTCGGGCAGCCCGGCGACCAACGCGTACAGCGTGCGGTGGGCGTGTGGTGCCTGCGAGGTCGACCAGAGTGTCAGCTTGCCGGTGACCGGGTCCAGATCGGCGACCGCTCCGCAGGTCTCCATCGGCGCGGGATGCACTCGCGGGTACACGATTTCCTGCTTGACGACGACATCGGCCTTCGTGAACACCGCATCGGTCGCGGCGGAGTCACCGGTCTCCCAGTCGAAGATGTGGTTGTCGGTCTTGCCGTCCAGGTCGCTGCGGATCACCGGGGCTGACTCGTCGAGCGCGTGCCTCACATCTATGACGGGCTCCAACGGATCGTACTCGACGTCGATGAGCTCCAACGCATCACGTGCGGCATAGCGATCTTCGGCGACCACGAAGGCCACCTCCTGGCCCTGGAAGCGGACCTTGTCGGTGGCCAGCACGGCCTGCACGTCGTTGGACAGGGTCGGCATCCACGCCAAACCTTTTTCCGCCAGATCGGCGCCGGTCACGACGGCCTTTACCTTCGGATGCGCCTGTGCCGCAGTCGTATCGATGCTCACTATGCGGGCGTGGGCGAACGGTGATCGCAGCACCGCCAGATGCAACATGCCGGACAGCTGCACATCGTCGACGTATGCGCCTTTGCCTCGGATGAACCGTGGATCCTCCTTGCGGAGCATCCGGCCATGGCCGCACGGCTTTTGGTCGTTGTTGACGATGTCTTCCGGGCTCGGCCCGGTCATCTCGCGGGTTTCGACAGTGGTCATGAGCTGCTCCCGGCCTCCAGCAGCGGCTCGGCACCCTCGCCGCCATGAGTGGTCTCTGTCTGCGACTCCGGCGCGAATTCGCTGTCGGACGGCCCGGATTCGACGGTGCGCCCGTCGGAATGGGTGGCTGCCCACTGGATGGATCGCACGATCGTGGTGTAGCCGGTGCAGCGACAGATCTGTCCGGAAATGGCCTCACGGATGGTTTCCTCGTCGGGGTTGGGTACGCGATCGAGGAGGGCTCGCGCCGTGATCATCATCCCTGGCGTACAGAATCCGCACTGCAGCCCGTGGCAGCGCATGAAGCCTTCCT
>DASRJA010000307.1:0-9589 GCA_035649695.1 Mycobacterium sp. | reverse complement strand
TCGTCACCGAAGACGGTGATGTCGAATTGCTCGCCGCCGCCGCGGGCCAGGACCTCCTCGATCGCGCGCACGCCGGCCATGCCGTTGCCGACGACGACCAGCTTCTGCTTCATCAGTGCCCTCGTTTCCTCGCGCAAGCGCTCGTCAGATTTCCACCAGACCGAGATCGACGACCAGCGTGCCTTTGCATCCGCTCGGGGCGGCGACGTGCAACTCCAGCACCGTGTCGCCGAGCAGGTCTTCGACCACCCGCAGGGCCACATGGGTGGCGCCCTTTGCCGCGATCGGGAAGTAGCGCATCGGCTTGCCGTCGCGGAACAGCACGACGGTGATCATTTGTTTGGTGGAGTTACCGCCGCGGAAGTACACCGGCTGCGTCACGGCGCCCGCCGGCACGACATAGCGCAGCGAGTCGTCGATCAGCGACGGCTTGTCCAGGCCGTTGCCCTCAAACTCGAATGCACCCTGCAGGAATCGGGGAGTACTGCCGTCGCTCACCCTCGGAAGCTAAGGCGCGTTTGTTTCGCGGCCGTTTCGTCGATGAGTCAGCCGTGAATCCCATTGCGCACGCGCACGTGTTTCGCCGAAGTGAGCGGGTGTTGACAATATCGATACGGCGGGGCAATTGACGCGGAACGGGTTGGCAGTAGACCTATTTCAACTACTGCAGGGGAGGCCCGCATGACAATCTTGTCCCGCGATCGCAACATCGAGCACTGGGACGCCGAAGACGTCGAAGCTTGGGACGCCGGCGGCGCCAAGGTCGCCAAACGCAACCTGATCTGGTCCATCTTCGCCGAGCACATCGGCTTCTCCGTGTGGTCGATCTGGTCGGTGATGGTGCTGTTCATGCCGCAGAACGTCTATCACATCGACGCGGCGGGCAAGTTCTACCTCGTCGCGGTGCCCACCCTGGTCGGCGCGGCGATGCGCATCCCCTACACGATCGCGCCTGCCAAGTTCGGCGGCCGCAACTGGACAATAGTCAGCGCACTGTTGCTGCTCATTCCTACGGTGCTGACGTGGTATGTGATGAAGCAGCCGGGCACGTCCTACACGACGTTCATGGTCGTCGCGGCGTTCGCCGGATTCGGCGGCGGTAACTTCGCCTCGTCGATGACGAACATCAATGCGTTCTACCCGCAACGGCTCAAGGGCTGGGCGCTGGGTCTGAACGCGGGCGGCGGCAACATCGGCGTCCCGGTCATCCAACTCGTGGGCTTGCTGGTGATCGCGGCGGTGAGCAACACTCGACCCGAAATCGTTTGTGCCATTTACCTTGTGCTGATCGCGCTGGCCGCATTTGGTGCGGCGCTGTTCATGGACAACCTCGGCAATCAGCGGTCGAACCTGGGCGCGATGGTTGAGGCGTTGCGGTACAAGCACTCCTGGGTGATGAGCTTCCTCTACATCGGCACGTTCGGCTCGTTCATCGGCTTCTCGTTCGCATTCGGCCAGGTGCTGCAGATCAACTTCCTTGCCGGCGGCGACAACGCTGCGCAGGCGTCGCTGCACGCAGCGCAGATCGCGTTCGTCGGACCGCTGCTCGGCTCCATCTCCCGGCCGTTCGGCGGCAAGCTGTCCGACCGCATCGGTGGCGGCAAGGTGACGCTGTACGTGTTCATCGCGATGATCTTCGCGGCGGGCATCCTGGTGGTGACCGGGATGATCGACGATGGGATGAAGGGCGCAGCGACCGGTGTGCAGATGACTGCCTACGTGGTCGGTTTCATCCTGCTGTTCATTCTGTCGGGTCTTGGCAACGGGTCGACGTACAAGATGATCCCGTCGATTTTCGAGGCCAAGGCGCAGGGGCACGACGAGTGGAGCCGCGATGAGAAGGCGGCGTGGTCACGCAGCATGTCCGGCGCGCTGATCGGTTTCGCCGGCGCGATCGGCGCGCTCGGCGGGGTGTTCATCAACGTGGTGCTGCGGGCGTCGTACGTCGGCGCGGCGAAGTCGGCGACCAACGCATTCTGGGTCTTTCTCGGCTTCTATGTGATCTGCGCCATAGTCACCTGGTTCGTGTTCCTGCGGATCCAATCGGCCAGGGCCGGCGCGGGCGAGGAAATCGGTCGCGCTGCGGCCCCCGTCCCAGCCACCTGACCTGCGGATTTGATGCTCACCGGGCGGCGACACGCCCGGTGAGCATCAATTTTCACCGCGATAACGTCGTCGGAAAACAGCCTGAAACATTGCAGGCCCACCATGGGCCCATGGCGGTGACCCGGACGGCGTGCTCGTATTGCGGCGTCGGCTGCGGCATCGAAGTGCAAACCACCACGGATCCAGACTCGGGCAAGCCCGTCATCGCCCGAGTCTCCGGGGACAAACTGCACCCGACGAACTTCGGCCGACTGTGCACAAAAGGCGCCACACACGCCGAGATGATGGCCGCCGACGACGGCCGCTTGAAGTCGGCCCTGCTGCGCCCGACACGCACCGACGAACCCGTTCCCACACCCGTCGACGACGCCGTCGCCGAGGCCGGCCGCCGGTTACGCGCGATCATCGACGAGCACGGTCAGGATGCCGTCGCGCTCTACGTCTCCGGCCAGATGTCCATCGAGGCGCAGTATTTGGCCACCAAGCTGGCCAAGGGCTTCATCCAAACAGTCCACATCGAATCGAACTCGCGGTTGTGCATGGCCAGCGCGGGTACCGGATTCAAGCAGTCACTCGGCGCGGACGGCCCGCCGGGGTCGTATACCGACTTCGATTGCACGGATTTGTTTTTCGTTATCGGCTCGAACATGGCGGACTGCCATCCCATCCTGTATCTGCGGATGGCCGACCGGCTCAAGGCGGGCGCGAAGCTGATCGTCGTCGACCCCCGGCGCACCACCACGGCCGAACACGCCGACCTGTTCCTGCAGATCAAGCCGGGCACCGATCTGGCACTGCTGAACGGTCTGCTGCACCTGCTCGTCGAAAACGGGGATATCGACGAAGGTTTCATCGCAGCGCACGCCGAAGGCTGGGACGCCATGCCTGCGTTCCTTGCCGACTATCCGCCGGACCGGGTCGCTCAGATCACCGGTCTCGCTGAGTCCGACATCCGCACTGCCGCCCGGATGATCGCCGACGCGGGGGAGTGGATGAGCTGCTGGACGATGGGCCTCAACCAGAGCACGCACGGCACCTGGAACACGAACGCGATCTGCAACCTGCATCTGGCCACCGGTGCGATCTGCCGACCGGGCAGCGGTCCGATGTCGCTGACCGGGCAGCCCAACGCGATGGGCGGACGCGAAATGGGTTATATGGGGCCCGGTTTGCCGGGGCAGCGTTCCGTGCTGTCGGCCGACGACCGGGCGTTCGTCGAGGAGCAGTGGGGGCTGCCCGCCGGAACCATTCGCTCCGACGTCGGTCCCGGCACTATCGACATGTTCGAGCAACTCGCCGACGGCACCATCAAGGCGTGCTGGATCATCTGCACCAATCCCGTTGCCACCGTGGCGAATCGGAAGACGGTCATCACCGGTCTCGAGACCGCACAGCTCGTCATCACCCAGGACGCCTACCGCACCACCGCGACCAACCACTACGCGGACATCGTGTTGCCCGCCACGCTGTGGGCCGAGTCCGACGCCGTGATGGTCAATTCCGAGCGCAACCTGACGCTGATGCAGCAGTCCATCCCGCAGGCCGGTCAGGCGCGGCCCGACTGGGAGCTGATCTGCGACGTCGCCGCGCACATGGGGTTCGCGGAGGACTTCGACTACAAGTCCAGCGAGGAGATCTTCGACGAGATCCGCCGGTTCGCCAACCCAAAGACCGGTTACGACCTCCGCGGCGCGAGCTATGAGCGGCTGCGTCGGACGCCGCTGCAGTGGCCCTGCCCGCCGGATGACGAGGACCGGCACCCGATCCGCTACCTCAATGATGGTGTCAGCCAAGAGCTGTTCGTCGACGAGCACGGCCATTCGCCACGGCTCGCGTTTCCGACCCCGTCGCGGCGCGCGGTGTTTCACGCCCGGCCGCACATGGATCCGCGTGAGATGCCCGACGACGACTTCCCGCTGGTGCTCAATACCGGTCGGCTGCAACATCAATGGCACACGATGACCAAGACCGGCAAGGTCGCCAAGCTCAACAAGCTCGATAGCGGACCGTTTGTGGAAATCCACCCGGTTGACGCCGTCGCGCTCGACATCGTGAGCGGCCAGCCCGTCGAGCTGACGTCGCGGCGGGGCAGGGCGGTGCTTCCCGCAGTCGTCAGCGACCGGGTGCGGCCGGGCAATTGCTTTGTGCCGTTTCACTGGAACGACGAGCACGGCGAGTACCTCACGATCAATGCGCTGACCAACGACGCCGTCGACCCCGACTCGCTGCAACCCGAGTTCAAGGTGTGCGCGGTGAGCCTGAGGCCGGTGAAGTCGGTGAAGTCGGTGGATCCGGTGGTCGAGGAACTCGACTTCGGTCAGCCAAAGCCGATGCTGACCGATGACGAAAAGATCTACCTTGCGGCGTTTTTCAGTGGTCTGGCGGAGGGCGTCAGCGGTGTACCGGTGCTGCCCGCGTCAGCGCCGGTCGCACCCGGTGTTCGGCTGTGGATCGACGGTCTGTTGGCCGGTCGGTACTCGCGCATCGCGGCGGCTCCCACCGAACAGCCGGTCAACGATGGACCGCTGGTGTTGTGGGCGTCGCAGACCGGAAACGCCGAGGAGTTCGCAGCCCGGCTGGCCGGCCGGCTTGGCGGCTCCCAGCTGGTCAACATGGACGAAATGCAGCTGGGGGAGCTGGCGGCTGCGCGCGACGTGTTGGTGATCACCAGCACGTTCGGTGACGGCGGGCCGCCGGACAACGGCGCCGGATTCTGGGATCGCCTGCATTCGGCCGAGGCGCCTGCGTTGGATGGGATTCGGTACGCGGTGCTCGGCATCGGCGACCGGTCGTATGCGAATTTCTGCGGCCACGCGAAGGCGATCGATGGCAGGCTCGCGGCGCTGGGCGGGACGCGGATGCTGGAACGCACCGAGTGCGAAGCCTACGACGACGAGCCAATGGATCGGTGGGCCGACCAGGTCACCGCCCTCGTCTCAGTGCCAACCGAGCCGGTGCGGACCAACGGTGGCGGTACGTCGACGGTTGCCAGGCCGACCAAGGCGGCCGAGCCGTTCACCCGGGCCAAGCCGCTATTGGCAAGGCTGGCCCGCAATGTCGTGCTGACCGCCCCGACATCGCGAAAAGAAGTGCGCCAGTTCGGCTTTGACGTCTCCGAATACGAGGTCAGCTACGCGGTCGGCGACTCACTGGGGGTCTATGCCACCAACGATCCCGAGACGGTCGACGCCTGGCTGGCGGCCACCGGGTTGCGCGGCGACACGTCCGTCGAGGTGGACGGCAACGAACAGAGCCTGCGGGACGCGCTCATCGTGTCCTACGACATCTGCCGGGTGACGCCCAACCTGCTGCGCTTTGTCGCGGAATCCTGCCGGGACAAGGCCGCCGCCAAGACGCTGATGGCGCCCAAGGACAAGCGCGACAAGTGGTTGGTGGACCGCAACGGGCTCGACATCGTGCAGGAGTTCGCGGTCCGGGCCGAGCCCGAGGAGTGGCAGGAAGTGCTGGTGCGACTGACCCCGCGCAACTACTCGATCTCGTCGAGCCCGCTGATCAGCCCGCACGAGGTGCAGGTGACGGTGTCGGTGGTGCGCTACCGCGGCGCCGACGGCGGCCAGCGCGGCGGGGTGTGCTCGACATTCCTGGCCGACCGGGCGGCCGCGGCGCCGGTATTCCTGCAACGCTCACCGCATTTCCGTCCGCCCGAGGACGGCGACATACCGATGATCATGGTCGGGCCCGGCACCGGCATCGCCCCGTTCCGCGGCTTTCTGCAGGAGCGGCGCGCGCTCGGCCACGCCGGCCGCAACTGGCTGTTCTTCGGCGACCGGCACCGCAGCGAAAACTTCTACTACCGCGACGATTTCGAGGACATGGTCCGCGACGGCTTCTTGAACCGGCTGGATCTGGCGTTCTCCCGCGATCAGGCCGACCGGGTCTATGTCCAGCACAAGATGCTCGACTACGGCGCAGACGTGTGGCGGTGGCTCGACGAGGGCGCGCACTTCTACGTGTGCGGGGACGCCAGCAGGATGGCGAAGGACGTCGATGCGGCGCTGACGGCGGTCATCGAGAAACACGGCGGCATGTCGCCCGAGAAGGCGCACGACTACAAGCGTGAGCTGGTGGCGTCGAAACGCTACGTGCGCGACGTGTACTAGCCAATACGCTGTCCGGATGCGGTTAGCGGGACAGGTCGCCATCGTCACCGGCGGCGCGTTGGGCATTGGCGGCGGCATCAGTAGGCGCCTGGCGGCGGCAGGCGCACACGTTGTGCTTGCCGACATCAATGCCGACGCCGCCTCGGCTGCACGCGACGAAATGGTTGCGGCGGGCGGGCGCTGCACGACCATCGTCGGTGACATCCGCTACCGCGACGTGGTGGCCAAAGTGACCGAAACCGCACTGGCCATTGATGATTCACGGATCGACGTCCTGGTGAACAACGTCGGCGACTTCCGCCCCGCGGCAAGGGATTTCCTGCACAGCACCGAGGAGCAGTGGCAGACGCTGTACGAACTGAACCTGCTGCACGTGCTTCGCATGTGTCACGCCGTGCTGCCCGCGATGGTGAAACGTGGCCGCGGCGCGATCGTCAACAACGCGACCGTGGAGGCGTTCCGGGGCATTCCGTACGCCGCCCCCTACGCGGCGTTCAACGCGGGAGTGGTCGCGTTCACCCGCAGCCTCGCCGTCGACGTCGCGCAACACGGCATTCGCGTCAACGCGATCGCCCCCGATCTCGCCGATACACCGCAGACGCCCGCCGAGCTTATGCTGCGGGGCCGCGACGCCGACTTGATCAGGACCTGGATCCCGGTGGGCCGGTTCGGCCGGCCCGACGACTACGCGGCGGTCGTGGAATTCCTGGCGTCCGACGACGCGCGCTTCGTCACCGGGCAGACGATTCCGGTGGACGGTGGCACCCTGGCCGCATCCGGGTGGTATGCCCGTGCCGACGGCAAGGGCTGGACGAATATGCCTAACGAAGCCTGAAAGTGTGGTGTCCGAGGGGGGACTTGAACCCCCACGCCCGTTAATAGGGCACTAGCACCTCAAGCTAGCGCGTCTGCCATTCCGCCACTCGGACCAGTTCGTGGGCAGCTAAGGCTATCGGATCGGGCAGCCCGGACCCAAACCCAGCGGCCGCCTCAATGGTACGAATGGTGGCGTGACTGGTCACCTCAACGCCGAAGCCGAGGTGGTTGACCTCGTCAGCGCGCTCATCCGCTTCGACACCTCCAACACCGGTGAACCGCAAACCACCAAAGGCGAGGCCGAATGCGCTCGCTGGGTGGCCGAACAGCTGGAAGAGGTCGGGTACGCGACCGAATACGTGGACGCCGGCGCGCCGGGCCGGGGCAACCTGTTCGCCAGGCTCTCCGGAGCCAATTCCGACCGGGGCGCCCTGCTGTTGCACGGTCACCTCGACGTGGTGCCCGCCGAGGCGTCGGATTGGAGCGTGCACCCGTTCTCCGGCGCCGTGGAGGACGGCTACGTGTGGGGCCGCGGCGCCGTCGACATGAAGGACATGTGCGGCATGCTCATCGCGATCGCCCGGCATTTCAAACGGTCGGGCATCGTGCCGCCGCGCGATCTGGTGTTCGCGTTCGTCTCCGATGAGGAGGCCGGCGGGAAGTACGGGTCGCAGTGGCTGGTCGACAACCGACCCGACCTGTTCGAGGGCGTCACCGAGGCGATCGGCGAAGTCGGTGGGTTCTCGCTGACCGTGCCGCGCAAAGACGGCGGTGAACGCCGCCTGTACCTGGTCGAAACCGCCGAGAAGTCGATGATGTGGATGAAGCTCAGCGTCCGTAGCCATGCCGGTCACGGCTCGATGATCCACGACCACAACGCGGTCACCGCGGTCGCAGAGGCCACCGCCAAGCTCGGCCGCCACGAATTCCCGCTGGTGATGACCGACGCCGTCGGACAGTTCCTTGCCGCGATCACCGAGGAAACCGGCTACGAATTCGACCTGGATTCACCCGACCTGCCCGGCACCATCGCCAAGCTCGGTCCGATCGCACGCGTGGTCGGCGCGACCCTGCGTGATACCGCCAACCCGACGATGCTCAAGGCCGGCTACAAGGCCAACGTCATCCCGGCCACCGCGGAGTCGGTGGTCGACTGCCGGATCCTGCCGGGCCGCCAGGCCGCCTTCGAGCGCGAGGTCGACGAGTTGATCGGCCCCGACGTGACGCGGGAGTGGATCACCGAACTGCCGTCGTACGAAACGACGTTTGACGGCGACCTGGTGGACGCCATGAACAACGCGATTCTGTCGGTCGATCCCGATGCCCGCATCGTGCCGTACATGCTGTCCGGCGGTACCGATGCAAAGGCCTTCGCCCGCTTGGGGATTCGCTGCTTCGGGTTCGCGCCGCTGCAACTGCCGCCGGATCTGGATTTCACCGCCTTGTTCCACGGCGTCGACGAGCGGGTACCCGTCGATGCCTTGAAGTTCGGTACGCAGGTTCTCGAGCATTTCCTGCTGCACTGCTGACCACAAAGAAAGAAAGGAAAGAGCATGGCCTTTGACTACAACCCCTATGAGTTCCTGCCAAAGCTGCCGTCGTTCACGTTGACGTCGGAGTCGCTCACCGACGGGCGGCCGTTGGCCAACGATCAGGTCAGCGGCATCATGGGCGCGGGCGGGTCCGACGTGTCGCCGCAGCTGTCCTGGTCCGGATTTCCCGAGGAGACGCGCAGTTTCGCCGTCACGGTGTATGACCCGGACGCACCGACGGCGTCTGGCTTCTGGCATTGGGCCGTCGCCAACCTGCCCGCGACCGTCACGGACCTGCCCGCCGGTGCCGGCGACGGCAGCGGATTGCCCGGCGATGCACTGACTTTGGCCAACGACGCTGGCCTCAAGCGCTACATCGGCGCCGCCCCGCCGCCCGGCCATGGTGTGCACCGGTATTTCGTCGCAGTGCACGCCGTGAAGGTCGAGAAGCTCGAACTGGACGGAGACGCCAGTCCGGCTTACCTGGGCTTCAACCTGTTCATGAACGCGATCGCCCGCGCGGTCATCCAGGGCACGTATGAGCAGAAGTAGCTTTCCTACGCGAGTTGGGCCCACGCGTCAGCTGGGGAACGCAAAGGTCCCCATTTTCTCGGCGTGTCGGGTGTTTTTACGTCTGCTCGCGCTTGATGGCTGAGCCGACGGCGTCGGCCAGTGACGTAAAGCCGCCCTCGTGCAGTCGGCGCGCCAGCCCGTCATGAATGTGCTTGGCCCACAACCCACCGCCGTAGATGAAGCCGGTGTAGCCCTGCAGCAGTGATGCGCCGGACGTGATGCGGTCCCACGCGTCGTCGGCGGTCTCGATGCCGCCGACGCTGATCAGCACGAGCCGATCACCCACGCGTTTGTACAGCCGGCGCAACACTTCCGCGGAGCGCTGCGCGACAGGCGGACCGGAAACGCCGCCGGAGCCCAGCGCCTCGGCGCCGGGTGTCGCGAGTCCTGAGCGCGACACGGTGGTATTCGTCGCGACGATGCCTGCCAAGCCCAATTCGA
>DASRJA010000306.1:0-4493 GCA_035649695.1 Mycobacterium sp. | reverse complement strand
GCTGCGAAGTCGCGCTGCGCTTCGGCGTCAGCAACGTCGAGTACCCGCAGCAGCGTCGGCCCAAGCAGCGTGGCCTCGGTCTCTTTGAGTCCGTTCTCGTCGATGTCGGCGATCGCGACGGGGCAGCTGTGCGCTGAAAGGCGTTGCGCCAGTGCCCGACCGATGCCAGATGCCGCGCCGGTGATAACGACGGTGCGGCCGCTGATGGTGCGGCGTTGGGCCTTGCTCATGCCTCGACTCCTCCTCGCTCCGGTCCTCGCTCGTTCCTCGCTGCGATCCTCACTCGTCGTCGTCTTCGGTATCTCATGCGTGCTCCTCTTCGGAATGGGTAACGGGGGCGAAGGTCGTGTGGTCGGTGATCAGGTCGATGATCCGGCCCCATGCGCCGATGGGCAGATCGTGGCCGAGGCCGACGATGGTCTCCAGCCGGGCACCGGGGATCGCTCGCGCGGTCGCCGATCCACCGGTCGGGTGCACCATCCGGTCGCGGTCGCCGTGGATGATCAGGGTCGGCGCGTCGATGTTGCGAAGTTCGGCGGTGCGGTCCCCGGAGGCGAAAATGCCCGCGAGCTGCCTGGCAATGCCCGCGGGGCTGGCGTCTCGGTCCCACGCGATCCCGGCGTACTCCCGAACCGCTTGCTCGTCGAACGGGAATCCGTGAGACCCGATGTGGGAGAACATGTTCGCGGCTCGGTCCATCGCCTCGGCCCGCGTGCGCGGTGGGCGAGACGTCAACATCCGCCGCCAGGTCGACAACGCCGGGCGGCCCAGCCGCGGCGCGCCCGTGTTCGACATGATCGACGTCAACGTGCGAACCCGGCCCGGGTAGTGCGCGGCGACCGTCTGCGCGATCATGCCTCCCATGGAGATGCCGACCAGATGGGCATCGGCGTAGCCGAGCGCATCCAGCAGTCCGGCGGTGTCACGGGCCATGTCGCCGAGGTGGTACCGGTTGCGACCCCGGAACATCGCCACCGGGTTCGGCGGCGGATAGTTCATGTGGGTGGACCGCCCCGCATCCCGGTTGTCGAACCGCGTCACCCGATAGCCCCGGCCGGCCAACGCGGCGACGAAATCGTTGGGCCACGAGTGCAATTGCTGCCCGAGGCCGGCGATCAGCAGGATCGGCGGATCTGCGGGATCGCCGGTCTGGTCGTAGCACAGTTCGATGCCGCGGCCGACATCGACAAGCACCTCCTCGCGCGCGATCATGCCGACACTCGCTGCGTCTGACCCGTAGGCTCGAGGGACCTGGTCGTTCGCCGATACACCACGGCGCGACCGCCGTGTGCGGGCGCGGTGGCGACCCCGCGCGAGTGCAAGCGCTCACCCGCAGCGTATGTCGTGCCGAATTCGAACTCGCGCAGCAATGTCCGCAGAGTCACGTTCATCTCCACGTTCGCGAACGCCGCGCCGATACAGCGGCGCACTCCGCCCCCGTACGGGATCCACGCGTAGTTGTCTGGCGGGTTGCCGACGAATCGGTCGGGATTGAATGCCTTCGCATCGCCGAAGCTGTCCTCCGACGCGTGCGCGAGTGAGATGCTGGCGAGAATGGCATGGTGTTCCGGAATGACCCACTCCCCCAGCCGGATCCGGGTCTTCGTCAGCCGAGCGGTGCCATTGATGACCGGGCGGGTGCGTTGCACCTCCCAGATCGTGGCCTGCACCAGCTCAGAACCTCCCGCGTCGGCCTCGGCGCGCAAGCGGGCCAGCAGTCGCGGGTGGCGACGGAGCCGCTCGACGCTCCATGCCAGCGTCGTCGCCGTGGTCTCGTGGCCGGCGGCGAGCAGGGTCAGCAGCTCGTCGGCGATGTGGTCGTCGGAGATCTGTGAGCCGTCCTCGTAGCGGGCCTGCAGCATCAACGAGAGGACGTCGTTGCGTTCGTCGAACTTCGGATCGTTGCGGATGTCGGAAATCAGTCGAGCAATGATCTCGTCGTAGCGCGTGCGATTCGCCGTCAGCTTCCCGCCCGGGCTCCAGGCGCCGAAGTCGCGTCGCACAAGTGGCGGAAGGACGGCAAGTCGAGAGGCGTGCAGCACCAGGCTCGGCAGCACCTCGCGCAGTTCGTCGAGCGCGGCACCCTCCGCGCCGAACACCGTCCGCAGGATTGCGTTGAGCGTGATGCGCATCATCGACGGCATGGTTTCGAATTCCCTGCCCTCGGGCCACGACGCGGTCTCGCGCAACACCTCCTCTTCGATGATGCCTTCGTAGGAGGCCATCCGCTTGCCATGGAACGGCGGCACCAGAAGCTTGCGACGCTCGCGGTGCTCGGTGCCGTCCAGACTGAATGTCGAGCCGGGGCCGAACATCTCACCGAGCACGCCCGCCCTGCCAACCAGATCGGAATTGGTGGTGAACAGATCTTTGATCAAGCCCGGATCGCTGACCACGACGGTCTCGCCGAAGATCGGCAGCCGCAGCGTGAAGGCCGACCCGTATCGCTTGGCCAGCGCGGCGACCGATTTCTCCCGGGCGGCGACGAAGCCCACGCCTTGCAGGAGCTTCGGTATCCGCGGTGCGGGCGGCAGTCGCACCGGGTCCGTGGTCGCCACAGCCATATGTCACCTCCGTTGGTGGTACCCCCTGGTACCCGGTCACGGTACGCCTTAGTACCGAACGTCGCAAGCCCCCTTTCCACACGCGTCTAATAGTGGTACCGTCTAGTACCGATCCTGGTACTGAGTCGTACCAGCACGCCGGACGAAAGGCAACGCAATGTCGCGACCAGCGGAAACCGTGGACGTCTTGATCGTCGGCGCCGGGCTCTCGGGCGTCGGCGCCGCGTGCCAGCTGCGCCAGGAGTGCCCCGACAAGTCGGTCGTCGTGCTCGAGGCACGTGACGCCATCGGCGGCACCTGGGACCTGTTCCGCTACCCGGGCATCCGATCGGACTCGGACATGTTCACGCTGGGCTACCGGTTCTCGCCGTGGACCGACCCGAAGGCGATCGCCGACGGGCCGAGCATTCTGCGCTACATCCACGATACCGCCGAGCAGTACGACGTCGACGGGCTCATCCGGCTGAATCACCGTGTGGTGAACGCCAATTGGGACAGCGACGAGGCCCGCTGGACCGTCGACGTGCATCGCACCGACACCGATGAACTGCTCACGATCAGCTGCTCGTTCCT
Source organism: Mycobacterium sp. (assembly GCA_035649695.1). GTDB lineage: Bacteria > Actinomycetota > Actinomycetes > Mycobacteriales > Mycobacteriaceae > Mycobacterium. Next base: position 1,356 of record DASRJA010000306.1, on the reverse strand, counting down.
GTACGTCTGCACGGGCTACTACCGCTACGACGAGGGCTTCAGCCCGAAATTCCCTGGTGTGGAACGCTTCCGAGGACCCGTCATTCATCCGCAGCACTGGCCGGAGGACCTCGACTATCGGGGCAAGCGCGTCGTCGTCATCGGCAGCGGCGCCACAGCCGTGACGCTGGTGCCCTCGCTTGCCGAACAAGCTGCGCACGTGACGATGCTGCAGCGCTCACCGACGTATGTCGCATCGCGGCCCGCCAGTGACGCGATCGCTGATCGGCTGCGGGCGTGGCTGCCGCAGAAGCTCGCCTACGCGATCGTGCGGTGGAAGAACGCATTACAAGCGATCGCGATCTTCAACCTGAGCCGCCGCCGTCCCGAGATGATGAAGTCGATGCTGCGCAAGGCTGCGATCAAGCAACTGCCCGAGGGCTACGCCGTCGACACCCATTTCGCCCCGTCATACAACCCGTGGGATCAGCGGATGTGCCTGGTGCCCGACGGCGATCTGTTCACTGCCATCCGCGACGGGCGGGCATCCGTCGTCACCGACCACATCGACACCTTCACCGAGACCGGAATCCGGCTGCAATCCGGCGCCGAGCTCGAGGCCGACATCATCGTCAGCGCCACCGGCCTGAACCTGCTTGCGATCGGCGGCATGCAACTCAAGGTCGACGAGCAACCGGTCAACCTGTCAAAGACGGTGTCCTACAAGGGCATGATGCTCTCGGGTGTACCAAACTTCGCATGGACGATCGGCTACACCAACGCGTCGTGGACGCTGAAGGCCGACCTGGTGGCCGAGTATGTGTGCCGGCTGCTCAAGCACATGGACGCCAACGATTATGCGACCGTGACGCCCGACGCGGCAGGTGCCACAGCGGCGAATCCGTTCCTGGACTTGGCATCGGGATACGTCAAACGCAGCCTCGCAGAGCTGCCCAAGCAAGGCGACCGAGCGCCGTGGCGGCTGCATCAGAACTACGTCAAGGATGTCCGCCTGCTGCGCCGAGGCCCGATCGACGATGGCGTCGTGTTCACGCCGGCCGTCGCAGACCAACCGGCAAGGAGCATCGCCTGATGCGAGTCGAGTGGGACGAAAGCCGTTGCGCCCTATCGGCTTTGTGCACCGGCTTGGCACCCGATGTCTTCCGCGTCGACGATGACGCCCGGTTGGCCATCAGCAGCGACATCGACGATGAGCAGCGGCAGGCGGTTCAGGACGCCGCCGACTCGTGCCCGACGCAGGCGATCACCGTCGCCGACTAATCGGGCTCAACGCGCGGAGCCAGCAGCGCGATCGACGCATCCACCGCTTCCTCGGTGATGTCGCCCACCCGGCCGCCCTCCTCGACGGTGATCGCG
>DASRJA010000305.1:0-2269 GCA_035649695.1 Mycobacterium sp. | reverse complement strand
GCGGTGTCGGTTGGCCTGGTGTTCGCGGCCGAACTCGGCAGGCTGGCAGGACGTCTCGATGACGAGACCGCCGACCGCCGCGTCGACCATGCCGAGCAGCGTGGTGGGCACGTGCACGATGTCCACGCCACGCAGCCACGTGGCGGCGGCAAAACCCGCGACGTCGGTGGCCGCTCCCCCGCCGAGGCTGATGATTGCGTCCTTGCGGCCAACACCGATGCGGCCCAACACTTCCCAGATGAAGCCGACAACCGGAAGTTCCTTGCCGGCTTCGGCGTCTGGAATCTCGATGCGGTGCGCGTCTATTCCCTTGTCCGACAGGTGGTTCCGGATCGCTTCGGCGGTCTGCGCCAGCGCCGGCTGATGCAGGATCGCGACCTTGTGCCTGCCATCCAGGATGCGAACCAATTCGCCCAGCAGACCGGTGCCGATGATGACCGGATAAGGTGGGTCGACCAGAACGTCGACTGTCACCGGCTCAGTCACGGTGTCCTTTCGTGTTTCTGGCGGCGACAGCCGCAGGTGTCGGTGGGGCTTCAGTGATCGGCTCCGGCGTCAGTGACGACGGTCCACGGCGCCACGGCGGTCTGCGCCGCCGGCGCTGCGATCGTGGCGCGTCGGGATTTTCCAGCCGCTCGACGATGTGGCGCACCACCGCACCCGGATTGCGGCGGTTGGTGTTGACGCGCATCGTGGCGGCCCGCCGGTACAGCGGAACCCGTTCGGACATCAGATCGCGGTACTTCTGGGCGGGGTCAGGGCCCGCCAGCAACGGACGGACGGTGCCGCCGGTGGTGCGCCGAATCCCTTCGGCCGCGCTGATTTCGAGAAAGATCACAGTGTGACCGGCCAGCGCGTCGCGGACGCCCGGTGAGGTGATCGCGCCGCCGCCAAGCGAAATAATGCCGTCGTGCTCGGCAAGCGCGGCGCGCACCACTTGTTCCTCGACGCGGCGGAATTCGGGCTCGCCGTCGTTGCTGAAGATGTCGGCGATGGTGCGGCCCGTTGTCTCGACGATCTTGGCGTCGGTGTCGAGCAGCGTCAGGTCCAGCGCCTTGGCCAGCCGACGTCCGATGGTGGACTTGCCAGATCCTGGCATGCCCATCAGTACCGCCTTGGGCGCCATCAGCCCGACGCCTGCGTCGGTTGCGTGGCCGGCTCGCGGTCCGCCACCGAGCGCAGGTACGTGTCGATGTTGGCCCGCGTTTCGGCGAGCGAGTCGCCGCCGAACTTCTCCAGGGTGGCGCGGGCCAGCACCAGCGCGACCATCGTCTCGACCACCACGCCCGCGGCAGGCACAGCGCACACATCGGAGCGCTGATGGATCGCGACGGCCTCGTCGCCGGTGGCCATGTCGATGGTGGCCAGCGCGCGCGGCACGGTCGAGATCGGCTTCATCGCGGCGCGTACGCGCAACGGCTGGCCGTTGGTCATGCCGCCCTCGAGACCGCCGGCCCGATTCGTCGAACGCATCACACCGTCGGGGCCCGGGTACATCTCGTCGTGGGCGACGCTGCCACGCCGGCGCGCGGTTTCGAAACCGTCGCCGATCTCGACGCCCTTGATCGCCTGAATGCCCATCACCGCCCCGGCCAGTTGACTGTCGAGCCGATTGTCGCCACTGGTGAATGAGCCGAGCCCGACGGGCAGCCCGTGGGCGACCACCTCAACGATGCCGCCGAGCGTGTCACCGTCCTTCTTGGCGGCCTCGATCTCGGCGATCATCAGCTTCTCGGACTCTTCATCGAAGGCCCGAACCGGGCTCGCATCGACGGCCGCCAAGTCCGAGGCCTGCGGCGGCGGGCCGTCGTAGGGCTTGGACGTGCCGATGGAGATGACGTGCGACACCACCTCGACGCCGAGCGCCTCCTTCAGAAACGCCCTGGCGACGGTTCCGGCCGCGACGCGCGCGGCGGTTTCGCGGGCGCTGGCGCGCTCGAGCACCGGGCGGGCGTCGTCGAAGCCGTACTTGAGCATGCCTGCGTAGTCGGCGTGGCCGGGCCGTGGCCTGGTCAGCGGTGCGTTGCGGGCGACGTCGAGTTCTGCGGGGTCGACCGGGTCGGGGGCCATCACGGTTTCCCACTTGGGCCACTCCGTGTTGCCGACCTCGATCGCGATCGGGCCGCCGAGAGTGACCCCATGACGGACGCCGGCCAGCACGGTGACCTGGTCCTGCTCGAACTTCATCCGGGCGCCGCGGCCGTAGCCGAGACGGCGGCGGGCCAGCTGGCCCGCTATGTCGTCAGAGGTGACGCGGACGCCGGCGACC
>DASRJA010000304.1:0-2609 GCA_035649695.1 Mycobacterium sp. | reverse complement strand
GGCGGCGCGCTCATCGAACGGGGTGGCCTCCCAGGCGGCCTTGGCGGCCATCGCCGCTTCGATCGCCGCGGAGGCGTCTGCGTGCTCGGCGTTGGTGAAGGTGCCCAGCCGCGCGGAGTGCCGGTGCGGCTGGACCACGTCGACGCGTTGGCCGCCGCCCATGCGGTGGGTGCCGCCGATGACATGCGGCAGGTCGATGGGGTCTTGGGTGAGCGTCCGAAGCTGTTCGGTGAGCCGGGTGCGTTCACCCGAACCAGGTGCGTATTCGTGGATCGGCTCGTTGGCCGGGAAGGGCACGTCGGTGATGGCGTCCATGCAGCAAGAATCCCCGAATTGCGACGCGGAACACATGGCTGATCCGACAACACCATCTGACATCTATAGTCGAATCGGACAAAGGAGTGTGGTATGGCGCAGCAGACATCCGGGCTCGGCCTTGGACAACTCCTGCTCGCCCTCGATCGCACGATGGTGACGCTGGTCGAGGCGCCCCGCGGCCTGGACATGCCGGTGGGTTCAGTCGCGCTCGTCGACGCCGATGACGTCCGACTCGGGCTCGCGGTAGGCCCCGGCTCAGCGGATCTCTTCTTCCTGCTCGGTGTGTCGGACGCGGAGGCGGTGCGCTGGATCGGACAGCAGGCCGGACGGGTCCCCGCGGCCATCTTCGTCAAGGAGCCGTCGCCCGCCGCGGTCAAACGGGCGGTCGCGCTGGGTATCGCGATCGTGGCCGTCGAACCGCAGGCTCGGTGGGAGCTGCTCTACAGACTGGTCAACCACGCCTTCGAGCACCATGGCGACCGGGGCGATCCGCAATACGATTCCGGCACCGACCTGTTCGGGCTCGCGCAATCGATCGCGGACCGCACCCGCGGGATGATCAGCATCGAAGATGCGGACTCCCATGTGCTGGCGTACTCGGCCTCCAGCGACGAGGCCGACGAGCTGCGTCGCCTGACCATCCTCGGGCGCGCCGGGCCGCCCGAACATCTCGAGTGGATCGGCCAGTGGGGCATCTTCGACGCGTTGCGCGCGAGCGGCGACGTGGTCCGCGTCGCCGAACGCCCGGAGTTGGGGCTGCGGCCCCGCCTCGCGGTCGGCATCCATCTGCCGCCGACCGATTCCCGCCGCAGGCCCGGCTTCGCCGGAACCATTTGGCTGCAACAGGGATCCGCGCCGCTGGCCGACGATGTCGAGGAGATCCTGCGCGGTGGCGCCGTGCTGGCGGCGCGCATCATGTCGCGGCTGGCGGCGACGCCGTCGACGCACACGGTGCGCGTCCAGGAACTGCTCGGTCTGATCGGTGAGGGCCCCGACGTCGGCGCGATCGCCCGCGAGCTGGGCATCACCGTCGACGGGCGCGCCGCGTTGATCGGCTTCGCCGGCATTGAGAATTCCGTGCCGGCCGATGTGATTGCCTTGAGCGCAAGCGCATTTCGTGCCGACGCCCAAATCGCGTCGACGGGTGAGCGAGTGTATGTGCTGCTGCCCAAGACTGGCGGGTCGTCGTCGGTGACGTCGTGGGTGCGCGGCGTCGTCGCGGCATTGCGGCGCGAACTCGGCCTCACGCTGCGCGCGGTGATCGCAACCCCGCTGGCCGGGCTGGCAGGCGCAGCCGGGGCGCGCGCCGAGGTGGACCGGGTGTTCGACAGCGCCGATCGCCATCCCGGCGCCATCGGACAGGTCAGCTCACTCGACGAAGCCCGCACCACCGTGCTGCTCGACGAGATCGTGTCGCAGGTGGCCGGGCAACCGCGGCTGGTCGATCCGCGGGTGCGGCAATTACGCGACGACGAGCCGATGCTGGCGGACACCCTTCAGGCCTACCTCGACGGATTCGGTGACATCGCCACGGTCGCGAAGCAACTGCATGTTCATCCGAACACCGTGCGCTATCGCGTGCGCCGGATCGAAAAGCTGTTGTCGACGTCGCTGGACGACCCCGACGACCGCCTGGTCCTGGCCTTGGGATTGCGGGCCACCGAGCGCTGATCGGCGCCGTCAACCAGTCGATGGACACCGAATTCAACCGTCAGGGGGTCGCGCGGTGAGTGGTTATAGGCGCAGCATCAAGGCATGACCATTGCAGCCCCCGTCCGCGAGACGGTGAACCCGTACCTGAACGGCAACTACGCGCCGGTGCGGGAGGAGATCACTGCGATCGACCTTGACGTCACGGGGAAGATTCCCGACTACCTCGACGGCCGCTATCTGCGCATCGGGCCGAACCCGATGGGCGACCCGGACCCGGCCAAGTATCACTGGTTCCTGGGCACCGGGATGGCACACGGCCTCCGTCTGCGCGATGGCAAGGCGCACTGGTACCGCAATAGATATGTGCGATCCGCCGCGGTCGCCCGCGCCTTGGGCGAAAGCTGGGCCGGCGGTGCGCACACCGGCGGCGTCGACTTCGCCGCCAACACCAACATCATCGGCCATGCGGGCAAGACGTTCGCCATCGCCGAGTCCGGGGTGCGACCGTACGAACTCACCGACGAGCTGGAAACCGTCGGGCCGTCCGACTTCTGCGGCACGCTGTTCGGCGGGTATACCGCGCATCCGAAACGTGACCCCGCCACCGGTGAACTACACGCCGTGTCGTATAACCCCAT
>DASRJA010000303.1:0-5049 GCA_035649695.1 Mycobacterium sp. | reverse complement strand
CCGGACATTCGGCCATCAGTGACCAACGCGACGCGGTGTCCGCGGTCCTGCAGCACGCCGAGTGCGGGTGTCAGCTTGTGCAGCTCGGGCATGCCGAGGCTCTGCGGTCCCTGGTAACGCAGCACCGCGATGAAATCGCGATCCATTACCCCGGATTGGAATGCCTCGAGGAACTGCTCCTGGCTGTCGAACACTGCGGCCGGGGCGGTGATTGACCGGTGTTGCGGATCGACGGCAGATGTCTTGATCACGCTGGTGCCGAGATTGCCCGTCAGGGTTCGCAGCCCACCGTCGGGGGCGAACGGGTCATCCGCGGTCCGCAGCACCGTGGCGTCCAGGCTCTCCCTGGTGCCGTCGACCCACTGCAGTGCGTCACCGTCGAGCCGCGGTTCTGATGTGTAGCGACGAAGCCCGTGGCCTGCCACCGTGCGGACGTCGTCGTGCATCAGACCCGCATCCAGCAACGAGTTGATGATGCACGCGATGCCACCCGCGGCGTGGAAGTGGTTGACGTCGGCTTTGCCGTTGGGATACACCCGGGCCAGCAGCGGCACGACGGCCGACAGATCGGCGATGTCTTTCCAGGACAACGTGATTCCGGCCGCGCGGGCAATGGCCACCAGGTGCATGGTGTGGTTGGTCGACCCGCCGGTGGCCAACAGCGCAACGCACCCATTGACAACGGCTCGTTCGTCGACGATCTCCCCGACCGGCGTGTAATGGTCACCCAATGCGGTCAGGCCCGTCACGCGACGGCCCGCTTCGGCCGTCAACGCATCCCGCAGCGGGGTGTCGGGGTTGACCAACGCGGCACCCGGCAGGTGCAGGCCCATCGCTTCCATCAGCAGTTGGTTGGAGTTCGCGGTGCCGTAGAACGTGCACGTGCCGCTGCCGTGGTAAGAGGCAGCCTCGGCGTCGAGCAGCGCGTCGCGGCCGACCTTGCCCTCGGCGTGGAGCTGCCGGATGTGCGCCTTCTCGCTATTAGGCAAACCCGAAGTCATCGGGCCCGCAGGAACGAAGATAACCGGCAGATGCCCGAATCCCAATGCGCCGATCAGCATTCCGGGCACGATCTTGTCGCACACACCGAGCAGCAGCGCACCGTCGAACATGTCGTGGGATAGGGCGATCGCCGTCGCCATCGCGATCACGTCGCGTGAGAACAGCGACAGCTGCATGCCGTCGCGACCCTGGGTGATGCCGTCGCACATGGCCGGCACGCCGCCGGCGAACTGGGCGATGCCACCTGCCTCGAGCACGGCCTGCTTGAGCTGCGCGGGATAGCCTTCGAAGGGCTTATGAGCCGAGAGCATGTCGTTGTACGACGACACGATCGCGATGTTGGGTTTGACCATGCCGCGCAGCGCGGTCTTGTCGCGAGTATCGGACGCCGCGAAACCGTGGGCAAGGTTCGCACATGCGAGTCGGCCACGGGCGGGGCCGTTTTCGGCCGCGGTGGCTAGCCGGGCCAAATATGCGCCGCGTTGCTTGGCGCTGCGCTCGGCGATCCTCGCGGTGACATCGGCAACGATGGAATGCGACATGCTGCTCCTTCGTGCCAGCGCCGGCCGTCGCGCTCGAGCAAGGTGGCGGCGTCGACGGGTCCGTCTGTGCCGGCCGGATACAGCCGGGGCACTCGGCCCGACTCCTGCCATTGCTGCAGAATCGGTTCGGCCCACGCCCAGGCCGCCTCGACCTCGTCGCGGCGCATGAACAACGTCGGATCGCCGCGGACGACATCCATCAGCAGCCGCTCGTAGGCGTCGGGAGAACGAAGCTGGAAGGCTTGCGTGTAGTTGAGCGCAAGCGATACCGGCCGCATCCGGATTCCGCCGGGTCCAGGCTCTTTTGCGGTCAGTTCGAGGCGCATCTCCTCGTCGGGCTGCAGCGAGATCACCAGCCGGTTCGGCTCCGAGGCGCCCTCGCTGCCCGGAAACATCGGCAGCGGTACGGGTTTGAACTGCACGACGATCTCGGAGTAGCGGCGCGACATCCGCTTCCCGGTACGCAGATAGAAGGGCACACCGGCCCAGCGCCAGTTGTTGATCTCGGCCTTGACGGCGACGAACGTTTCCGTTGAGCTGTCCGGGTTTTCGGCGTCGTGCCGGTAGCCCTCGACCATGGCGCGTTCGGATAGGCCAGGCCCGTACTGTCCTGTCACGGTGTCGCGTTTGATGTCGTGGGCCGACAGTGGCTTCAGCGCTTGCAGCACCTTGAGCTTCTCGTCGCGCACGGTCTCACGGTCGACGTAGGTGGGCGGTTCCATCGCGACCAGACAGAGCACCTGCAGCAGATGGTTCTGCAGCATGTCGCGCAGCGCGCCGGACTTGTCGTAGTAGTCACTGCGCGTGCCGACCCCGAGCGACTCGGCGGCGGTGATCTGAACGTGGTCGATCCAGCTCGAGTTCCACAGCGGTTCCAGCAGGGTGTTCGCGAACCTGGTGACGAGCAGGTTCTGCACGCTCTCCTTGCCGAGGTAGTGGTCGATGCGGAAGATCTGCCGCTCCGCGAACACCGCGCCCACGGCGTCGTTGATGGCCTGGGCTGACGGCAGGTCGTGGCCGATCGGTTTCTCCAGCACCACCCGCGACGACTCGGTGACCAGGCCCTGCGTGCCCAGCGCATCGCATATCGGCCCGAACAGGGCGGGCGCGCAGGCAAGGTAGAACACCCGGATGTCGACGTTCGAGCCCTTCAGCACGTCGGTGACGGCCATATAGTCGCCAGGCTCGGCCAGGTCGATGCTGACGAACCGCAGGCGGGCCAGAAAGCGGCCGACGGAGTCCTCGTCGAGGAACTCGGTGGCCACGAATCGGCCCAGTTCAGCTTGGATCTTGTGGCGGTAGCCGGGCTCGTCGAGGCCGGCCCTGGCCACGGCGATGATTCTGGTGTCGGCGGTCAGCTCGCCGTCGCGGTCGCGCAGATACAGCGCGGGCAGCAGCTTACGGACGGCGAGGTCGCCGGTGCCGCCGAAGATGACGAAGTCGCATGGATCAACCATGTGGCCCACCGTAGAGAGACTTCAGACGCCATGCAAACCCACTTAGGTATTTGAAAAACAAAAGTGACGGGAGTTACGCTTACGAACATGGCGTTAATCCGGACTTCACCGTCGATGTCCGCCGGCGACATCTATGCCTTGATCAGAGAGCGGCGGGACATCACCCGCACGGAGATCGGCCAGCTGACCGGGTTGTCTCGGACAGCGGTGTCGGCCCGCGTCGCTGCGCTCGCTGCGCAGGGATTGGTCATTGAGCGTGACCTAGCCCCGTCGACGGGCGGACGCCCGGCCAGTTTTGTGACCTTCAATGCCGACGGCGGCGTCGTCTTGTCGGCGGCCATTGGCCGCAGCCGCACCCGGCTCGCCGTGTGCAACCTGGCCGGCGACATTTTGGCGGCCAGCGACATCGACCAGGAGCCCGGGCTGGGTCCCGACGATTTGATGCCCGACATCGTCAAGCGGCTCGACGCGCTGCTGGACGACTCCGGTCTTCACGACGAGAAGATCTACGGCGTCGGGGTGAACCTGCCTGGCACCGTCGACCGGGGCCGCGGATGCAGCCTCGACTCGCCGATCATGAGCGGCTGGGACGGTGTGCCGTTGCCGCCGTACTTCGCTGAATTAACCAGCGCCCCAGTGATTCTCGACAACGATGCCAACGTGATCGCGCTTGCCGAACGTCGTGGCGATCGACAGGCGTTCGACGATCTGCTCGTGCTGAAGGCCTCGACGGGCCTCGGCGCGGGCATCATCGCCGGCGGATCTTTGCAGCGCGGCGCGGTGCAGGCGGCGGGGGAGTTCGGCCACAACAAGACGCCTGCCGCCGCGGGATTGCCGTGTCGCTGCGGCGACACCGGTTGCCTCGAGGCGATCGCCGGCGGCTGGGCCCTTGTCCGCGCCCTACAAGCCGACGGCCGCGCCGTCGGCCACCTTCGCGACGTGGTGGAATTGGCCAACAGCGGCGACCCCGACGCCCGCCGAATGATCCGCGACAGCGGCCGGCACGTCGGCGAAGTCCTTGCACACGCGGTGAATCTGCTCAATCCCGCCGTGCTGGTGGTGGCTGGCGATATGGCGGGCGCCTACAACATTTTCGTCGCTGGCCTTCGAGAGACGTTGTACGGTAACGCGACCGCATTGGCCACCCGGGTGTTGCAAGTGGCGCCGTCGACCTACGGCGACCGCTCGGGCGTCGTCGGTAGCGCGACGATGGTGCTCGACCATGTGCTGAGCCCCAAGGCGATCGACTCGTCGCTGTCCTGAGGGGCCGCTCGCGAGGTACCTTATTCATAGCCCCCGGCTGAGCCCACGTTTATCCGGTAGGTAAGAGGTGATCGCTAGAGCCGAGACCGCTGGGCCGAACCATCGGCCCGAACGTTACGCGGTCGAGATCATGGATGCCGATGACGCCGAGGAGTTCCTCGAGGACTTGTACGGCGTGCGGTTGCGGCTGTTCCGCAAACAAGCCGCCCGTCGCGAGGGTCCTTTGTTGACGCACTCGCGTATGTCCGTCGGACCGCTCGCGATCGACGAAATCTACTCGGCGGGCTACGTGGAGGCGTCGCCCGATCCACTGAACAAGGTGGTGGCAGTCTGGGCGACCGGCGGCGAGGTATCCGGTGAGTGCGATGGGCTGACCGGCGAAGCCCACGCGGGCGATGTCACCCTTCTATCACAACCACACCTGCCCCATCACGTGCGCGCCAACAACGTTCGTCTGACCTCGGTGGTGCTCGACCAATCCGTGGTCGCAAGCGCGGCCACCGGCCTGCCGAGGGGTCAAGCGCCTATTCCCGTCCGCTTCACCAGTTTTCAGCCGATGGACGCGGTCGCAGCACGGCTGTGGAAGGACACCGTCAGCTACGTCAAACACAGCCTGTTCGCTGACGACGCGGTCGCCACACCGCTGACGGTCGGTCACGCCAGCCGGTTAATGGCCGCGGTGACGCTGTCGACGTTTCCCAACACCGAGGCCACCGGCCCGACACCCCATGACCGCACCGATACCAAGCCGGTGCTGCTGCGCCGCGCCATCGAGTACATGGATG
>DASRJA010000302.1:0-12517 GCA_035649695.1 Mycobacterium sp. | reverse complement strand
TAGCTACTTCGACCTGAAAAAGTCGGCGCGTTGATCCGCGGGTTGACGGTGTTGAACAGGAAGGATGGCCTCAAGCCCTTGGGTAAGAAGGGATTGAGGCCATCGTGTTTCGTACTGTAGGCGATCAGGTGTCGCTGTGGGAGGCAGTGCTTCCTGCGGAGTTGTTGAAGTTGCCCGACGAGTTGGCGCGGGTCGACGGGTTGCTCGATGATCCGGTGTTCTTCGCCCCGTTCGTGGCGTTCTTCGATCCACGGATCGGGCGTCGGTCCACGCCGATGGAGACTTATCTGCGGTTGATGTTTCTGAAGTTTCGGTACCGGCTGGGTTATGAGTCGCTGTGTCGGGAGGTCAGTGATTCGATCACCTGGCGGCGGTTCTGCCGGATTCCGCTGGATGGGTCGGTGCCGCATCCGACGACGTTGATGAAGCTGACCACCCGGTGCGGCAGTGCGGCGGTCGACGGGCTCAACGAGGCGCTGCTGGTGAAGGCCGCCGAGGCGAAGCTGTTGCGCACCAACCGGTTACGTGCGGACACCACGGTGGTCCCGGCCAACGTGTGCTATCCGACCGATTCCGGGTTGCTGGCCAAGGCGATACGGCGAATCGCCGCGACGGGTCGGCGGATCCAGGCCGCCGGCGGCGCGGTCGGAACCCGGGTGCGTGACAGATCGCGCGCGGCGGGAAAGCGGGCACACGCGATCGCGGCGAAACTGCGGTCTCGCGCCGCACTGGGCCGTGACGAGGCCAAGGCCGCGGTGCTGAAGACCACCGGTGAGCTGGCCGAGCTGGCCGAAACCGCCGCACGCGATGCCGCGCGCCTGCTGGTCAACGCCAACCGGGCGGTGCGCCGCGCCACCACCAAGGCCGCCCAACTGCGTGCTCGCGGCGAGCACGACGCGGCAGCTGGCCGGCGTCGCGGCCGACTCGTGCGTGCGGTCAACGACCTGACCAAGCTGGTGGCCGCGACCCGCCAGATCGCCGCACAGACCCGGCAGCGACTGGTCGGCACCACTCCCGACGGCGCCACCCGGCGGGTCAGCCTGCACGACCCGCACGCGCGCCCGATCGCCAAGGGCCGCTTGGGCAAGCCGGTCGAGTTCGGCCACAAAGCCCAGGTCACTGACAACGACGACGGCGTCATCGTCGATCACAGTGTCGAGATGGGCAACCCGCCCGATGCCCCGCAACTGGCGCCCGCGGTCGAGCGGGTCATCACCCGCACCGGCCGAACACCGCGCACCGTCACCGCCGACCGCGGCTACGGCGAGAAACGCGTCGACGACGCCCTGCACAAACTAGGCGTCCGCAACGTCGTCATCCCCCGCGAAGGCCGACCCGGCGCCACCCGCCGCAGCCAGGAACACCGACCCGCATTCCGGCGAACCATCAAGTGGCGCACCGGATGTGAAGGCCGCATCAGCACCCTCAAACGCGGCTACGGATGGGACCGCGCCCGCATCGACACCACCGAAGGAACCCGGATCTGGGTCGGCCACGGCGTCTTAGCCCACAACCTCGTCAAGATCAGCGCACTCACCGCATGACCGAAAACACCAGGGCCACCCACACCACCGAACCGCCACAACCCGACACCCCCGCTCAACACCGACGCGGGTTTTTCAGGTCGAAGTAGCTAAACTGAAGGTCGTGAGGCAGTCATGAGCCTCGGGCCGGCGCTGCAGTTCGCCGACGAGCACGGCCGCATCCACGAGCACGTACTCGATGCAGCCGAACGGGTCAGCATCGGGCGATCGCCAGACGCCACCATCCCGCTAGAGGCCGATAGCACCGTCTCGCGACTGCACGCGATCATCGAATCGGTGGATAGCAACTGGACCGTCATCGATGACGGGCTGTCGCGTAACGGCACATTCGTCAACGGTGAGCGGATCACCGGACGGCGTCTTTTGCGCTCCGGTGACAAAATATGCATCGGCGAATACGTGCTGACGTTTCGCGACGCCATCCGCCCGGCGTTAACGATGACGAGCGCCGCAGGCGGAATCCCCACGCGCAGTTCGCTCACCGACGCGCAGCTCAAGGTGCTCGTCGCACTCTGTCGGCCCTATAAGGGCGGCTCTGCGTATACCGTCCCCACGTCGAATCAGCAGATCGCCGACGAGCTGTACATCAGCACCGAAACCGTGAAAACGCATTTGCGCGCGCTGTTTACGAAATTCGCGCTGGACGAGAACCCGCATCCCAACAAGAGGGCACGCCTTGTCGAAAAGGCGATGCTTAGCGGCGTGGTCACCGACCGCGATCTGTGACACGCGGGCCCCGTCCTGACGACGGTTCAGGTTTAATGCGGAAATTCGCCTGCGGGAAGGACGGGGACAACGGCGGAAGGGCCGGGAAGGGTGGGGGCCACAGCTTCCCCCACGTCTACGATGATGTCGCCAATTACGTCAGTGGACGAAGGCGCAGGCGGCGCCGACCGCGGCCCCACGAGACGCACGTAATCCGCGAGCCAATTGCGAGTGATGTCGTCCGTTAACCACGGCGGGGGCTCTAGGATCTCGGAGCGCGATGGACTGGGTACCGGGGCTGGAGTGGGACCCATTCCGTCTGCGTAGGCCGGGGCGATCCCGGGGCCGAAGAGCAGAAGCGGAATCACGACCGCCGGTGCCGCCGCGGCAGCCGCACCGAGTGCGGCGGTGCCCGACTTCTTCCGATTCTTGATGATGCTCATGAGGTTCTCCCTCGGTCTGGTCAGTGGTTTGCGCTGGTTGCGCGTACACACAGTTTCGGGCCAACCCACATGGCGATCCATCGCTCAGGCGGGGGATTGGGATCACCTTCGGGTGTGGTTGAGTTCACCCCTGCGAGGGAGGAGCAGCGACGAACTCGCAGGAAGAGGTGGTCTTGCTCGTCAGAACGACTAGCGCCGCAGCCGAGCCCGGAGCCGGTCGGCTGTGTCGCGGACGACGCCGAGCTGCTTGGCGACCTGGATGGGCGCCGTACCGCCCCGGGCGTCGCGCGAGTTGACCGACCCGTCGACCGTGAGCACCTCGCGCACCTCTCCGGTCAGTTCCGGATGGATCTCGGCGAGCTCGGCGTCCTCGAGATCCTCCAAGCCGACGCCGCGGGCCTCGGCGGCACGCACCGCCGCACCGGCCGCCTCGTGCGCGACCCGGAACGCCACTCCCCTGCGCACAAGCCATTCCGCGACATCGGTGGCCAACGTGTAGCCCAACGGCGCCAGCTCGGCCATCCGGTCGACATCGAACCGCAGCGTGCCTACGAGGCCCGCCATCGCCGGCAGCAGCAGCTCTAGCTGCAGCACCGAGTCGAACACCGGCTCCTTGTCCTCTTGCAGGTCGCGGTTGTAGGCCAGCGGCTGCGCCTTGAGCGTTGCCAGCAACCCGGTCAGGTTCCCGATCAGCCTGCCGGACTTACCGCGGGCCAGCTCCGCGATGTCGGGATTCTTCTTCTGCGGCATGATCGAGCTGCCCGTCGACCACGAGTCGTGCAGCGTGACGTATCCGAATTCCGTTGTGCTCCAGAGGATTATGTCCTCGGCCAGCCGTGATAGGTCGACTCCGATCATCGACAGCACGAATGCCGCCTCCGCGGCGAAGTCGCGGGCCGCGGTCGCGTCGATCGAGTTGTCGGCCGCCGCGTCGAAGCCGAGTTCGTCGGCGATCGCGTCGGGATCAAGGCCCAGCGACGACCCCGCCAATGCCCCCGATCCGTACGGCGAGACCGCCGCCCGCTTGTCGAGGTCGGCGATACGGTCCACATCGCGCAGCAGCGGATGCGCGTGTGCGAGCAGATGATGTGCGAGCAGAACCGGTTGCGCGGACTGCAGGTGCGTCTTGCCCGGCATGATCGCCGTCGGATGCGCGGCCGCCTGGGTCGCCAGCGCGTTGACGACGTCGAGAACACCATCGGCGACCCGGCGGATCGCGTCGCGCAGCCACAGCCGAAATAGAGTGGCCACCTGGTCATTTCGCGACCGGCCCGCGCGCAGCCGCCCCCCGAGGTCCTCTCCGACGCGATCGATCAGCCCGCGCTCAAGCGCGCCGTGCACATCCTCGTCGGTGACCAGCGGACCGAAGCTGCCGTCGGCCACGTCTTCGCCCAGGCTGTCCAGACCGGCGAGCAGACCGTCGCGCTGCTCCTCGGTCAGCAGACCCGCCCGAAACAGCACGCGCGCGTGCGCCTTCGACGCGGCGACATCGTACGGCGCCAACACCCAGTCGAAGTGCGTCGACTTGCTCAGCGCGGCAAGGGCGTCGGACGGACCGTCGGCGAACCGGCCGCCCCACAGCGAGCCTTCGTTGGTGCTCACTGGCCGGCGAGGTCCCGTCGCGCCGAGATCTTCGACGACAGGCCGTGTACATGCACGAAGCCCTTCGCCGCCGACTGGTCAAAGGTGTCGCCCTCGTCGTAGGTGGCGAGGTTGAAGTCGTACAGCGACTCGGAGCTGCGCCTGCCGTTGACCGCAATGTGCCCGCCATGCAGCACCATCCGGATCTCGCCCGACACATGCTCCTGGGTTTTGGCGACGAACGCCTCCAGCGCGGACTTCAGCGGCGAGTACCACAAGCCGTCGTACACCAGCTCGCCCCACTTCTGATCGGTGTTCCGCTTGAACCGGCCGAGTTCGCGCTCCAGCGTTACGTGCTCGAGCTCGGTATGCGCCGTGATGAGCACCATCGCGCCTGGTGCCTCGTAGATTTCGCGGCTCTTGATACCGACCAGCCGATCCTCGACGACGTCGAGCCGGCCGACGCCCTGCGAACCGGCACGCTCGTTGAGTTCCTCGATGGCCTGCAGGACGGTCACCTGCTTGCCGTCGATCGACACCGGTACACCCTTTTCGAATCCGACGATCACCTCGTCGGGTGTGTTCCAGTTGACGGTCGGGTCCTCGGTGTAGTCGTAGACGTCCTTGGTCGGTGCGTTCCACAGATGCTCGAGGAAACCGGTTTCCACGGCGCGGCCCCACACGTTCTGGTCGATCGAAAATGGCGAGCGCTTCGTGACATTGATCGGGATCGCGTTCTCCTCAGCGAACGCGATGGCCTTCTCCCGAGTCCACGCGTAGTCGCGGACCGGAGCCAGCACCTCGAGATCCGGTGCCAGCGAAGCGAAGCCAACCTCGAAGCGAACCTGGTCGTTACCCTTTCCTGTACAGCCGTGTGCGACGATGCCGCCGCCGTGCTCGCGCGCCGCGGCCACCAGGTGCTTGGCGATCAGCGGCCGGGACAGCGCCGACACCAGCGGGTAGCGGTCCATGTACAGCGCATTGGATTTGATGGCGGGCAGGCAGTACTCCTCGGCGAACTCGTCCTTGGCGTCGACGACGACCGCCTCGACCGCGCCGCAGTCGAGTGCCCGCTTGCGGACCACCTCCATGTCCTCGCCGCCCTGGCCGAGATCGATTGCGACCGCGACGACTTCACGTCCGGTCTCCTTGCCGATCCAGCTGATCGCCACCGAGGTGTCCAAACCACCGGAATACGCCAGGATGACGCGCTCGGACATTTACCCAATCTCCTTTTGTTGGATGCTTTCCAGCTTCGCGGCCAGTTCAGCGCCGGTCATCGGCTCACGCGCCACCACGAGGATGGTGTCGTCGCCGGCGACGGTGCCGACCGCGTAGGGCAGTGCGGCGCGGTCGATCGCGCTGGCCAAGTAGTGGGCCGCGCCGGGCGGGGTGCGCAGCACGGCGAGGTTGCCGCTGGCGTCGGTGGACACAAGCAGTTCGCCCAGCAGGCGTGACATGCGTTCGGTGCCACCGGAAACCCCGCGCACCGGGCTGCCGTCCTCGGGCACGATGTACACGCCGACGCCGCCGTCCGCGCCGCGTAGTTTGACGGCGCCGAGTTCCTCGAGGTCACGCGACAGCGTGGCCTGGGTGACGTCAATGCCTTCGTCGGCCAGCATCGCGGCCAGTTCGGTTTGGCTGTGCACAGATTGCGAGGACAGGATCGAAACGATGCGGGCCTGTCGCCCTACCCGGGTCGCTGTAGTCATGCCTCGACTCCCGCTCGTCCCCTGCCCTGCGGGCGTGGGCCCACCGGTCCTCGCTCGTACCTCGCTGCGATCCTCAGTCGCGCTCGTCTTCGGGAAGTCATTGGGATCGTTCCAATAGCCAGACCAGCAGCGCCTTTTGGGCGTGCAGCCGGTTCTCGGCCTCGTCCCACACCGCGCTCTGCGGTCCGTCGATGACCTCGTCGGTGATCTCGAATCCGCGGTGTGCCGGGAGGCAATGCAGCACAACCACTTCTGGGTCGGCCAGGCTCAGCAGATCGGCGTTGAGTTGGAACGGGCGGAATGGCCCCACCCGGTCCAGCCCGTCGTTCTCCTGCCCCATCGAGGTCCACGTGTCAGTGACCAGGACGTCGGCACCGTTGGCAGCCGCTTTCGGGACGTTGGTGACCCGTACCGTGGCACCGGTCTGCAGGGCGCGTTGCTCGGCGGCGACGACGAATTCCGAGTGGGGCTCGAAACCCGCTGGCGCAGCGATGGTGACGTGCACGCCGGCGGTGACGCCGCCCAGCATCAGCGAGTGCGCCATGTTGTTGGCACCGTCGCCAAAGTAGGCCAGCCGCAAGCCCTTCAGCTCCCCCTTGCGTTCGGCCAGGGTCTGCAGATCGGCGAGCACCTGGCACGGATGGAACTCATCGGACAGCGCATTGACGATGGGCACACTGGATCCGCACGCCATGGCTGTCAAGCGTTCCTGGGCGAACGTGCGCCACACGATCGCGTCGACATAGCGGGACAGCACCCGGCCGGTGTCTTCCAGGGTCTCCTCACGTCCGAGCTGGGTGCTGCGGCCGTCGACCACGACCGCGTGTCCGCCGAGTTGCGCGATGCCGATCTCGAAGGAGAACCGGGTGCGGGTGGAGTTCTTGTCGAAGATGACGGCGACACCGCGCGGCCCGTCGAGTGGGCGGCGGCTGAATGGGTCCTTCTTCAGCTCGGCGGCCAACGCCAGCACCTCGGCCTGTTCGTCCGGTGTCAAGTCGTCGTCGCGCAGGAAATGCCGTGTCATGACTGGGTGCCCTTGTCCAGCACGCCGGGAAGCGCCTTGAGGAAGTCGTCGATCTGGCCCTCGGTGATGACCAGCGGCGGCGCCAACCGGATCACGTCAGGCGCGGCGGCGTTCACCAGGAAGCCGGCCTCACGCGCGGCGGACTCAACGGGTTTGGCAACTTCGGTCGTCAACACAACGCCTTGCAGCAGTCCGCGGCCGCGGACGTAGTCGACGAGCGGATGGCCCAGCGATTCGATGCCGTGGCTGAGCATCTTGCCGAGCACGTCGGCGCGGCCGATCAGATCGTCGTCGGCGAGCACCTTGAGTACCGCGAGCGCCGCGGCGGTGCACACCGGGTTGCCGCCGAACGTGCTGCCGTGCAGGCCGGGGGTGAGCAGATCGCCGGTCGTGCCGACCGCCAGGCAGGCGCCGATCGGCAGTCCGCCGCCCAACCCTTTGGCCAAGGTGACGATGTCGGGCGTGATCCCGTCATGCTGGTGCGCGAAAAAGGCTCCGGTGCGGCCCATTCCGGTCTGCACTTCGTCGAGGACCAGCAACGCGCCGTGCTTGGACGTGATCTCGCGCGCCGCGACCAGGTAGCCGGCGGGCGGGACGACCACGCCGCCCTCGCCCATGATCGGCTCCAGGAATACGGCAGCGGTCGCGTCGTCGACGGCGGCTTCGAGTGCGGCAACGTCGCCATACGGAACATGGGTGACGTCGCCGGGCAGCGGCGCGAACGGCTGCTGCTTGGACGGCTGGCCCGTCAGCGCGAGCGAGCCCATCGTTCGGCCATGGAAAGCCCCATGGGCGGCAACAAGTTTCGTGCGACCGGTAAGCCGGGTGATCTTGAAGGCCACCTCATTGGCCTCGGTGCCGGAGTTGCAGAAGAACACCCGTGCATCGGCACCGAGCAGGCCGACGAGCGATTCAGCCAGCGCGATACCGGGTTCGGTGGCATACAGGTTGGACGTGTGCCCGAGCGTGTTGAGCTGGCGGGTGACGGCGTCGATGACGGCCGGATGGCGGTGCCCGAGGATGTTGACTGCGATGCCGCCGAGCAAGTCGATGTAGGACTTCCCGTCGACGTCGGTCACCACAGCGCCGTCACCACTGGCCAAGGCAAGCGGCGGGGTGCCGTAGTTGTTCATCATCACGGCTTCCCAACGCTGTTGGAGAGTCATGCGCTCACCACCTTGGTGCCCGTCCCTTCGTCGGTGAACAACTCGACCAGCACGCAGTGCTCGACGCGGCCGTCGATGACGTGTGCGCTCGGCACCCCGCCCGAGACGGCGCGCAAGCACGCCTCGATCTTGGGCACCATGCCGGTCTCCAGTGTCGGAAGCAGTTGCGTCAGTGCGGCGGTGTCGATCTCGCTGACCAACGAATCCCGGTCGGGCCAGCTGGTGTACAGGCCTTCGACGTCGGTCAGCACGACCAGCTTCTCGGCACCGAGCGCTTCGGCCAGCGCGGCGGCGGCGGTGTCGGCGTTGATGTTGTGCACGACGCCGTCGGTGTCGGGAGCGATCGTCGAAACCACCGGGATGCGGCCTGCGCCAATAAGATCGCGGAGCGCGCAGGCGTCGACCTTCTCGACATCGCCGACCAGACCGATGTCGGTGGCTACCCCGTCGACCGTCACACTGCGCCGCACCGCGGTGAACAGGTGGGCATCCTCGCCGGTGACGCCGACGGCGTACGGGCCATGCGCGTTGATCAGATTCACCAGCTCGCGCCCCACCTGGCCGAACAGCACCATCCGCGCGACGTCGAGCACTTCCGGCGTGGTGACCCGGAAGCCGCCCTTGAAATCACCTTCGATGCCAAGCCTTTTGAGCATGCTGCTGATCTGTGGGCCGCCGCCGTGCACGACGACCGGATGGATGCCGCAGTTACGCAGGAAGACCATATCGGCGGCGAAGGCGGACTTCAGTACGTCGTCGGTCATCGCATTGCCGCCGTACTTGACCACGATGATCTTGTCGTGCATCTGTTTGAGCCATGGCAGCGCGGCCGCGAGCACCTGCGCCTTGACCGGCGTCGCGAGGGTCATGAGCTGTACGCCGAGTTCTCTTCGACGTAGCCATGGGACAGATCGGTGGTGCGGATGCTTGCCCACTGCGTTCCGACCCCGAGATCGATGGTGACGTCGATCTCGGGGTCGGACAGGTCGACGTCGCGGGCGCCGGGTGCGCCGGTGCCGTCGATGCACACCGGAGAACCGTTGAACGACACGCTGATCCGCTCGGCGTCGAGGGTCACCGGTGCCATGCCGACGGCCGCCAGTACCCGGCCCCAGTTCGGATCGGAGCCGAACAACGCGGTCTTGACCAGGCTGTCGCGGGCCACCACACGCGCGGCGGTCAAGGCGTCGTCCTCCGACGCTGCACCGGTCACGGTGACGACGACGCGTTTGGTGACACCCTCGGCGTCAGCCTGCAACTGTGCGCACAAATCGTCGCACACTCTATGCACCGCGTCGTCCAATTCCGTTTGGCTGGGTGTGATCTCGCTGGCGCCGGAGGCCAGCAGCAGCACGGTGTCGTTGGTCGAGCAGCTACCGTCGACGTCGAGGCGGTCGAAGGTGAGTGCGGTCGCCTTCCGCAGCGCGTGGTCGAGGGCCGCAGCGTCGGCGACAGCGTCGGTGGTGATGACGGTGAGCATGGTGGCCAGCGACGGCGCGAGCATGCCTGCGCCCTTGGCCATGCCGCCGACGGTCCATTTGTTACTGTGGTGCAGCGCAACCTGTTTCGGCACGGTGTCGGTGGTCATGATGGCGCGGGCGGCCTCCTCGCCGCCGGTCAGTCCGCCGGCCATCTCGTGCACCACCTCGGTCACGCCGGCCAGCACCTTATCCATCGGCAGCCGGTCGCCGATCAGCCCGGTCGAGCAGACCGCGACCTCGATGGCGCCGGTTTCGGTGCCCCAGTCGGACAGCGCTGCAGCGACCGCTTCAGCAGTGGCATGGGTGTCCTGGAACCCCTGCGGGCCAGTACAGGCGTTGGCGCCGCCGGAATTCAGAATCACGGCCCGCAGCCGACCGGTGGTCAGCACCTGTTGCGACCACAACACCGGCGCCGCCTTGACCTTGTTGCGGGTGAACACGCCCGCGGCGGCGTAATCGGGGCCTTCGTTGAACACCAGGGCCAGGTCGAGCGCACTGGAAGCCTTGATGCCCGCCGCGATTCCGGTGGCGCGAAAGCCCGCAGGCGCGGTGACGCCCTGCGTCCGCACGAGCCGCGTGGTTTCGGTGATGTCCGTCATGGCGCCACTCCCACGATCGAAAGCCCTTCCGTCTCCGGCCAACCCAATGCGAGGTTCATCGACTGCATGGCCGCGCCGCCCGTCCCCTTGACAAGGTTGTCGATTGCCGCGATTGCAATGAACGTTTCCGCGTCCTCATCGACGGCAACCGCCAACTGAGCGGCGTTGCTGCCGATCACCGCGCCGGTCTTCGGCAGCTGGCCCTCCGGCAGCAGGTGCACGAAAGGCTCTGCATCGTAAGCCTTTTCGTAGGCGGCGCGGAGTTGCGAGAGCGGCGTGCCGGTGCGAGCGGTGCACGTCGCGAGAATGCCACGCGACGCCGGGATCAGCACCGGCGTGAAAGACACGGTGACATCCTTGTCGGTCAGGGCTTTGAGGCCCTGCGCGATCTCCGGGGTGTGCCGGTGCTTTCCGCCGATGTTGTAGGCGCGGGCCGACCCGATGACCTCCGAGCCGAGCAGGTCGGCCTTGGCGGCCCGGCCCGCTCCGGAGGTGCCGCTGACGGCGACGACCGTGACCGCAGGCTCGATGAGGTCCTCTGCGACAGCGGGCCACAGTGCCAGCAGGGCCGCGGTCGGATAGCAGCCAGGAACGGCTATCCGCTTGGCGTCGCGCAGTCGGTCGCGTGCGCCAGGCAGCTCGGGCAGCCCGTAGGGCCAGCTACCCGCGTGGGCCGAGCCGTAAAACTTCTCCCACGCCGCCGAATCGGTCAGCCGGAAGTCGGCCCCGCAGTCGATGACCACGGTGTCGGGAGCGAGCTGCTCGGCCAACGCCGCGGAGTGCCCATGCGGCAGCGCCAGGAACACGACGTCGTGGCCGGCCAGTACGTCGATGTCGGTCGCCTCGAGCACCCGGCCTGCCAGCGGAAGCAGGTGTGGATGATGTTCGGCGACCGTGGTACCTACGCTCGCCGCGGCCGTCAGCGCGCCGATGGTCAGCCGCCCGTCGGCATAGGCGGGATGGCCGAGAAGCAGCCGCAGGATCTCTCCACCGGCATATCCGCTGGCACCGGCCACAGCGACAGACGTCATGCAGCGATTCTGCATGGTTATGCAGACTGTTGCAAATCAATTCTCACATCTCGCCAGACTGCGGTCAGATCGAGAATCGGGCAGTTCTGCGATCTCCCCGCAGTTTCGGCGCGCTAGGCACGCTGAATAGCGCCGACGCGGTCGGCGGCGCTCTTGACCGCCTCATCGCGCGCCGCGCTGGCCTCGTCCTCGGTCAACGTGCGATCGGCGGCGCGGAATCGCAGGGCCAGTGTCACCGACTTGCGGCCGTCGCCGATCTGCGGGCCGGTATAGACGTCGAACAGCCGGACGTCCTCGAGCAACTCGCCTGCGCCTTCGCGCACCGCGTCGACCACGGACTGCGCGGCGACGTCCGCTCCGACGATCAGGCTGACGTCCTGGAACACCGCCGGGAACGGCGACACGGCGGGCGCGGCCAGTGCCTCGGTCAGCGGGATGGCGTCCAGGTCAAGCTCGACCGCACAGGTGCCCTTCGGCAGGCCCGACCGTTCCACCACCGCAGGGTGCAGCTGTCCCGCGTGGCCAACAACCACATCGCCGACGAGCACCTCGGCGCAGCGGCCGGGATGCCACGGCAGATGCTGTGCGGGCCGCAGCGTCAGCTCGACACCGGCGGCACGCCCGATGACGCGGACCGCCTCGAACGCATCATGTGCCTCCACCGGTCGCCCGGGACCCCATGGGCCCGCCGGCTCACGCAATCCTGCCAACACCACGCCGACGTGCTGCGGCTGTACAGGCAAGGACGCGTCGAGTACCGCGATCTCCTCGTCGGTGGGCCTGCGATTGTTCGGGATGCGGTCGACGGCACGCGTATCCGAAGTCGGCTCGACGACTTGCTGAATCGCGTACAGCGCAACATCGACCGCACCGCGGGACACGTTGCGCCCCAAGGCTTCCAGCAGCCCCGGCAGCAGCGTCGTCGCCAGCGCCGGGCGGTCGGACTCCAACGGGTTGAGCACGTGAGTCGTGTTGCGGCGCGGATCATCAGCGGGCAGTCCCCACTGGTCGAAGACGCCGGCAGGCAAGAAGGGCGTTGGCAGGATTTCGACATAGCCGTTGAGCGCCAACGACTTTCCGATCGCACGGCGGCGCTTCTGGATGGCGGTGAGGCCACGCCCGGCCGGCGCCTGTGGCAGCACCGACGGGATGATCTCGAGACCCTCCAGTCGCAGCACCTCCTCCACGAGGTCGGCGGGCTCGCGCAGGTCGGGCCGCCAGCTCGGCGGGG